>CP053448.1:3000000-3300000 GCA_013285445.1 Pseudomonadota bacterium | reverse complement strand
TGGCGCCGCTTTCTGCTTGCCGTTGAGGCCGGCGAGCACCAGCTGGCCGGTTATCTCAAGCGTTATCTGCCGCCGACCGAACGCCCCTGGGCCGATCACTGGCTGACCATGTACAGCCGTCCGGACGCTACGCTGCGGCAGGCCAGGCGCTGGCGTGACCATGATCGTTCCCGGGCCCTGGTGGCGTGGGGCATCAAGCGGCTGGCTCGGGAAGACTGGGCGCGCGCCGAGGCGCGCTGGCATTCACTGCGCGATCGATTCGGGCTGGACCCGGCCAGGCGCGAACGCATCGAGCGCGAGATCGCCCTGTTTCGCGCCGTGGCGCTGGACGCCGGCGCGATCGACGCGATCGATGCCTTGCCCGAAACGATGCGCGATGCGCAGATGATGGCCTGGCGGGCGCGGGCTGCACTGGCCCAGGGTGACTGGCCGGATGTGCTGTCGAGTATCCAGGCCATGCCGCTGCGGGATCAGGCCCGCTCGCGCTGGCGCTACTGGCGCGGCCGGGCGCTGGCCGAAATGAGTCGCCCGGAAGCGCTCGTGGCGTTTGCCTCGCTGGCCGCCGAGAGCAGCTATTACGGATTCCTGGCCGCTGCCCGCCTGGGTCAGCCATTGAATCTGTGCGAGCAGGACGTGGCCGCCGACGCGGCCATACAGCGGCGCCTGATGCGTGACGCGGAATTCGAGCGCGCGCTGGAGCTGTTCCATGTCGGACTGATCAACCACGCGCGGCAGACCTGGGCACGCGTGGCCCGACGTCTGGTGGCCGCCGAACTGGAGCAGGCGGCGCTGCTGGCGGCCGGCCATGGCTGGCACGATCTGGCCATTCGCGCGTTCAACGATGCCGGCACCACGCGCGCCTATCCGTGGCGGTTTCCGCTGGCCGAAAAAGGCCGCGTGCTGGAGGCCGCCCGCCGCTGGGGTATCGACCCCGCGCTGGCCTATGGCCTGATGCGGGCCGAGTCGGCCATGCAGCCTGATGCACGCTCCCCGGCCGGCGCCATTGGGCTGATGCAGCTCATGCCCTCGACCGCGCGCGCCGTGGCTGCGCGCAACGGCCTGAGTTACACCGGCCCCTCAGCGCTGCGCAATCCGGCCGTCAACGTGGCGCTGGGCGTGGCACACCTGGCCGAACTCGAGCGCCGCTTTTCCGGTGACTGGGTGGCGGTGGCGGCCGCCTACAACGCCGGCATCGGCGCCGCGACGCGCTGGCTCGATGAGCGCCCGAATGGTCAGGCGGATGTCTGGATCGAAACGCTGCCGTATCATGAGACACGCGACTACGTGCCGCGCGTTCTGGCATTTGCCACGATCTACGAGTGGCAGCTGCAGCGGCCGCCCCGGCTGCTTGCGGCACAGATCGCGCCGCAGGCGGGGGCCGCTGCGTTCGCTTGTGCGCCGTAGAAGCAGCCACCACCCTGTCAACACGAGAGGATCAAGGTAATGAAGATACTGATGCTCGGGGGTTCCGGATTTGTCGGCGGTCACCTGGCCCGGCGCCTGAGCCGCGATGGTCATGCCGTGACCATTGCCACCCGCTACGCTCCGGGATGCCGGCAGCTTCGCGTGGTGCCCGGAGTCCGCATCCGGCAGTTCGACCCCCACGATGCGGCCGCGCTGGGCCAGGAGCTCAGCGGACACGACGCGGTGATCAACCTGGTCGGGATTCTCAACGAGCGCGGCTTCGGCGGCGCCGGGTTCCGGCGCGCCCATGTCGAGCTGGTCGAGACGGTCATCGAGTGCTGTGCACAGGCTGGCGTCGGGCGACTGCTGCAGATGAGCGCGCTCAATGCCGGACGCGGCGATAGCCACTACCTGCGCACGCGCGGCGGCGGCGAGGCGCGCGTGCGTGCGGCACAGCGCGACGGGCGGCTGATGACGACCCTCTTTCGGCCATCGACGATTTTCGGTCCCGACGACAGCTTCCTCAACCGCTTTGCCACCTTGCTGCGAATCTCTCCGGTGCTGCCGCTGGCCCGCCCGCGGGCCCGCTTCGCGCCGGTCTACGTGGGCGATGTCACCGAGGCCTTCGCGCTGGCGCTGGACGACGAGCGCAGTTACGGCAAGACCTACGAGCTTTGCGGCTCGGAGGCGTGGACCCTGATCGAGGTGGTTCGCTGGGTGCGGGACCGGCTCGGTCTGCGCCGGGCCGTGATCGGTCTGCCCGACTGGCTCGGCAGGCTCCAGGGACTGGCCTTCGATCTGGTGCCCGGCAAACCATTTTCCAGCGACAACTACAAGTCGCTCAAACTCGACAGCGTATGCGCCCGAAATGGTTTTGGCGAGCTGGGGATCAGTCCATGGGGGCTGGCTGAACTGGCCCCGACCTGGCTGGGCAATGGCGGCAAACAGCAGCGTTACCAGCGTTTCCGTCGTCAGGCGCGCCGTGGGCAGTCGTAGCGGCAATCCGGATGACGAGCGGCTGCGCGGGCTGGCCATCTACCAGGTCGGCGGGGCGGTGCGTGATGCTCTGCTAGGCCGCGAGCCGGCCGACCATGACTGGGTGGTGGTCGGTGCTTCGCCCGATGTCATGATCCAGCGCGGTTTTCGGCCGGTCGGCCGCGACTTCCCGGTCTTCGTTCACCCGGAAACCGGCGAGGAGTATGCCCTGGCCCGAACCGAGCGCAAGGTGGGTCCGGGCTATCGCGGTTTTACCTTTCACGCCGGCCCGGATGTGACCCTCGAAGATGACCTGCGGCGCCGCGACCTGACCATCAACGCCATGGCCCGCACGCCTGAAGGCGAACTGGTTGATCCCTGGGGCGGTCGTGCCGACCTGGCCGATAAGCGGTTGCGCCATGTCTCACCGGCCTTCGGCGAGGATCCGGTGCGTGTTCTGCGGCTGGCACGCTTTGCCGCCCGCTTTCCGACCTTCTCGGTGGCCGCGGAAACGCTTGCGCTGTGTCGCCGCATGGTTGCCGAAGGTGAAACCCGGCAGCTGGTTGCCGAGCGTGTCTGGCAGGAGCTTTCGGCTGCGCTCATGAGCGAGCGGCCGTCGCGTTTTTTCGAGCTCTTGCGAGAGACCGGGGCCCTGGCCGACATCCTGCCGGAGATCGACCGACTGTTCGGCGTGCCACAGGTGGCCGACTATCATCCCGAGATCGACGCGGGTGTGCATACCCTGATGGTCGTCGACCAGGCCGCGGTCCTGGCTGCCCCGCTGGCGGCGCGCTACGCAGCCCTGCTCCACGATCTCGGCAAGGCGCTGACGCCGCCGGCGTTGCTGCCGCGTCATCCCGGCCACGAAGAGGCCGGACTGGCGGCGATCGATGCGGTCAGTGAGCGCTTGCGGGTGCCGACCGACTGCCGTGATCTGGCCCGTCTGGTCGGTCACTATCATCTGATCGCGCATCGCGCACTGAAGCTGCGCCCGGCACGCGTTGTGCAGCTGCTCGAAGCGCTCGATGCCTTCCGGCGGCCGCAGCGTCTGGAACCGTTTCTGCTCGCCTGCGAGGCCGACCGGCGCGGCCGCAAGGGCCGGGAACACCTGTCCTATCCGCAGGCGGAATTTCTGCGTCGGGCGCATGAACGCGCGCAGTGTGTCAACGTGCGTGAGCTGATCGACCAGGGGCTTGCCGGCCCGGCGATTGCCGATGCGCTGCATGCGGCCCGGGTGCGCGCCGTGGCCGACCTGGAGCGCCCCGCTTCCTGATTTTCGGGCGGCACCAAACCGCTGTAGCGTTGTCAATTCATTCACTGCGGGAGTGAAATGATTCCCGGCTTGACGTTGCCCTGTCACGAGCGGAGACCCCAACTTGCCCCTGACCCGACTTGGACTGAGTAATCCGGTTGCTGTTGCTGTCGGCTGCATCCTGCTGGTCATTTTCGGTCTGCTCAGCATATCCCGTCTGCCGGTGCAGATGACGCCCAATATCGACCGGCCCAGCATTTCGATTTCGACCGGCTGGCGCGCAGCGGCACCGGCCGAGGTCGAGTCGGAGATTCTCGAGCCCCAGGAAAACCAGCTGCGCGACGTGCCCGGTCTGGAGCGAATGACGGCCACCGCCAGTCAGGGTCGGGGATCGATCAACCTGGAGTTTGGCGTCGGTGCCGATCTCAACCGGGCGCTGATCGAAGTCATCAACCGGCTCAACCAGGTGCCGCGCTACCCTGCCGATGTCACCGAACCGACGGTCCGGGTCGGTTCCGACCAGTTTGGCGACACCGTCGCCTGGTTCTCCATCCGTCCATTGCCCGGCAATGACCGCGACATCATCGAATACCAGGACTTTGTCGACGAGGTCGTCAAGGAGCGCCTGGAGCGCATCCCCGGCGTGTCGTCGGCCAACCCGCGCGGCGGTCGCCCGTTCGAGGTGCGCATCACTTTCGATCCCTATCGTGCGGCGGCGATCGACGTCGATCTGACCCGCGTTGGCCAGCGCCTGGGGCAGAACAGCGATGTGTCCGGTGGTTTTCAGGAAGTCGGTCGGCGCCAGTACACGCTGCGTTTTGCCGGGCAGTACGCCATTGAGGATCTGCAAAACCTGGTGCTGGACTGGCGCGAGGGCAGTCCCGTTTTCTTGAGTGATGTGGCCAGTGTCGAGCGCGTCATGCGCGACTCGAGCGGGGTCATGACCCAGAACGGCGGACCTTCGATCGCCATGAACGTGATCGCCGAGCCAGGGGTCAATGTGCTGACCGTCATGGCCGACATTCAGGCGGTGATCAGCGAGCTGCAGCAGTCGCACCTGACGCCGGCGGGCCTGCAGATCGAGCAGGTCAGCGACGATACCATCTACATCCGGCAGTCGGTGAGCATGGTGGCAACCAATCTGCTGCTCGGCATGAGTCTGGCGGTACTGGTGCTGTGGTGGTTTTTCCGCAGACTGCGCGCCACGCTGATGGTCGCGCTGGCCATACCGCTGTGCCTGTGTTTCTCTTTTCTGGTGCTCGATGGCGTCGGGCGCACCCTCAACGTGATTTCCATGGCCGGACTGGCCTTTGCCACCGGCATGGTGCTCGATGCCGCGATTGTCGTGCTCGAAAACATCGTGCGTCAGCGAGAGCAGGGGCGCGCCCCGCTCGAAGCGGCCGATCGTGGCACCGGGCAAGTCTGGGGTGCGCTGCTGGCCTCGACCGCCACCACGGTGGCCATCTTCCTGCCGGTCATCTTTCTGCAGGACGAGGCCGGCCAGCTGTTTGCCGATCTGGCCGTCGTCATATCGGCCGCGATCATCTGTTCGTTGCTGGTTGCCATCGTTGTCCTGCCGACGGCCAGCTACCGCCTGCTCGGCGACGCCCCGCTGAATGACCGCCACGCGCACTGGTGGCAAGCCTCCACCGATTTCATCATGCGTCTGACCGACACACCGAAGCAGCGACGGGCCTGGATCGCCGGCCTGACGCTGGGGCCGCTGGTTGTCGGCGCGCTGCTTCTGCCTCCGGCCGATTACCTGCCCGAGGGCCAGCGGAACTTCATCTTCGGCTTTCTGCAGACGCCATCGGGAATGGGGCCGGATACGGCCGAGCGCGAACTGATCGACCCGATCAACGAGCGGCTGATTCCCCATCTCGAGGGCGAACGCGAACCGGCCATTGCCAACACCTTTCTGGGTTTCTTCGGAACCGGCGCTTTTCTGGGCATGCGTGCAGCCGATGACGCCGAGGTGGATGCCCTGCTTGAGGTGGTCAACTCCGAGATCCTCACCGGATATCCCGACACCTTCGGTCGCGCCGGCCGCTCGCCGATCTTCGGCGGGCGCGGCAGCCGTCAGATCGAGATCAACCTGCAGGCGGCGAACTTCGAGGATCTGCTCGAGGCGGGCCAGGTCGGCTTTGCCCGCATCCAGGCACTGATGCCGGAGGCCACGATTCGCCCGCAGCCCGGCCTGGAGCTGGCCGAGCCGGAGCTGCGTCTGATTCCGGACGATCGGCGCATCGCCGAGCTGGGCTGGACGCGCAGTGACGTGGCGACGCTGATCCGGGCGCTGGGTAACGGCGCCTTTCTGGGCGATTACTTTGACGGCGACCGGCGCCTGGACGTGATCCTGCGCGCCGAGGAATGGCTGACCCCGGAGGAGCTGATGTCACTGCCGCTGGCCACGCCCTCGGGGCGCATTGCCACGCTCGGCGAGGTGGTGCGACTGGAGCGCACCGCCGGGCCCAACCAGATCCGTCGCGTCGACCGGCGCCGAACGCTGTCACTGCAGGTCACTCCGCCATCAGGCATGCCCATGGAAACAGCTCTGGAGCAGCTGCGCTTGGAAGCCGAACCCGCCATTCGGGCCGCACTGCCGCCCGACGGCACGGTGACCTACCAGGGCACGGCTGAAGCGCTTGGCGAGACGCTGACCAATCTGGCCGGCAGCTTCGTGCTGGCCGTGGTGATCCTCTACCTGCTGATTTCGGCCCTGTTCCGCTCGTTTCGCGATTCGCTGCTGGTGCTGATGACCATACCGATGGCGACAGTCGGCGGTATCCTGGCGCTGCGCATCACCGGCTGGCTGACCGGTCAGGCGATGGACATGCTGACCATGATCGGTTTCGTGATCCTGCTCGGCCTGGTCGTCAACAACGCCATCCTGCTCGTCTACCGTGCCCGCGACGGCGAGCGTGAGGGCCTCGGCCGGCGCGACGCGGTGCACAGCGCCGTGCGTTTGCGCCTGCGGCCGATCCTGATGAGCACCCTGACCAGCATGTTCGGCATGTTGCCGCTGCTGCTGCTGCCGGGAGCCGGTACCGAACTCTATCGCGGCCTTGCTGCCGTCATCGTCGGCGGCATGGCGGTCAGTGCACTGTTTACCCTGGTGCTCCTGCCCAGTCTGCTGCGAACCAACGAACAACGGCAGCCGTCGGCCGCACACGCGCCGCTGCCGATACAAGGATGATATCGATGCTGATCAGAATGCCCCTGCTTGTCCTGCTGCTTGCTGCCTTGCCGGCAGCAGCCCAGTTCGGTCAGTCCGCGCCGGTCACGATCGGCGAGGCGCGGTTGATCACGATGGCGCCGACCATGCAGGTGGCCGGTACCGTCGTCTCCCGCGCCGACGCCGTATTGTCGGCCGAGGTCGAGGGTCGTCTGATCGAGATCGCCGACGTCGGTACCCGGGTCGAGGCCGGTGCTGTGCTGGCGCGCATCGAAGACACCAACCTGCGGTTGAGGCTGGTCGAGCTGCAAGCCGAGATGCGTCGTGCGCAGGCCCGGCTGCGCTTTCTCGACGCCGAGCTCGTGCGCTTCGAGCGGCTGGCCGAGACCAACCTGGCCGCTGCCAGTCAGATCGACCAGACCCGGTCCGAGCGTGATATCGCGCGCGGCGACCAGGCGGTGATTCAGGCGCGAATCGATCAGATCGAGGACCAGGTACAACGCACTGAACTGCGGGCGCCATTTCCCGGCGTGGTGGTCGAGCGCATAGCCCGGGCCGGCGAGCGGCTGGGCATCGGCGAGGGCGTGCTCCGCCTGGTGGACGCCAATGATCTGGAAGTCGTGGCGCGGGCGCCACTGGCCTTTTACCGTTACGTGCGTCCCGGTGACGAGCTGGCGGTCAGCGCCGGCGAGCAGATGCTGCACGCGGTGCTCAGAGCGCTGGTCAGCGTCGGCGACGAGTCGCGTCATGTCTTCGAGCTGCGTCTCGACCTCGATGAGTCGCTGCCGGTCGGGCAGACCGTGCGCGTGACCATCCCGACCGCGGACGTGCGCGAGGTGCTGGCGGTGCCCCGCGATGCCCTGGTGCTGCGTGGCGACGGTGCGGCGGTCTTCGTCGTTGACGCCGACAACACCGCGCGGCGAATCCGGGTCACGACCGGTATCGGTGACGGCGACCTGATCGAGGTGTTCGGGTCGATCCAGCCGGGCGATCGCGTGGTCACACGCGGTAACGAACGACTGCGCCCCGGTCAGGCGGTCAGCGAACTCGACAGCTGAGCGACGCCTTGTTTACCGCGTGGCCCACTAGCCCGCATTATTCATGAATCGCCGCGATGATTGCGCAGGGGATTGTTCGCACAGCGGATTATCCGACCGAGCGGAATACCAGGCTGTATTTCCGAGGGAGGAAAATCCGCTGTGCGGACAAGGCTCAAGCAAGGGCGCGAGTGAATTCATGAATAATGCGGGCTAGCATGGGCGGGCTGCCGCTGGCAGTGCGGCTTTGATTAACGGTCTGGTCATGGCGTTTCGCACAGCCAGAGCAAGGCGAGGGTCAGGCCGAGTATGATCAGATCGTCTGATGCCGGGGAGCAAACGCCTTGAACGACGACATTCGCCGGATGCTGTGGGAAGCAGCCGACAACCTGCGCATACACCTGGATGCCGCTACCTACAAGCACCCGGTACTGGGGCTGATCTTTCTCAAGTACGTTTCCGACCGCTTCGAGCTGCGGCGCCGGAACCTCGACCGCTGGGCGCGCGACCCCGAGAGCGAGTATTTCGTCGGCGAGGATCAGGCCGAGTACATCGTCGAGGATCGTGACGCCTACGACGAGGCCAACGTCTTCTGGGTGCCGCACGAGGCGCGCTGGCAGCAGATTCGCGACAACGCCAAGTCGCCCCAGATCGCCAAATTGCTCGATGAGGCCATGCGCGCCATCGAGCGCGAGAACGACTCGCTCAAGGGCGTGCTCTACAAGGACTTCGCCAAGCTCGAGGTCGAGCCGCACGTCTTCGGCAAGCTCATCGACATCTTCTCCGGGCTGAGCTTCGACGCCGACGAGCACCACGCCCAGGACGTCTTTGGGGAGGTCTATGAGTATTTCCTCGGCCAATTCGCCCTGAAAGAAGGCCAGAAAGCCGGCCAGTTCTACACCCCGCGCTCGGTCGTGCGCCTGATGGTCGAAATCCTGGCGCCCTGGAAAGGCCGCATCTACGACCCCTGCATGGGCTCGGGCGGGATGTTCGTCTACTCGGAGAAGTTCGTCGGCGCCCACGAGGGCCAGATCGACAATCTCTCGGTCTACGGCCAGGAATCCAACCCGGCCACCTGGCGCCTGGCCTGCATGAACCTGGCCATCCGCGGCATCGATTACAGCTTCGGCAAGGCCGCCGACACCTTCCGCAACGACCAGCACCCGCACCTCAAGGTTGACTACATCCTCACCAATCCGCCGTTCAACGTGAAGGCCTGGGGCGCCGACGTGCTGGCCGACGACCCGCGCTGGCAGTACGGCCTGCCGCCAGCCAATAACGCCAACTACGCCTGGCTGCAGCACATGCTCTCCAAGCTCAACGCCAACGGTCGCATGGGCACGGTGCTGGCCAACGGCTCGATGACCTCCACCACCGGCGGCGAGAGCGATATCCGCAAGGCCCTGGTCGACGACGATCGGGTCGAATGCATGGTTGCCCTGCCGGGCCAACTGTTTACCAACACCCAGATCCCCGCCTGCCTGTGGTTCCTGGCCCGCAACAAGGCCCCGCATAGTGGCCAGGATGGCGAATTCACTGGCGACGTTACGGGCAAGGTGCTGTTCATCGACTGCCGCAAGATGGGCGGCCAGCAGCTCTCCCGCACCCAGATCGCTTTCACCGAGGAAGAGCTCGAGAAGATTGCGGGCACCTACCACAACTGGCGCGGCAGTCCCTGGGCGGACGGTGATTATGAAGATGTGGAAGGATTCTGCAGATCCGCCACGCTTGAGACGATCGCCGAGCACGGCTACGCACTGACGCCGGGGCGGTATGTCGGCGCTTCGCTGGACGAAGATCCGGATGCGGAGCCGTTTGAGAAAGCATTTCCCAGACTGATGCAAGAGGTTGAGCAACTTTTCGAGAGTGCTAGCCACATGCAAGATCAGATTTCCAGGAGGCTGAGACACCTGGAGCGGCATCGTGAGTAACTTGAAACTATGGGGCCAGATTCCAGAAGGATTTAATGCTCAACGAATCGGGCAAATTTCAAGAGTTCAGACTGGGCCTTTTGGCAGCCAGCTCCATAAAGAAGATTACGTGGATGTAGGGACTCCGATTGTCACGGTCGAGCATCTTGGCGAGAATTTTTTTACGCACCAAAATCTTCCCCGGGTCTCGGAGCAGGACGTTGAACGTCTTTCGAAGTACAAGCTTCGAGCTGGGGATATCGTATTCAGCAGAGTTGGCTCAGTAGACCGCAGATCCCTGGTTCGGCACTCAGAAGACGGTTGGCTCTTCTCTGGCCGTTGCCTCCGAATTCGCCCAAATCCAGAGCTCGTTTGCTCAAGATATCTATCTTACTTTCTAGGGCACCCGGGAGTTCGGGACTACATTCGTTCTATAGCTGTTGGCGCCACCATGCCTTCGCTCAATACGAAGTTGTTGAGCGATATCCCGGTATATCTGCCACCATTGCCTGAGCAGCGAAGAATCGGCGAGCTTCTGGGGATGCTTGATGAGAAGATCGAACTCAACCGCCAAACCGCCTGCACCCTGGAGGAACTGGCCCAGCGCCTGTTCAAGAGCTGGTTCGTGGACTTCGACCCCGTCCGCGCCAAAATGGCCGGCCGCCAGCCCTCCCACACACCCCCCGAAATCGCCGACCTCTTCCCCGACCGCCTCGTCGACTCCCCCCTCGGCCCGATTCCGGCGGGGTGGGATGTTGTCGGTTTCTCGGAGGAATTCGATTTCACAATGGGTCAAAGCCCGCCCGGTTCTACATACAACAAAACCGGCGAAGGCCAGCCATTCTTTCAGGGTAAAGCTGATTTTGGTGATTTCTTTCCTTCCAACCGAGTTTATTGTACGCAGCCAACTCGGCTCGCCAATGCCATGGATGTGCTCTTTAGCGTGCGCGCTCCAGTGGGCGCCATCAACCTGGCCTTTGAAGACTGTGCAATCGGGCGTGGAGTGTGTGCCATCCGGCACCGTCTCGGCTCGGTCGGGGTGTCCTGGTGCTGGGTAAAGGAGATCGCGAGTCACATTGAAGGACTGAGCGGTGAAGGCGCACTGTTCAAGAGCTTGAGCAAGAAGCAACTTACCTCGGTCCCCGTAATTCGCAAACCAGACGCCTTGCTTGCAGCCGCAGCGCCATTATTCGATGAATTCGTTGAAAAGCTTAGTCAGCTTGAGCTGGAGACCAGAACGCTGACCAAACTCCGCGACCGCCTCCTCCCCAAACTGATCAGCGGCGAGGTCCGCGTGCCCGACAATAGTTCCGGACGGGAATCGAGTTGTGGTTGAAATCATCGAAGTACTTGATCGCTCGCAACAAGGCATGACCAAGCCCTTCGTCTGTCGCGGGGATGACGGCCAGACTTATTACGTGAAAGGCATTGGTGCCGGCCGTCGCAGCCAGGTCTGTGAGTGGATCGGTGGATGCCTGGCTCGTCGATTCGGGCTTCCAGTACCTGAATTCACGGTTGTCGAGGTGCCAAGCGAGTTGATGATGCTTGAATCCGGCGTCGAGCTTCGTGAACTGGGGGCGGGTCCAGCATTCGGTTCACAAAGCGAACCTGGGCTCATCGAGCTCAAGCCATCGACCGTGCCACGCATTCCCGAGACCATCCGGCGCGACGTCCTGGTCTTCGACTGGTGGGTCAGAAATATGGATCGGACGCTGACGAGCAAGGGCGGTAATCCTAATCTGTTCTGGGCGGCGGGAGGACAGGAAATTGTTGTGCTCGATCATAATCAGATTTTTGATGAGGAATTCTATGAAAAGGAATTCTTTGAATATCATGCATTTACAGGCGCTGCCTCAGAAATCCGAACGGATCTGTTTCTTCCCGATCAATATGGAGGCAAAATGGAGAGGTGTCTGGCCGATTGGGACACCATCGTAGCCGGTATCCCGGAGGAGTGGCTCTTCCTGGATGAAGAGCAAATGGATCCGGCTAACGTCAATCTTGAACAAATCCATACCTTACTGAGAACCTGCGAGAACGAAGACTTCTGGAACTGGCCATGAAACGAATCGCCTGCCAATACGCCGTCATCCGGTTTCTGCCTTTTGTGGAGACCGGAGAGTTTGCGAATGTTGGTGTCGTGCTGATGGCGCCGGACGTAGCGTACTTTGATTTTCGGCTGGAGCTCAAAAAGACTCGTCGGGTGACGCAGTTCTTTCATGAACTCGATGCGCCGCTTTACCGAGCCGCCCTGAGGGAGTTTGATCAAGAACTGGCGCGGGTCCGGGATCTGGTTCACGATGCTAATGTGCCCGCGCAGCAGCGCCGGCAACTTGGTCAAACTCTCTTCAATGAGCTCACGCGCAAACGCGGCAACCTGGTCCAGTTCAGCAATGTTCGAGCCGTGCTTTCAAAGGACTTTATGCACGAGGTCGACCGGCTGTTTCAGTACTACGTAAAACGTAATTTCTCCAGCCAGCAGCAGCGCGAGCAGCAACTGGAGCAGCGGCTGCGCAGCATGCTGCAGTCGGCAAGTCTTGCGGATCGATTTCATGCCCGAAAGCTCGGCCCGGAAGATTTTTCCGTTCAGTTTCCGTTTGTGCAAAGCGAAGGCGATCATCATCTCAAGGCCATCAAGCCTCTGGATTTTACCCAGGAGCAGCCGAAGCTCATCCTCGAAAAAGCGGCGAAGTGGGAATTCCGCGTTCACCGCTTGCGGCATCTGGAAAGACTGCCAGAGCGATTGCTGTTTGCAACCAGGGGGCCTGCCCGGAAGGATCGGAGCCGCTTCAGCGCCTTTGCGGAAGCCCAGGAGATGCTTGCCGGCACGAACGCGGCGGTCATTTTGGCCGACGAACGCGAGAAACTTCTTGAATTCGCTCGTGCCGGCTGATCGGGTTTCCTGTTAGCCGGCTGATGGAGCTGTGGTGACTAGCCAGGCATTCTCGATCCGCATCTTCGTGCCCGACGGCGATCCGGACGGGTTGCGCATGGTCGAGCGCTCCAACTGGATCGGCAAGGCGCTGGTGTTCCCGCGGTCGCTGCTGCCGGAGATCAAGTCTCGCCCGGAGTTCCGGCAGACCGGTGTGTATGTGTTGCTTGGCCCGCGCGACGAAGGGGAAGGGGACGCGATCTACGTCGGGGAAGGCGATCCGGTCTTGCCCCGCCTGGAAAACCATTTCGCCAACAAGGATTTCTGGACGCGCGCGGCATTTTTCGTGACCACCGGAACCGGCCTGAACAAGGCGCAGGTTCAATACCTGGAATCGCGTCTGATCACCCTGGCCCACGAGGCCAAGCGGGTTCGGCTCGAGAACCGGACGCAGCCAACCCTGCCGACGCTGCATGAGGCCGATCTGGCCGATATGGACGTGTTTCTGGGCAACATGCTGCAGATCATGCCGCTGATCGGCATCTCGGCCTTCGAGCGGCCAAAGCGACCGACCCGGCGCAAGCGGCACCGCCTGTTCTGCAGCGGCAAGGGGATCCAGGCCGAAGGCTACGAAAGCAGCGAGGGCTTTGTCGTGATCGAAGGCTCGCAGGCCATGGCGGAAACCGCGCCGTCGATGGAACATCGCGTCGGCGGCTATTTCGATCTGCGCGCCGAGTTGATCGAATCGGGTGTTTTGCTGGAACAAGGTCCGGCACTGCGTTTCGCCCAGGACTACAGCTTCAAGTCACCCAGCGCAGCCGCGTCGGTCGTGCTGGGCCGCGCCGCCAACGGCCGGACCGAGTGGGCCGACGAGAAGGGCCGGACCTTGCGCGCCATTCAGGAAGCGGCGGTTGGGGGTTGAAGTCGTGCATTCACAGGCGGTCAGCCTGCGTCGAACTCGGAAAACTCTCCATAACGTCTTGCGTCATATAACGAGTCGCGTTATAGTTCTTGCATGATCCGCAGCTTCGCAGATCGTGAAACCCGAGTGATCTGGGAAGGTCAGCGGTCGCGCCGGTTGCCCGCCGACATCCAGTCGTCGGCCCGCCGGAAACTTCGCATGCTGAACAACGCCCGCGATCTGAATGATCTGCGCGTGCCGCCGGGGAACCGCCTGGAAGCGCTCAAGGGCGATCGTGCCGGCTGGCACAGCATTCGAATCAATGCCCAGTGGCGGATCTGTTTTCAATGGCGTGAGAACGCGGCCCAGAATGTCGAGATCGTGGATTACCATTAGAAGAGGCGAGATTTATTCATGAATACAAGTCGATTGCCCAATATTCATCCCGGAGAAATTCTGCTGGAGGAGTTTCTCGAGCCCATGGGGATCAGTCAGAATCGCCTGGCGCGAGTCATCGAGGTGCCGCCTCGTCGAATCAACGAGATTGTCCTTGGCAAGCGCCGGATCACCGCCGATACGGCCATGCGGCTTGCGCGCGCATTCGGAACCTCGGAGCATTTCTGGCTTGGCTTGCAGGCCGATTACGATCTCGAACAGGCGCGCCTTGATCATAGCGAAGACCTGGGGCGAATTCCGAACATCGCCGCTTGATCCGGTGGTCTATCCACCATCGCGGCTGAATGAAATCTATGGTGGTTGAAGTCCTCCTGACTCAAGCAGCACGCGTCGGCTGCCACCCGTCGTCGGTTTCTCGCAGTTCGATTCGCTGGTCGTCAATGCGGTTATCCAGTCGCGACATTTCGCAGAGGAATTCGTAGATTAGTCCGTGCTGATTGAGAAGTCGCTCGCGCGCCAGAGCGCGCATGAGGACATCAGCCATGCCCCTGACCTTCTTCGTCTGACCTTTCTCCCATTTGGCAACGGTCTGATCCTGAACGTCGAGCAAGTCGGCTAGCGCCTTTTGTGACAGATCAAGCTCCATGCGGAGAAAACGGAACTCATCGCCCGTCAGGGGGGCCGGTTTCTCGATCAACTGTTGAGCAATGGTGCGGTGAAGCCCGTCCTGGTCGTGGATGGATACCGCCTTCACGCCATCGATCACGCGCTCCTGGTAACCATTGAGCAGGTATACATTGTCGAGTCCGCAGCTTTTGTAGTGAAACATGATCAGAAAAGAAAAGCCGCTCCGTAGCGGACCTTGCAATCTCACGCAACTGCGCGACGGCATCATCGGGTTTGATGAGCGGGATGGGTGCCGGTTTGCCCATGCACTATATTTTATATAGGTTTCGCCCCGTGAATGCAATATGTTTAGCCGTTTCGCTTCGCGTAGTGGGTTTGACAAATACCCAATTCGGGTATCTAATTACCCAATATGGGTACTAATCCAGCAAGCGACCTCTCGAAAACTTCGGACGCCGGCGGCGTCAGTATGGCCGATGCGTTGTTTTCCGGTACGCGCCAGACCCTGCTCGGCCTGCTGTTCGGGCAGCCCGACCGCGGCTATACCCTGAGCGAGTTGATCGAGATGGCGCAGGCGGGCCGCGGGGCGGTTCAGCGCGAAATCGGCCGACTGGTGGGTGCCGGGTTGGTTCGCCAGCAAGGCAGAAGCCGGGGTCGCTTGTATCGCGCCAATCAAGAATCGCCAATTTATGAGGAGCTTTGCGGTATCGCCCGCAAGGTGCTTGGCCCTGCAGAGGTCATCAGAGAGGCGCTTTTGCCCTTGAAGGGTCAGATGCGGGCGGCAGTGTTGTACGGATCGGTGGCGCAAGGCATGGATCGGGCCGATAGCGATATCGACGTTCTGATCGTCGCCGATGATCTCCTGCTGGAAGATGTGTTCGAGGCCTTGTCGGGCGCTGAGTGTGCACTCGGGCGCGCCGTCAATCCGACCCTGTATACGTCCGAAGAATACGACCAACGGCGAGAGGGTAACAGCCCATTCCTGGCCGATGTGCTCCAGGGTGAGCATGAAATCCTGCTGGGGGCGCTGGATTGAGTCGGGAGAAGCTGGAAAATCTGGTGAAGATTGGAAGACTTAAGCCGCAGGCTCCCTCTCGGCAGGAATTTGAAGGCTTGGTGGCGTCGGGCCTGGCTCGGCTGGCTGATGCCCGGCGAGAGGACTTGAGCCTGGACAGCCGGTTTGACCTGGCTTACAACGCGGCACATGCCCTGACGCTTGCTGCGTTACGTTGGCATGGATTCCGATCCGAAAACCGTTATCTCGTATTCCAGTGCCTGCAGTACACCGTCGATCTGAGCGCGGCCCAATGGCGAGTTCTCGATGGGGCGCACCGGAAACGAAATCAGTCAGAATATGAGGGGGAGCCTGGAAGTCGACCTGAAGCTCGTGGAGGCGACCATCCGGGTCGCAGAACAAGTCCGTGAGCGGATCGAGGAACTCAGGCCGCCGTCCGATTAGAGGGTTGAGGGCACTGAATGCCGATTGTTACTGAAGACACCTATGAGCAGCACGCGCTGGCTACGCTGGCCGAGCTCGGCTACGAGGTTTTGCACGGACCGGATATTGCGCCGGACACCGATACGCCGCTGCGCGAAAGCTGGGACGGGCCATACCTGGATGCGGTGCTGATCGAGCAGGTCGCCCGGCTGAATCCCGATCTTCCCCGGCAGGCGATCGACGAGGCAATCGCAGTACTGAAGCAGGCGGATGCGATCGATCTGGTCTCGCGCAATCGCAAAGTCTACAAGTGGCTGCGGGACGGTCTGAAGGTCACGGTTCGGGACGGCGGCGAGGAGCGCACCGAGTTTGTTCGCCTGATCGACGTGCACGATTTCCGCGCCAATCGCTTCCACGCCGTCAACCAGTTCACCCTGCGCGGCAGCAAGCAGCCCAGGCGGCCGGATATCGTGCTGTTCGTCAACGGCATTCCGCTGCTGGTCTTCGAACTCAAGAACCCGGTCGACGTCAACGCCACGGTGGAGGCGGCCTGGCGGCAGATTCAGACCTACAAGGAAGAGATTGCGCAGCTGTTCGAGACGAACCTGGCCTGCGTGATTGCCGACGGGAACGAGGCCCGCCTGGGTTCGCTGACCGCGCCGCGCGAGTGGTTTCTCAACTGGCGCTTGATCGAGAACGAGCACGACCGGCCGAAGGGCATGCCGCCGCTGGAGATTCTGATTCGCGGCCTGTGCCGCCAGGACTACCTGATCGAGTATTTCCGGGATTTCGTGCTGTTCCAGGGCGACGGGCAGACGGCCAAGATCATTGCCCAGTACCACCAGTTCCACGGTGTGCGTGCGGCGGTAGCCCGGACGCTCGAGGCCGCGCAGCCGGCGGGCGACAAGAAGGGCGGGGTGTTCTGGCACACGCAGGGATCGGGCAAGTCGCTGTCGGCGACCTTCTACGCGGGCATCCTGATGGAGCACCCGCAGATGAAGAATCCGACGATTGTGGTGGTCACCGACCGCAACGATCTGGATGGACAACTGTTCCGGACCTTCGGTCAGGCCTCCGACCTGCTGGGCGAGGTGCCGGAGCAGGCTGAGTCACGCGAGGATCTCAAGCGCCTGCTGGATCAGCGCGCCTCGGGCGGGGTCGTTTTCACCACCATCCAGAAGTTCAGCCCGGACGAGCGCGGCGGCGATTACCCGGCGCTGACCGAGCGGCACAACGTCGTGGTGATATCCGACGAGGCGCATCGTTCGCAGTACGGCCTGAAGGCCCGGTTTGTGGAGAGCAAGGGTGATGCCCGTGGAAAGGTCGTGTGGGGCTACGCCAAGTACCTGCGCGATGCGCTCCCCAATGCCACCATGCTTGGCTTGACCGGCACGCCGATCAGCACCGAGGAGCGCGACACCCGGGCGGTATTCGGCGACGAGGTCTCGATCTACGACATCGAGGATGCCCAGACCGACGGCGCGACCGTCCCGATCTACTACGAATCGCGCATGATCCCGCTGGAGGGCGAGTTCGATCCGAAGGAGCTCGATGAGGAGGTCGACGAGGCCACTGAAGGCCTGGAGCTCGAGCGCGCCAATCGGGAGCGCTCGAAATGGGCGCAGCTTGAGGCGCTGGCGACGACGGAGCAGCGCCTCGATCGCCTGGCCGACGACCTGCTCGCGCACTTCGACCTGCGTCTCCGCGCTCTCGAGGGCAAGGCCATGGCCGTCTGCATGAGCCGGCACGCCTGCGTGGCCCTGTACGACAAGATCACCGAGCGCCGTCCCGAGTGGCACAGCGAGGATCCCGGTCACGGGGTGGTCAAGGTGATCATGACGGCCAGCGCTTCCGATCCGCCCGAGCTGCGCGCCCATCACACCAGCAAGCCGCAGAAAGATCAGATCGGCAAGCGCCTGCGCGACCCCGACGACGAACTCAAGCTGGTTCTGGTGCGCGATATGTGGCTGACCGGCTTCGACGCGCCACCGCTGCACACGCTCTACATCGACAAGCCCATGAAAGGCGCCAACCTGATGCAGGCCATCGCCCGGGTCAATCGCGTGTTCCGCGACAAGCCTTCGGGCCTGGTGGTCGACTACATCGGCATCGCGCCGGAACTCAAGAACGCCATCGGCGAGTACACGCGCTCGGCCGGCAAGGGCCAGCCAGTCATCGACGTCGAGCAGGCGGTGCTGCTGGTCACCGAGAAGCTCGAGATTCTGCGCAAGATGCTGCACGGCATCGACTACTCGGGTTTCCGCGACGAGCCGCTGCCGCGTATGCGAGAAGCGATGGAGCATATTTGTGAACTGGGCCAGCGCCAGGGCGCCGAGCGCGACGACCTCAAGCACAATGCCGCCATCAAGGACTTCGTGACCCACGCGACCGTGCTGGCCAAGGCACAGGCCATGGCCGGCGCCGACGATCGCGTCGCCGAGCTGGCCGAGGAGATCGGTTTTCTGCTGGGCGTCAGAGCGCTGCTGGTCAAGCATACGGGCGCGAAAGCCAGCCAGAGCCGCGAAGACCGCGAGCTCGCGCTCCGGCAGCTGCTCAGCGAGGCCGTGGTTGCCGGGGAAGTCGTGGATGTGCAGAAGCTGGCCGGCATCGATCGGCCCGATATCAGTATTCTCTCCGACGAGTTTCTGGAGGACGTGCGCAAAATGCCCCAGCGCAACCTGGCCGCCGAACTGCTCGAGCGCCTGCTCGAAGACAAGATTCGCCTGCGCGGCAAGACGCACATCCAGCAGGAGAAGAAGTACAGCGAACTGCTCGACAACGCGCTGACCAGGTACCGAAACCGCTCGATCGAAACCGCACAGGTCATCGAGGAACTGATCGAAATCGCCCGCCAGATGCGTGAGGACGGCCCGCCGAAGGGCATGACCGACGAGGAATTCGCCTTCTACGGCGCCCTGCTGTGGAATGAGGACGAAATCCGCAAGGGCATGGCTGATGAGGCCCTGAGGGAACTGGCCGTCGAGCTGACCAAACAGATCCGCGATAGCGTCACGATCGACTGGACCCGGCGCAAGAGCGCCCGGGCAAGGATCATGCGCAAGGTCAAGGTACTGTTGCGGCGCTACAAGTATCCCCCGGAAGGGCAGGAAGAGGCCGTGGAATACGTGCTCAAACAGGCCGAACGCCTGGCTGATCAATGGGCTTAGGCCGGAAGGGACGAATGGTGGCTACGGGTGGACTCGAACCACCGACCCCAGCATTATGAGTGCTGTGCTCTAACCGGCTGAGCTACGTAGCCACTGGCAAGCCGGGTATTCTCGAATGGCGTCAGGGGAAAGTCAAGCGCGCCTGGCGCCCGCCGTGCTCATCGCTTCTCCCAGCCCGTGATCATGGCCCGGATATGGGCCGTGGGCGTGTGGCCGGTGGTGGCCAGGTAGACGTGGGCGATCAGGAAGATGAGCATCATGAAGGCGGCGGCCGTGTGGGTGTAGGCCACGGCCGAGATCGTCGCGGCGCTGGCGGCCTCGCGCCAGGCCGAGTAGTAGAGCAGGGCCAGGCCGCTGATCCACACCAGGGGGTTGATGACGACCTTGAGCAGCAGGTAGGCCAGCCGCTGCAGCGGGTTGTGCTTTTTCAGCCGGGTCGGGCGAAACGGATGCGGCTCGCCGGTGAAGATGCCGCGCACGTAGTAGCAGAACATCGCATCGAGGTTTTTCAGGGTCGGAATGTACTGGCGCCATTCGCCGGTGGTGAAGTGCCAGAAGATGGCGAAGACCCACAGCGCGATCAGTGCCCAGGCGGCGGCGACATGCAGGTTGACCGCGGCCTCGAAGCCGAGCAGCCGGTAGCTGCCGTGTATTTCGAAGCCGGTGGCCAGCATGGTGATGATCAGCACCGCCTGGGTCCAGTGCCAGAAGCGCTCGAAGCGCTTGAAGACGTAAATTCGTTCGTTGCTCATGCTGCTTCCTTCCGACGGCGCCGACGCCACAGCGCGACACGCAGGGAGCCGTGTCCGATGACGCCCACCAGGGCCAGCGCCGCTAGCCCGAAACCGGCGCGGTCGAGCCAGACGAGCCGGTCGCGACCCGGCAGGTAGATGCCCTCGACGGCGTCGAAACGGCCCTGGCGCGCGTGGCACTGGCCGCAGGCGACGGCGTCGTGTTCGGGCGCGACCATGTGCGTGATCGGCCACAGCATTTCGGTGTCGACGAAATCATACTGGCCGCTGAACGGCTGTCCGGCGGCCCGGGCGCCTTCGGCCAGCGCCGCGTCCCAGTCGAAGTTGTGCCACAGCGCGGTGTCGTCGGGGATGGCGGTATGCGGCACCAGCAGGATTTCGTGCTCGGTGTCGTAGGGCTGGCGGCCGCGGAAGCGCTTGACCGGCCAGATGCGGGCGTCGGGGTCGCGCGGCTGGCCCAGGAAGCGGTTGACGGGGACGACGCCGCTCGGGTCGATCCTGTCCGTGGCCAGGGTGTAGACGACCCGGCCGTCGAACCAGACGTAGTCCGGAATCACGTTTTCGGCGAGCTCGAAGTTGCCCTTCTTGCTGTCGAAAACGGCATGGCCGTCGTCGTCGCGGATGACGAAGGGTTGCCCGTTGTCATCCAGCGTGCCGGCGCTCGACCAGTCCCAGACCATCTTGGTGGGCACGCCGCCGCGCGCGAAGCGTGGAATGTGGCAGCTCTGACAGGCCAGCGCGTCGGTATGGGCGTTCAAGCGCGCGCCCTCGCCAACCGGGCCCATCAGCCCGGCCGGAACCGCCTCGTGATGCGGCTTGTCGCCGTGGCAGGCCTGGCAGGTGGCGGGGTTGCGCTCGGTCGGCTCGCCGCGCAGGACCGCGCGGTGCGGGTCGGCCGCGGTCGGCGCCACGCGGCTGCCGGAGACCCGGTGGCTTTCGGTCTGGTGGCAGGTCGCACAGGCGAAGTCGAGGCCGTCGACGGCCATGTGCACGTCGAGTTCGCGCTCGGGCGAGACCAGCGAGGAGTCGAGGTCGCCGTGCTTGACGCCGTCGCCGCCGCCGCCGTAGAAGTGGCAGCTGCCGCAGTTCTTGCGGTCGGTCGGGCCGACCGACTGAGCCACTCTCGGCAGGTCGACCGGCTCGACCATCTGGCCGCTGCCGGGCGGGTGTTCCATGCGTTCGTACGCCGGATGACCGGCCAGGCCGGGCAGCTTGGCGTATTCGGCATCGTGGTGGCAGACCAGGCAGTCGACCTTGCGCTCGGCGCTGAAATCGAAGTGTTCGTCTTCCCAGCCGTAGCCGGTATGGCAGGCGGTGCAGAAGGCCTCGTTGGAACGGGTGGCGATGCAGAAACTGTTGAGCATCGTCATCTTGCCCAGGTGCTGGCCGGTGGCGGGGTTGTCGTAGTCCCAGGTCCAGTGCCGGGTGGCCATGACCTGCTCGGCCGCCTCGGTATGGCAGCCCAGGCAGGCCTCGGTGACCTCCGGTCCGCTCTGAAAGGGGCCCTTGAGCTCAGCAAATCGGGAGTGATCGGCGGTCGAGGCCAGAAGCGGCAGACCGGTCATCAGCCCGCAGCCGGTCAGCGCGGTCAGCACCAGCTTGCGCATTCGGCGGCCGGGGCGCTGCTGAAATCTCATCGGAGCACCTCCTCCCGGGCCGGTGCATGGACTCGGCCCTTTCTATCGAGCTTGCATGATGAGCATCAGCCGATCTTGCCCGTTTGATATATATCAGCTTTCGTGCAATTACGCGGGGCCGTCCGCGACCTATTCAAAAGCATCGGCGAAGATCCCGTCGGCACTTACCGGGTCGAATTCATGGGCGCCCAGGTCATACGAGCCGTTGAGATCGGTGACGTCGGGATTGTCCTGGCCGCGCGCCTGCTCGCCCAGATCCGCACCGGGCGAATACAGAGCGTCGCTGCAAACATCCATGGCAATCGTGTCGTCAGCGCTTAGCCGGTAGTCGCGGCTGCCTGAGTCCAGCCAGGAGACCGTGCCTTCGATCAGGTCAGTGACCGGCGCCTCGATGGAGCTGGCGCTGGGCACCAGGTTGCAATCGATGGTCGTGGTGGCTGCGCCGCCGAGCTGATGGAGGTTGCTGAACTCCTGGATGATGTTGCCGACGGCCAGCAGGCTGCTGCCAGGGAGCTGGTTGAGCATGGTGCTGTTCGATGTGTTCATGTGCAGGGTGTTGTAGGCCAGGGTCAGCTCGGACCCGCCCTTCAGTTCAAAGCCCGAGTAATTGGAATAGCCGGCGTTATTGCCGTTCTCGACAATGACGTTGCCCTCGAACAGCAGCCTGGCGGCTTGTTCGCTGAAAGCCTGCTCGGCATGGCCGACATAGCCCCTCGAATCGCTGTTGTTCATCCAGATCAGGCTGTTGCGGATATCGATGAGCCCGCCATAGCGGGCGGCCACGGCCGCGCCGCCGCCGGCTGTGCCGGAGAGCGTGTTGCCGATCAGCTGCGAGCAATAGCGATCGTAGTCGCAGCCGTCGGGACCGGGTCGCATCGTGATGTGGCCGCCGAAGCCGGCATACAGCGCGCCGCCGTAGCTTCCGCTGGAATTGAAGCCGACCCGGGCATTGGTCAGCACCAGCACGCCGCCATCGGAGACGTGTGCAGCACCGCCCTGTCCGGAACTGCCGGGGTCGAGATTGCCGGTGTTGCCGGTCAGGTCGAACGGCTGCGTTGGCGTGCCGTTCAGATTGACCTGGCCGCTGCCGAATACCGTGAGTCCGGCGCCGCTGATGTTGCTGGTGTTGTTGTGGATTTCCCTGTCGATGTCGGTGTTGAGGCTGTGGGTGGCCACGCCGGCGAGATGGTCGATTCGGCAGCTGTTGGTTTGCAGGGCACCGCCCTGGGAATTGGCGTGGTTGTTCTGGATGACCGTGCCCGCGCTGAGCTCGAGATGAATATCGAAAGAAGAGTGAAAGCGCAAGCAGAACACGCCCCCGCCGCTGTCAGCACTGTTGTTGCGGATGACGGTTTCGGTGATGACGACGGCAAGCTGGTCGTCCTCGATATCGGAACCGCCATAGACCCCCAGGCCGCCACCGCCCTGGCCGCCCGTGTTGTCGCGCAGGTCCAGGTGATGCAGGTTGACCGAGCCGGTCACGCTTTTCAACATCAGACCGCCGGAGTATGGATAGGTGTCGGCACTGCCATCGCCGCCGGTGATGGTCAGGTATTCCAGCAGCAGGTTGGCCTGCTCAATCCCGGAGACCTTGACCGCGGTCAGGCCCAGACCGCCGGCATCGATGGTCGAGAGGATGTTGGTCTGTTGATCATTGTTGGCGGCGCTGCAGTCGGCGTAGCCGCCGCGCAGGGCCAGATCCTGCGTGATTTCGATTGCGCCGGGATAGTCCTGGGCGTGGCTCAGTCGTATTTCGGTGTGGCCGGCATCGATCGCGGTCTGCAGCGCAGCCGGGTCGGTGTTGACGTTGTAGTCGCAGTCGGCATCCCAGCCAACGCTGACCTGGGCCAGGGCGGCCTGGGAAAACATGATCCCGGCCAGCAGCAGTGCAGGTTTCATGGTCGATGCCCCCGTCGGGATGCTGGCCAGGCAGCGCTCGATCCACTGGTTGGCGGGTGTCGGGCTGATGCAGTTGGATTCCTCGATCAGGAGGGGTTCTCCGCGCTCATCCAGTTCCAGACGGTAAGTGGCCATTGCCGCAGCTCTCTCGCAAGTTGACGATGCAAGGACTAAAGCAACTTGTATGCCAATCTGCGCCGTGACCCGCACCTTCGGCCGTTGCATTCGTTTCGGCGGCGACCGGGTATCAGTCGGGCGCGCAGTGTTGCAATGACGGGACAGTTGTGGTGCCGATGTCGGACATTCCGGGCGTTGCCTGGCCCGTCGGTCGGGTCAGTCGCTTTCCAGGCCCAGCTGCGCCATGCGCCGGTAGAGCGTCGAGCGGGCGATGCCAAGCTGTTCGGCGGCGCGGCTCATGTTGCCTTCGGTTTCGGCCATGGTCTGGCGGATGATCGTGCGCTCGGCCACGGCCATGCGGGCTTCCAGGGTGGTGCCGGTTTCGGCGTGATCGGTGTTGCGAATGGCCGCGCGCAGGTCCTCGCTGGCGAGCATGTCGCCGTCACCGAGAAAAACCGCAACCCGATGCATTTCCTGCTGCAGTTCGCGCACATTGCCCGGCCAGTGATAGCGCAGCAGGCAGGCCAGCGCCCGCTGCGAGATGCCGCGTACCCGGATATTGCGTTCGCGACAGTACTGGCCCAGGAAATACAGGGCAAGATTGGCGATGTCGCCGTGCCGCTCGCGCAGCGGCGGCAGGGTCAGCTCCCAGCCGGCAATGCGGTGCAGCAGATCAATACGGAACAATCCGCGCTCGACCATCTGCTCGATGTTGCGATTGGTCGCCGATATGATCCGCGGCCGGGCCGGACGCGGCTTCGACCCGCCAACCCTGAGCACTTCGCCTTCCTGCAGCACACGCAGGATCCTGGCCTGAGTTTCGGCCGCCATGTCGCCGATCTCGTCGAGAAACAAGATGCCGCCGTGGGCCTGCTCGAAGCAGCCCGGGCGTTCCTCCACGCCTGTGGCCACGCCGCGCTCGATGCCGAACAGTTCGCTCTCGAGCAGGTCGGTCGGCAAGGCCGCGCAGTTGATGGCGACAAAGGGTGCATCCGGATCCGACAGGCGGTGCAGATAGCGTGCCATCAGTTCCTTGCCGGTGCCCGACTCACCGCGGATCAGCACGCTAATGCCCGAGCCGGCCGCCCGCGCCGCGCGCCGGTAGATACGCTGCATTTCGGCATCCAGCGGCGCCGGATCGGGCAGTCCGGGCGGCGTTTTGGGTGCCCGGTCAGCGGTGTGGCCGGTATCGCGGGCCAGCGCCAGCAGGGCGGCAATCAGGTCGAAGACCCGCTCGGCGCGCGCCGGCAGGCCGGCCTGTTCGAAAGCCAGCTCGACGCCCACACGACCCAGCTGGCGACTGATCGTCTGCCCCTCCTGCGGTTGGCCATTGACGAATAGCACCGGATCGCCCGCCCCACTGGCGGTAATCCTCAGCCACTGTAGCGGCAGCGCGCGCCACAGCTTTTCACCCGTTTGCCGGGCCAGCTCGGGCAGATCCAGACCGGCCCCGATTTCAGTCAGCAGCTGCGGCAGATGGTCGAGCGCCAGCCGGTCGAGCGCCATGGGCGCCAGGGTCAGACCGGCTTCGGCGGCAGCCGCCCGGGTTTCGCCCGGGTCGAGCCGGGCGCCGAGCTGATCATCGCCTTCGGCCACGCTCTCGACGTTCAGCACGACATCGCCGAACTGCAGACAGTCGCCGGCCTTGACGGCAGTGGCCGCCTCCAGCCGCTGGCCGTTGACGCGCGAGCCGTTGCTCGAGTCCAGGTCTTCGACCGTCAGCCGGCCATCGGCAAAAGTCAGCCGGGCGTGCCTGCGGGATACCGTCGGCAGCGACAGTATCAGGGCGCAGTCGCCGGCCGAGCCGAGCACGGACTCGCCGCAGGCAATCAGCAGGCGAATCACCTGCCCGTCATGTTCACCCGCCAGTCGGTAGGTCATGGGCCAATATTACCCCGCGCGGACCCGGATTCGTGTTGCAGCTTTCGGATGTCATCTGGCCCTGTGGAGGCCAGGCAGGCAGTCGGTTACCTTCATTCCAGCTATAGTAGGTGGCCACGAGGGACACTGTTCGCCACCTGCCTAGGAGATGGATACCGAAAACCGGCCGCCGTCGGCACGTTACCAGACCGCCATGCCCATTGGTCATGGCGCCATGGGACGGGTTTATCGCGCCTGGGACGTGGAGCAGGAGCGCTTTGTTGCGCTCAAGTACCTGCGCTCGAACGACCCGGACTGGGTGCGTCGTCTGCGTGCCGAGGCGGCTGCCCAGGCCCGGGTCGAGCATCCCAACGTGGCCAGGATCTTTGGGGTGGGCGAAGAAGAAGGCCGGGCCTATATCGCCATGGCCTATATTGACGGCCGGCCGTTTGACGAACTGATCGGCGATCTGGGCCTGGAGGCCGGCGTGCGCATCCTGGCCGATTGCGCCGATGCGGTTCAGGCCGCTCACGCCATCGGTCTCGTGCACCGTGACCTCAAGCCGGCCAACATCCTGGTCAGCCAGACCGAAGCCGGTGGCTACCACCCTTACGTGGTCGATTTCGGCCTGGTCCTGGCACTCGACGAAGAGACGCTGACCGCCCCGGGTGAGATGCTTGGGACGCTGGGCTACATGGCCCCGGAGCAGGCCCTTGGCCGCCGCGCCGATGTCGATCGTCGTGCCGATATCTATTCGCTCGGCTGCATTCTCTACCACCTGCTTGCCGGAGTGCCGCCGTTGGCCGGCACCGATCGCAGCGACATGCTGGCCCGATTGCTCAATGACGATGTTCCACCACCACGCAATCGAGATCGACAGGTGCCCAAGGCGCTCGAGCGCATCTGCATGCAGTGTCTCGAGCGTGCGCCCGAGCGCCGCTACGCCTCGGCCGCCGCGCTGGGACATGACCTCGAGCGCTGGCTGGCCGGTGAGTCGGTCAAGGCCCGGGCCACCGGGCTGGTCTGGCAACTCGGCCGAACCGTTCGGCGCAATCCGGTGGTCAGCGCCCTGGCCGGTGTGGCCCTGTTGATTGCGCTGACCATGGCCGGCTGGGCCGGCTATGAGCAACGCCGCCTGGAATTGCGTGCCGCGCAGGCGCAGCGCACCGGCGAGGCACTCAAGGACATGGAGTGGCGCCTGCGCGCTGCGTTCATGACGCCGCAAGCCGACATCACATGGCACAAGCAGGCATTGCGTGAGCGTATTGATGTTTTGCTGGCCCAGTTTTCGGATGGCGATGATGAAATCGGTCGAGCCCAGAGGGATTACGTGCTGGGGCGGTCCTGGCTGATGCTGGACAGGCCTGAGCTGGCACAGACCTATCTTGTTCAGGAGCCGGTCTGGCAGCGAATGCCCGGCTCCCGTTTCTGGGCCGGCTACAGCCTGGCGCTGGTCTATCGCGATGCACTGCACGGGCTCGGCTCGATTCGCGACGACGACGAGCGCGCGCAAAAACAGCGCGCACTGGATGTAGAGCTGCGCCAGCCCGCGCTAAGCCTGCTGGCCGGGACCGAGACGAACCCGGACCATGCCGTGTTTCGCGATGCGCTGGTCGCCTGGCTGAGCGGGCAGCCCGAGCGCGCGGTGGAGCTGGCGCGGCAAAGCCGCGTGCATCAACCCTGGTTTTACGAGGCGGTTCTGCTCGAGGCCGATATCCTGCTCGGTGAGCATCTTGCCGCCCTGTCCTCCGCAGCCTACGATCAGGCCGCAGAACAGATGCGCCAGGTGATGGCCACCATCGAGCGAGCGGTCGAGATCGCCCCCAGCGCCCCCCAGGTGCTGGCGCGCGGCTGCGTTGCGGCACGCCAGGCCCAGATCTCGATGAGGCAACTCGGTACACGCGCCAGTGATGCCATCGATCCCGATATGTCACTGTGCCATCGAATGGTGGCCCTGGACCCTGAAGTGGCCGGGCATCACCTGATGCTGGCCGGCGCGTTATCGGCACAGTGGCAAGCACTGGCTGGCAATCAGACACCGCCTGGGGAGTTGGCCGACCAGGCCGTGGCAGCCGCCCGCCGCGGCCTGGCGCTTGACCCGGAAAACTGGCGCGTTGTGGCCCAAAGTGCCCAGGTCATGTGCGATCTGGGATATGCCATGCGCCGTGATGCCCGGGTGGCGGTCGGGATGATCGGCGAGGCGCTCGAGCTTTATCGGCGCGCCATGGCGCTACGCCCGGCGGATGCCACCGTCTGGCGCCAGGCCGGAACCTGCAGCCGCCAGCAGGCCGCGACGCTCAAAATGGCGGGGCAGGATCCTGCGGTGGCCTTGAGCCAGGCGGTCGATACCTTGCGCAGGGCGGTCGAGATGGACCCTGATCATGCCTACTCGCGCCATAACCTGGCCTATGCCATCAAGTCCCAGGCCAGCCAGCCCGGCTTGGCGGCCGGGCAGGCAGAACAGTGGCTGATCGAGGCGCTTGCCCAGGCCCAGGCAGCGCTGCGACTGAGTCCGGACCATCCGGTCATTGTCAATACGCTGGGCAATATCCATTCCGACCTGGGCCGCCAGCTTCTCGATCAGGGTCTGACCGACCAGGCTGCCGACCGCTTCGAGCAGGCCATTGCAGCCTATGAGCAGGTCAGCCAGATCAATCCCGCCTACCACAAGCCCCACAACAACCGTGCCAACGTCGCCCGGATCATGGCTGAGCATCTGGCGGCTCGATCGCGTGATCCGTCGCACTGGATCGCGCAGGGCCGCCTGGCGGTGGAGGCCGCGCTCCAGATTCACGCCGACTATTCGCTGGCCTGGTTCAACCGGGGTGCCCTCGATCTGATCGAAGCACGCTATCTTGAGGCAGTCGGCCAGTCGCCGACTGTCAGCGCGCAACAGGCCATGGATGCCTTTTCCCGCGGGCTCGGCGCGAATGCGAGCGTTTTCGATGCGTGGCTGGAATACTCGCAAGCCGCCGGCATGGTGGCGGCCGGTAGCGCGACCGACCAGGCGGCCAGAAGCGCGGCGATGGTCGCAATGCGGCGTGCACTCGAGCACATGATGGCGCTGGCACCTGACCATGACTCGATCCCGCTGCTCAGGCGGGAATTGGCAGCCCAGGCATCACGCGGTCTGGCGGCGCCGCAGTAGAGCGGGTGGTGAATAAGGTGGGGTAAGGCAAGGCGCTGTCAAGCGACAGCGTGTTGTGGTCCACTGGCTGGTGCGATGTTTTGGCGCTTGTTCAGGCCTGATCTGTCCGGGTCAGTGTGTCTCGATTCTGGAAACGCCCATGTAGCAGACCTGCTACAGATGTGATTCCGGCAGTTCCTGAAATCAAGCACAAAACATTTTTAAATCAGTGTCATGGAGTGATCTCTCGCCGTCTGGCACAAATCATGCTTGGCTCATGCCCAATGGTCGGCGCCATGCCTTGGCCCGGCATATCGACCGACAGCCCCGAATCGGGCTTGACGGTTCCATTCAATGACATGAGGGTGATGAGCGATGCGTGTTTTCAGACTTGTCCATTTGGCTGTGAGCCTGATATTTCTGGCGACCGCGCCGGCAATGGCCTGGGTGTCGGTCGGTTCCAGTCCCGGTTTCGGCACCTGTACTTACACCTCCATCCAGGATGCGCTGGATGATGGCGACACCGAGATCCGGATTCTCGATAACCAGGATTTCGTGGAGAACGTGACGATCTCCGGCTCGCGCAGCTTGCGCGGTGGCTTCAGCTCGTGCCTGGCGGCCGCGCTGAATCAGCAGCTTGGCTCGAACGCAACGATCGATGGATCGGGCAGCAATCTGCTGCCGACGGTCTTTGTGACGACGAGCAGCACGGCCTCGGTGACTTTGGAAAACCTGACCATTATCGGCGGTTCCGTGGGCGTGCATACCGGCGGCATGGACGGCGCGCTTACCGTGCGCGACAGTCTGATCGGCAGCAACTCCGGCTTTTCTTATGGCGGCGGCATTTCCGTGGGCAATCCGGGTGATCTTTTGCAGGTCATCATCCGGAATTCCTCGATTATCGAAAACCAGTCGGACTACGGCGGCGGTATCTATTGTGCCAGCGCCAACGGCCTGATCCGGCTCGAGTCCGGCGCCATAGCAGACAACTTCGGCGCGGTCGACGGTGGTGGCGTCTACCTGGACAATGGCTGCGCGTTTTCAAGCTATGCCGGCAGTCGTTTCGATGATGTTCTGTACTCGGGTATTCTCAGAAATATGACCGCCGGAGACGGCGGCGGGATCTACGCCGCGGGCGGGGCCACGGTCAACATCAATGGCCACTTCGGGCCTTACCAACTGTGGGGCAACAACACCGACCCGGCAACGGTGGCCGAAAATTCCGCCGGCTCCGACGGTGGCGGCATCTATGCTGTCGGCAGCGAGACCCAGGTCGAGCTGCTCGATGCGCTGGTACGCGACAATACCGCTGACAACCGGGGGGGTGGTGCCTATGTCGGTTCCACCGCCTCGTTGACGGCCGATCTGTCGGGCGATACCTGCTGGGACGGCTGGCGCTGCTCGCAGTGGCTCGACAACAGCGCCGATGGCGGCGGCGCGCACTACGGAGGTCATCTCGCAGCCTATGACGGGGCCAGTGTTCAACTGAGCCGCACGCACATGGGCGGTGGACGAGCCGCGCTGGGCACCGCGCTTTACGCTAGCGGTCTTTTCACCCAGCTTGCACTGGACGGTAGTTTTCTGACCGGCAACGGATTGGCGTCTCCAGGGAACGACGAGAATTACGTCATTGGGGTCAATGCCGGCGCCAGTGCCGAACTCAAGCACGTGACCGTAAGCGGCAATCAGTCGTCAGCCGCGGCCCTGGGTGCCAATGGAACCACCAGCGAGCTGACCATAAGAAACAGCATCGTCTGGCATCCCACTCTGCCGGTGCTGGCTGCGACCAACAGTCCGGTCACCACGTTTGACTGCGTCGTCGTCAACGAGAATGGGTCGACCGGCGCCGGTGGCGTGGAGGTCGCCAATCCGGCGTTTCGCAATACCGTGGCCGGAGACTATCGCCTGGGCGCGGGTTCGCCGGCCATCGATTTCTGTGCTGGCTCAGATGCCACCGCCAGTGACGTCGAGCACCACAGCCGAGGCATCGACGAGCCGGGCAGCAGCAACGGCGCCGGCCTGTTCGATGCCGGTGCCGATGAATACCTGATGGTTGACGCCCTGTTCTCCGACCGCTTCGCCGAGTGACTCCATGAACTGGCTCCGGGAGCGCCAGACCATGAGCCCCGAGCAGTCGAAGTCTGTTATCTGCTCAACGCCAGCGGCCTGGCCATCGCCCGAGCACCGCTGCGGGTGGAGTAGCAGGACGCACAGCGCCTGCCCGGCCGGGCCGGGCAGACGCTCCCGGCCGGATCAGCGATAAATGGTCAGTTCGTAGCCCCCCAGCGCTTCGCCGAAGCCGGTGACGTAGATGGTGTAGACGCCGGTTTCAGGCAAGGTGGTCACCGCCAGACTGTTGTTGTCGGAGCCGCCGTCGTCATCGCGGACCAGGGTGCTGCCGTCCGGCCGCGAGATGTAGAGCACCGGATCGAAGACCCCGGACTTGAGCTCGACGGTCAGCATTTCGTTGGCTTGTCCCTCGAATTCGTGACGCTCGTAGCGCGTGCCGTCATAGGCGCGAGGCGAATCGGTCGACAGGCTGCCGCTGAAGGTCGCGGCGACTTCTTCTGCAAGCTCGGTGATGATCAGTTCGTAGCCGCCGGTTCCGGACGAGAGGCTGCCGGCCGTGATGGTGATGGTTTCATCCTGGCCAAACTCATGGTAGAGGCGACTGTTGTAGCCCTCATCACCGCCGTCATCGTCGGTCGATTCCTCGCCATCGCCGTCGAGCACGGTGAGGTGGGCGTCGAAGTCATAGGACTTCAGGTCGATCGCCACGCGCGTGCCGGCCGGGGCGGTCAACTCGTAGCGCTCGCCGGAGGCGGTCGATTCGGTCAGCCGTCCCTGAATGGTCTGGCCCACCTCGATGCGTCCGGGCGCGGCCACGCTGCGGGCAACCACGCGGTAGCTGCCGACCGTGCCCGGTGACAGTGGCGCGGCCATCAGCTCGATGGTGCCGTCCTGGTCGAAGGTGCGGAGGAATCCGGCGTGGTACTCCTGATAGTCGTCGTTCCGAATCGTCTCTCCGCCCGGCAGCGTTGCCTCGAGCGTCGTGTCGATATCATCGCCGATGACGAGCACCTCGACTGTCATGCCCGCTTCGACCTCAATGCGGTGTTGGTTGCCTGTGGTGCTGCCGTCGGCGCTGAACGCGCCCGTTTCGGAAAAGAACTCCTCCTGAGCGGTCAGGCTGCTGCTCAACACGAGCGTGGCGATCAAAGTTGTAATTTTTTTCATGGTTGCGAAATCTCGATTGGCGTTTAGGGGTCCACTTGCCTGAAATCAAAATGCCGTGGGCATTTCGTTGTCAATGAATAATATACGCTTGTGGCCAGTGCTTGCTTGCAGAATTTTGGCCAGCGCAGCATTGAACCTGATCCGGGGAACCCGTCCGCCAAAGGAGACCAGCCATGCCCGACACGCACGAGCGCGACAGCGCACTTCTGACCATCGCCCTGTATGCCGCTTTCGCCGATGGCTCCAAGCACGCCGCCGAGCGCGAGGAAATTCGCCGTATTGCCGAGTCTCTCGCCGCGGAGAACGCGCCGGACCTGCGCGCGCTCTACCAGGACGTGTTGCTCGAGCGCGTCAGCCTGGCCGAGGTTGCAGGCCGGCTCGACGACCCCGGCGAGAAGCATCTGGCCTACGAAATGGCGGTGGGTGTATGCGATGCAGACGGCCGCATGAGTGACGGGGAGCGGCGTTTTCTAGACCGGCTCAAGGGGCTGCTTGGCATGGATTCGGACCAGGCCGAGGTGATCGAGCATGAGGCCGAACAGCTTGTCGAGCTGACCGAGGCGGCCGCTCCCGCGGTCGCCATGCAGTCGTCGGCGCCAGCCGGCCCGGCGGTCAATACTCCGCAGATCGACGAGGCCGCGCTCGACAAATCGATACTCAACTACTCGATTCTCAACGGCGCACTGGAACTCCTGCCGCAGTCATGGGCCTCGATGGCGATCATCCCGCTGCAGGTTCGCATGGTCTACTCGATCGGCAGGGAATATGGCGTCGAGCTTGACCGTGGCCACATCAAGGAGTTTCTGGCGACCCTCGGAGTCGGCATGACCTCTCAGTATCTCGAGCAGTTCGGCCGCAAGCTGATCGGCGGGCTGTTCCGCTCGGCCGGCGGCCGGGGCATTGGCCGGCTTGGTGGTGCGGCTACCGGCATGGCGTTTTCCTTCGCCACGACCTATGCCCTGGGCCATGTGGCCAGACGCTACTATGCCGGCGGTCGGCAGATGAGTACCGCACTGCTCAAGTCCACCTTCGATGAGCTGCTCGGCTCGGCCAGGGAGAAGCAGGGCGAGTTCATGCCGCAGATCGAGCAACGGGCGCAAAACCTGGACATGAGCCAGGTGATGGGACTGGTCAGGGGCGGCGAGCCAGTCTGACGGCCCGGCCGGCGGTCGCATCCGATGCGCCAGCGCCGGCGAACAGACCCAGCCAGGCGCCCGGCTGCCAGTCGCCGAACACATCGACCGGGTCGGCCAGGCCCATGTGGTTGACGAGAATCTCGGCCAGCACCTGCCGATAGTCGGTGGTCACGGCCAGGTCTTCACCGGCCGACAGCTCATCCGGCCCCAGTCCGGGCCACTCGCCGAACACCTGGCCGCCCCGGATCCCGCCGCCGGCGACCAGCATCAGGCTGCCGTGGCCGTGGTCGGTGCCGCCGGAGGCGTTTTCTGCGGCCCGGCGACCGAATTCGGTATGCACCAGCACCGTCGTGTCGGTCCAGAATTCATCGATATCCTCGCGAAACGCGAGCAATGCGGTTGCCAGTTCGGTCAGCAGCGGTTCGATGCGTGCGGCCTGGTCGTCGTGATGATCCCAGCCGCCGCTGTTGACCGCCGCGACGGTCAGTCCGGTACCCCCGCGAATCAGGCGGCCGGTATCGGCCAGCGCCATGCCCAGGTCGCCAGCTGGATAGCCCGCTCCGGCAGGCAGTTCGGCCAGGGGCTCGATGATATGGGCAGCATCGAATACCGACTGTGCGGTCGGACCGAGTACTGAATCCATCTCGTAGACGGACTGCAGCGCGGCCTGGGCCGTTTCATCGAGTTCCAGCCGGAAGGAATCCAGGGAGGCCATGGCCAGCGGCAGCGATGAGCCGGACATCGATCGGGGCAGGGCACTGTCCACGGCCACGGCGGCCAGAGCGGCCGGGCTGTCCAGCGTCTGGACATAGCGTCCGAGCCAGCCGCTCGCCAGCATTGGCTGGGCGGAGTCGATGCCCTGTTCGACGGCGGCCTGGGCTTCAAAATGTGAGCGCTCGGCGGTGACCAGGCCGGTGGCGTGGACAATCGCGAGCTCGCCGGTATCAAACAGCGCTTTCAGACCTTCAGCGGCCGGGTGCAGTCCGAAGAATCCGTCCAGATCCAGCGCGGTGGTTTCCGAAAGCGCCAGCGAGGGTCGCAGGTCAAAATAGCGGGATTCCCCCAGCGGTGCACAGATACCGAGCCCGTCGGCGCCGCCGCGCAGAAAGATCACCAGCAGCCGGCGGGCCGCCGGATCACCCGGGTTGGCGGCCCAAATCCAGCGCGGGGTGCCGGCCAGAAGGCCACTGAGCGCCATCAGCTTGAGCAGTTCCCTACGGTTCATGTCGCTATCTCCATTGTGCAGTTGGGCTGGCCAGTAGCCAGGCGGCGACGGCGATCGGCCGCTCACGACTGGGCAGGGATTCAGCGTAGCTGTCCAGAACGGCCCGCCGTTCCGGCGCCAGGCCCTCCGGTACCAGGGCACCAATGAGGTGCTCGGTCTGTCTCGGGGGGTCGTTGATGCGCATGGCCTCGCGCAGCACGGCCGAGCGCAATCCCAGGCGCCGCGACCACCCGGCGGCACCATTGAAGCGCATCAGGAAACCGGTGGTTGACTGCCAGTAGCTCGACACGTCCGGGTACCCGTCGGGCGCCGGCCAGGCGAACGGCACATGCCCGGCCGACCGAAGGCCCTCGAACAACTCCCGCAGCAGCCGGCCATCGGGCCGAGCCTCGAGGGAGCGGAGGACGCCAAGCACGAATTCATTCGGCCGACGCAGTTTCAGCGCAGGCTGTTCGCGGGTGATTGGGTGCAGCAGCAGGCGACGAAGCACGGCTCGGGTATTCCCGCCGCTGGCCAGGAACTCGTCGACAACATCCTCGATCAGCGCTTCTGGCGGCTGGTCGGCGACGAAGCGCCTCGCCAGCTTGGTGGCGATGTGCCGTGCGGTGGCCTGGTGTGATGCCAGGACATTGAGCAGGCGCGTGCCTTCGGCTTCGCCGGCCGGCGCGAAATGATGCCCCAGGACATGCTTGGCGCCCCAGTCATGGGTGCGGGGATTGAATCGGAAGCTCGCCGGCCGGCGAATGGTCCAGCCGGTGAAGATGCGCGCCGTTTCCTTGATGTCGGCTTCCGAGTAGCCGCCATCAACGCCCAGCGTGTGCAGCTCAAGCAGTTCGCGGGCGTAATTTTCGTTCGGCCCTTCTGCCGTGCTGTTGAAATTGTCGAGGTAATAGAGCATCGCCGGGCTGCGCGCATCGGCCTGCAGCAACCGCTCGAAGCGGCCCATGGCCAGCGGGCGAATGACTTCGCGGTCTTCGACCGCCTTGAGAAGACCACTGACGCCGGCCGCGGCCGCGACGCTGAAATGGTCGGACCAGAACTCCACCATGCGCTGGTAGAGCTGTTGCTGGCTGAACGCCTGCCTGATGAGCGTTCCGGTCACCAGTTCACGGAAGATTCGCTGCGGATTGTCGCTGTCGCGCACCAGCTCGGCCAGCTCATCGGTCGACAGAAACAGCGTTGGAAGGTGCTCGGCGAGCAGGGCTTCCAGGGGGCCGTCGTCGATCGACTCATTGTCGAGCTGCCAGTCAATGAAGGCTTCGTACCCCATCGATTCGGCCTGTTCGAGCGCGGGCCGGGATGCACCGAACGTGATGCGGTCGACCAACCGGACGATCTCCGAGGTCGTGGCCGGATGGAACTGGGTAGCGCTGGCGGCCATGATGCATTGCCTTTTTGCATGGGTATGCTGCTACCAACGAATTCGTGGGCCGTGGGGTTGACAGCACCTGACTCTTGTCGGCGCGGGCCGCCCGGGCAATTCGTGTCAACCCGGGGCGGTGCAGTGCGTTCTAGTCCGCATGTTTGATGAAACCCGCGGGCAGGAGCCCGCCCTGAAACAACCCGGAGAGCAACCAATGCACAGCAAGTCCATGTTGATTCTGATTGTCCTGGCGACTCTGGCGCTGGGCGGATGTGTGACCCATGTCCATCGTGACCAGCCGTCTTTTCATGTCTACAAGCAGGCCCATCCCGGCGCCCGCTACGTGGTGGTGCGCACGCGTCCGGCAGCGGATCGCACGTGCTGGAAGCTTGCCCGCGGCTGGCGCTGCGTTGTGCGATGACCGGCCCATGCTGAATGCTTGTGGTGATCTGCCAATGCCCTGGTCCTGTTCGCCTGGCGATATGATTGTCAACCGATTCGGTGACCGGACGTTGATAAGTCATGAAGTACCACTGGATGCGTGCTTGAAAACCGATGCGACAATGCCGGAGGAGCGGGCGGGTGCCGAGGCTCACGAGAGCCTCGATGCGTTCCTGGCCGATGTCCAGGCACGCGCGCTGATGATGGCGAGAATGGCCACCGGTAACGTCGACGAGGCGCTGGACCTGGTACAGGATGCGATGACCGCGTTCGTAAGGCGCTACGCCGAGCGTCCGCCGCAACAGCGCCGCCCGCTGTTTTACCGGATGCTCAACAACCGCATTACCGACTGGTATCGGCAGCGAGCGCGCTGGCGCAGCCGGTTTTTCAGCGGCCTGCGGCCGTCCGACGAATGCGCGGATGGGCCTGATTTTGCTGCTGAAACAGCGCCGTGCGATCGGCCGGAGAGGAATGCCGCTGACGGCGAGTTCGGTCTGGCCCTGGAGCGGGCGCTCGAGCGGCTCCCGACGCGACAGCGGCAGGTGTTTCTGCTGCGCGCCTGGGAAGGTCTCGACGTGGGTGAAACCGCGCGTGCGCTCGGCATCAGCGCGGGCAGCATCAAGACACATTATTTTCGGGCGCTGGCGTCATTGCGTCAGGCCCTGGAGGCATATGATGACCGACATGAAGCCTAGGCAGTCATTCGAGGGCCGCATCCGTGCGGTGCTGGATGCGCGCAGTCAGTCGCTGGACCCCGCGGTCCGGCTGCGACTGGACCGGGTCCGGCGCCAGGCGCTGGCGGGTCAGCGACGGGCGGGGCCGCGCTGGACCTGGACCGTCCTGGCCGGCGCCAGCGCGGCGGCTACAGCGGCGCTGATGGTTCTGGTTCTGCAGACCCCGCAGCCCTCGCCATCGAGCGTGCCCAGCGCACCGCAGACCGCCGATCTCGACCTGCTCACGCGCGGCGACTTCGATGTGCTGGTCGAAGACCCGGAGTTCTATGCCTGGATCGCGGCGCAATCCGAGCTGGCCGAGGATGCACCGGCGGAGGAGGGGCAGTCGGGGTGAACGCGTTCCTTTTTCGTTGGCTGCTCACCGCGGCCGTGACGCTGGGTCTGTGGGGCCAGGTTCAGGGTCAGGCCTGGGACGAGCTGAGCGAGGACCAGCAGGCCGTGCTGGCGCCCTGGTCCGATGAGTGGGCCGACATTGACGACGAGCAGCGACGACGCCTGATCGAGGGCGCGGAGCGCTGGCAGGAATTGAGTGAAGCGGAGCGAGCCCGCGTCCAGGAGCGGCTGGAGCGATGGCAGGCCATGTCGCCGGAGGAGCGGCGCCGCATGCGCGCGCGCATGGAGCGCCTGCAGTCCTTGCCGCAAGATGTACAGGACCGCGTGCATCGCGGTCTGAAGCGCCTTGATGAACTGCCTCCGGAACAGCGTCAGCGACTGCGGCAGCGCTGGCAATCGATGAGCCCGGAGGAGCGTCGCGCTTTTCTCGAAGGATTTGCCGCTCGCGACCGGCTGCAGCGTCCGGCATGGATGAATCAACTGCGGCCCATCGAGCGTCGACAGCTTGAACGGCGCCTGCGGCAGATGGGTCCGGAATACCGCCGGGCATTCAGGCAGCGCCTGCAGCAGCTCGACCCGCCCGAACGGCCCGCCTTCATCCGCGAGCTGCTGGCTGCCGATGCCGCGGAACTGGAGCGACTGCTCAGACCCGGTGGCGAGGCGCCAGAAGTCGACGACCGGCCGTGACCGACCATCGATCGGCGTCAACCGATCCTGGCCTCGAGCGTTGAATGGGGGTGTCACCCGACAGGTGACTTGACTATCAAGCCCATATCTAAGGAGATCCATTCATGCCAGTCCATTCAAGACTGTTCTTCTGTACCCTGATCCTGGCCGCAATGGCCGCCCTGACGCCGCCTGCTGTCCATGCCGGTCTGTCGGTCGAGGCCGATGTCGTGGTCAGCGACGAGGCCGGTGGCACGCTCAGGCTGATCACTTCTGCCAGCCACGAGCCCGCCGGGTCCAACGTCATCACGACGGGCGATTTCATCGGGTTCCGCCCCAATCCAGAGGGTCTGACCATCGATGGTGAGGTCGTTCGAACGCGCATCCGAAGCGCTGAATCGATCCAGTCGACCTTCGACGGCAGCCTGACGATCACGGGGCCGGAAGGCGATGAATCCGGTACCCTGCTGCTTCAGGGCGTCACCATCTTTCGGGGCGGCGAGGGTCCGCAGCTCAGCGGTGTCGTCGTCTTTAACGACGAGACCTTCGATGCCGCCGAACTTCCCGGTTTTCTCGCCGCCACCTTGCGGCGGGTGTTCAGGTTGTTCCACTTTGCCTGAACCTGCATGAAGGCCGGGCCGGGAGCACCCCGCGTGCTCCCGGTCACCGCCGGCCAGCGACGCCGGATGGTGGCTCCGGAAGGCGGCGTCGTGAACCCGGTGAGGTAACATGGGCCTGATGGAATTGCAGCGGTCATCGTCGCGCGCGATGCCGCAATTCGGAGTCGCTTGTTGAAGCAGTCGAAGGACGACTACCAGCGCGCCAAGGCCATTGCCAACGCGGCGCTGGATTGCACCGGCCGTGCGCGCGAGGCGTTTGTCGAACAGGCCTGTGCCGGTCGGCCGGCGCTTGCCGAAGAAGTGCGATGGCTGATCGAGGCTGCTGAAGATGACACGGCCGACGATTCACCGGAGCGTTTTCAGGCCGCCACGCGCGAGGTGCTCAGCGAGGTTTCGCTGCAGGCGCCGCTGCCGCGCGACTACCGCCTGCAGCAACGGCTCGGCGCGGGTGGGACCGGCGTGGTCTACCTGGCTGAACGTGCCGACGGCGACTTGCGCCAGCGGGTGGCGTTCAAGCTGCTGCAGCTCACCGAACAGCCCGACGAGGCGCTCAAGCAGCGTTTTGCGACCGAGCGCCGCATCCTGTCGACGCTCAATCATCCCTGTATCGCGCATCTCATTGACGGCGGCCTGACCACCGAGGGCCGGCCATTCATGGCCACCGAGTACGTCGATGGCCTGCCGATCGATCGCTGGTGCGACGAACATTCGGCCTCCCTGGAGCAGCGGCTTGAGCTGTTCGAGAAGGTGTGTTCGGCGGTTGACTATGCGCATCGGCACATGGTCATTCATCGAGACATCAAGCCGGCCAATATTCTGGTTACTGCCGAGGGCGAGCCCAAGCTCCTCGATTTCGGTATTGCCCGTCTCCTCAAGGCCGGCGATGGCGGCGAGCGCGGTACTGCAGCGTGTGCCGAGGCCATGACCCTGGCCCATGCCAGTCCGGAGCAGGTCGAGGGCCGCGGGCTGAGTACCGCCACCGACGTCTATTCGCTTGGCACCGTGCTGTATCAGCTGATGACCGGGGTCCGGCCGTTTGATCATGTCGAAAAGGCCGGCGAGCTGCCGGCGGCCATTCGTGCCGGCCGTTTTCCGCCACCGCGCCAGCTCGGTGGCGTCTGCGCGGTGGGCGCAATCCCGCGCGATATCGAGGCCATTGTGCTCAGGGCCATGGCGCTTCGGCCGGAGCAGCGCTATGGCTCGGTGCGTGAGCTGTCCGACGATATTCGCCGCTTCGTCGAGCATCGGCCGGTGCTGGCGCGCGGCGGCGGGCTGGTCTATCGTTTTCGGCGCCTCGCCTGGCGACAGCGCTGGGCGATGGCGGCAGTGATTGCCCTGGGTCTGCTGCTGGCGGTTTTTCTGGTCGACCGTGAAAACCAGCTGCGGCGAATTGCCTGGGAACGGGATCGCGCCGAGGCGGTCACGGCGTTTATGGACTCGATGTTTGCCGGCGCCGACTCGCTGCCGTCGCGCGGCAACGAAGTGACCGTGCGCGAAATTCTCGACCTGGGCCGAAACCGGTTGAATGACGGCGATTCGGGCAGCCCGGCCGGCACAGGCTCGATTCATCTTGCGCTGGGCCGGGCCTACAATGCGCTCGGTCTGGGCGGGCAGGCGCTGCCGCTGCTGCAGCAGGCGCAGCAGATGCTGACGCCCCGGATCCCGCCAGGCGAGCAGGCGCTGGTCCAGTCGGAGATTGCCGCCGCGCTGGACTCGGCCGGACGCGCGACCGAGGCGATTGAAGCCGACCGCCGGGCCATCGAGCTGTTCGAGGCCTCACCGCAGACGCGGCACGAAGACGTGCTGCGCGCGCGCATCCGCAAGCTGCGCAATCATGCCAACGTGCTCGACCAGCCGCTCGACGACACCGTGGCCGGTCTCATCGCGATCATTACCGCTCTCGAATCCGATCCGGGTGCTTCAGGCGAGCTGCTGCTCGAGGCACGCGCCGCGCTGGTTGCAGCCTACGTGGTCCAGGGCGAAGCCGAGCCGGCCATGCGCGTTGCCGCGGCCGCCCGATCGCTGGCGGAGCGGCTTTACGACGACAATGACCCGCGTCGTCTGCGCGGTCGCTACGTTTTCGCAACGGCCCAGACCCTGGTTGATCCCGAAGCCGCGATCGATACCTACGAGGCACTGATTCGCGATCACGAGCGCCTGATCGGACCCAGCCAGCGCCTGGCCAACACGATTGGCAACTTCGGCGTGGCGCTCTCGCGCGCCGGCCGGGACGAGGCCAGCCTGGCCGCGTTTGATCGCGCCGCGCAGATGATCGAGCGGGTTGCCGGTCGGGATCACTACCTGTACCGCTTGTCAGTGGCCAACCTGGCCGCGCTTTACCTGCGTCGCTCGCAGCCCGAACGCGCCGAGGCGCTGGTGCGTGAAGTGCTTGCCGGGCTCGAGCAGCGCGCCGAGCGCTTTGGCGGCGTTGAAACCGTCTACCGCGCATCGGCGCTGGATATTCTCGGGGGGGCGCTGACCCTGCAGGGTCGACTCGGGGAAGCGGCCGAAACCTATCGATCTGCGCTGGAGCTGGTGCGCGGCGGCGAACGCGTCGAGCGTCCCGAACTGGCGGCAGCGCTCGCCGACAAGCTCTCCGAGGTCGAACGCCAGCTGGCCGAGGACGGCATCGAGTAGGGTCCGGGTGGCCGCCGTGATCAGCGCAGGCGACGCTCGAGCCAGGCGCGCGCCATGCGCCACTCCCGCACCACGGAGGATTCGGAGATATCGAGGGTCTGGGCGGTGTCCTCGATGCTCAGTCCGGCGAAGTAGCGCAGTTCGACAATGCTCGCCTGGCGCTGGTCGATTTCGGCGAGCTGTTCGAGCACCTGGTCCAGCGCGATCAGATCCGAGCCGAAACCCTCGCCGAGGTCGGCGCTTTCCAGCTCGATGCGCTGGTGGTCCTGGGGGCGCTTGGTGGCGTGGCGGCGTCGGGCGTAGTCGACCAGCACCCGGCGCATCACCGTGGCGGCAATCAGCAGGAACTGGCGTCGATCTTCCCAGCTGAAGTCGGAATTCTCGGCCAGGCGCAGATATGCCTCGTTGACCAGGGCAGTGGCCTGGAGGGTATGGTCGGGCCGTTCTCTGGCAAGCTGACGCCCGGCCAGCGCACGCAGCTCCTCGTAGACCATCGGCAGCAGCGCATAGAGGTTGTCGGTGTCGCCCTGCGAGTGACGCTTGAGCAGCTCGGTGAACTCGCTGATCCGCTCCGGGTGATCCTGGTTCATGGCCTGATCCGGGTCTGATGCCTGCTGCCGCCAAGTGTGCACCGTGATGCGCGGGGCAGCCAAGGGTTCAAATCGCGCGCGTTTCGCCCTAAACTACACCGAATCGGCCCGCAATTGTTGTTTGCCGATTGCAAGGACGTGATTCCGGGGACCATGCACAAGACAGCGAAGCGACTGCACCTGGTCTGGCTGGCAATCGCCGCAGCGATTGCTGGCGGACCTGTAGCCGCCGCCGACGAATCGGCGGCAGCCGGCTGTCTGCTCGCGGCAGGCTCCGGCGAACCGCCGACTCGTGCGCTGATGCTCGATGGTGCCGATTCGCCCGCGGCCTCGCTGCGCCTGTTCTGTGACCGGCGCGAGATCGAGCAGCTCACGCTTCCCGTGCCACACGGGCAGACCGCCCGCGTGACCCTGTCGCTGGGTGGCAGTGGCGAGCGCGAGCTCGCTTACCGCCTGGGGGTGGCGACGGCCGGGGGACAGTCTTCGTCCTGGCTCGTGATCGACGCCCCCTCGGGGATCATTCCGGCCGGATCGCGCCGCCCGGTGACACTGACCTTCCACGCGCATGAAGCGCTGGAAGTTCGCTCGCGCCATCGTCTCGACCTGATCATCGAGCTTGGCGCCGGTGACAAGCAGGTAGAGCTGAGCGTGCCGGTCGAATTGCATGTGCTCGAAGAAGCCCCGCTGTTTCGCAACCGATTCGAGGTGGATCCGGTGCTGGGCCAGTTCAGCCAGCGCGCCCCGCGCTCACGTCCGGCGCTGCAGACCTCTGCCCCGGCCGGTGGTTCGACCGGGGAGTAAGTCCGTCGCCGGCAGGGGCGAACATTCAGGCCGCAGGTAATGCACGCCCGAAAGTCGAACGGAACGTGTCGGCAACCTCATCGACCGTGAAATCATGGTGCTGCGGTCCAGACTCGGCAATCTTGAGCGCGCCGAGTACGGCGCCGAGCCGACAGGCATCGACCGGCTCCCAGCCGCGCTCCAGACCAAACAGCAGGCCGGCCCGATAAGCGTCGCCACAGCCGGTCGGATCGACGATCTGCCTGGGCTTGACCGCCGGAATATCGGTCTTTCCGTCGCCCGTCCACAATTCCGACCCGGCGCCACCATGCGTGATGATCAGGCCACCGTCGAGCTGGGCGGTGATGTCATCATGGCGCCAGCCGGTCTTCTTCTTGAGCATCTCCCACTCGTATGAATTGACCGCCAGCCAGTCCGCATTGACCACGAAACGCTGCAGCTCCTCACCGTTGAACATCGGCAGGCCCTGACCAGGGTCGAAGATGTGCGGAATGCCGGCGGCTGCAAACTGCTCGGAGTGATCGACCATTGCCTGCTTGCCGTCGGGCGCCACGATGCCGATGGCAATGTCGGCATCGTCGGGAATGGTCTGGCAGTGGGCCTCGTTCATGGCGCCGGGATGAAACGCCGTGATCTGGTTGTCGTCCAGGTCGGTCGTGATGTAGGCCTGGGCGGTCCAGTGCTCACCGAGCACGCGCACATGGTCCTGATTGATGCCGAGCCGATCGAGGTGGCGGGCGTAGTCATCGAAGTCCGGGCCCACGGTGGCCATCGGCAGGGGGTTGCCGCCGAGCTTCTTGAGGTTGTAGGCGATATTGCCGGCAGTGCCACCGAAATTGCGGTGCAGCTCGGGCACCAGAAAGGCGACATTGATCATATGCGTCTTGTCGGGCAGGATGTGATCCTTGAAGCGCTCCGGAAAGACCATGATATTGTCGTAGGCCAGCGAGCCGCAGATGAGTACGGACATTGCGGTTTCCTTGGGTCATGTGTGCGGATCAGCGTTCCATTGTAGCGAAGCGACCGGCCGCTGCAGCCTTGATCTTGCATTTTGCGTTCCGGAACTGTTGCCGGACTGCCTCAGCGTTGCTACATTAGTCGGTCTTTTGCAACGGATACGGACCGTTCCATCAATTCATGTTCAAGCGACTGCGCGGCATCTTCTCCAACGACCTGTCCATCGACCTGGGCACGGCCAATACCCTGATCTTCGTCCGCGGTCAGGGCATCGTGCTCAACGAACCGTCGGTGGTTGCCGTGCGCATGGAGCGCGGTCCGGGCGGTCCGCAATCGGTCGCGGCGGTCGGTGCCGAGGCCAAGCAGATGCTGGGTCGCACCCCGGGCAACATCCGGACCACGCGACCGCTGAAAGACGGCGTGATTGCCGATTTCAACATGACCGAGCAGATGCTGCAGCACTTCATCAAGAAAGTGCACTCCTCGCGGTTTCTGCGACCGAGTCCACGCGTGCTGGTCTGCGTGCCCTGCTCATCGACGCAGGTCGAGCGGCGCGCCATCAAGGAGTCGGCCGAGGGGGCCGGGGCGCGCGAGGTGTTTCTGATCGAGGAACCAATGGCTGCGGCCATCGGGGCCGGCATACCCATCCACGAAGCGCGCGGCTCGATGGTGCTCGATATCGGCGGTGGCACCACCGAGGTGGCGGTGCTGTCACTCAATGGGATCGTGTATTCGAATTCGGTGCGCATGGGTGGCGATCACTTCGATGAGGCGATCATCAACTACGTGCGCCGCTCCTATGGCACCCTGATCGGTGAGTCGACCGCCGAGCGGATCAAGATGGAAATCGGCTGTGCCCACCAGCAGGACGACGTCAAGGAGATCCAGATCTCCGGCCGCAACCTCGCCGAAGGCGTACCCAAGATGATCACACTGAACAACAACGAGGTGCTCGAAGCGCTCAGCGAGGCGCTGTCGAGCATTGTCGGTTCAGTCAAGACGGCACTCGAGCAGACGCCGCCGGAGCTGTGCGCCGACGTTGCCGAGACCGGTATCGTGTTGACCGGTGGCGGGGCCCTGCTGCGCGGACTCGACAAACTGCTGATGAAGGAAACCGGGCTGCCGGTCATTATCGCCGACGATCCGCTGACCTGCGTCGCTCGTGGCGGTGGCCGGGCGCTGGAACTGATGGACGAAAACAAGGGCGACTTCTTCTTCGCCGCCTGACGTGTCAGGTGTGCGCCGTACCGTGAATTCTCCCGGTCACCCCTGGCCCCCTGGCTTCGACGCCGAAACCGCCGGCCGCGTCGGCCGGCTGATGTTTTACGGCCTGCTTGCGATCGTGCTGATGGCGCTTGACTTTCGCGGCGGCTATGTCGACCGGCTCCACCGATATGGATTGCTGGCCGTCGAGCCGGCGTTCATGCTCATCGATGCCCCGTTTGTGCTGGCGCGCCGCCTTGGCGACGAGTTGCGCGAGCGCGATGCGCTGCTGCGCCAGATCGACGCACTCGAGCAGGAGCAGCGCCAGCGCCGGGCCGCGCTTGCGCTGCTCGACGAGCTGGCCCGGGAAAACGCCGAATTGCGTGCCCTGCTTGACGCCTCCGAGCGCGTCGAGCTGCAGTTCAAGGCTGCCGAACTGATGAGCGTCGATCTCAATCCCTGGTCCCATCGCGTGCTGATCAATCGCGGTTCGCGCGACGGTCTGGCCGCCGGCATGGCGGTGATGGACGGTCAGGGGGTGATCGGTCAGATCGATGATGTCGCGCGCCATGCCGCCCAGGTCATTCTGATATCCGATCCCGACCATGCACTGCCGGTGCGGGTGCGGCGAACGGGATTGCGCACCGTGGCCTACGGATCGGGCCGGGTTGGTCGGCTGCGGCTGACCGATCTGCCGATGAACGTGGATCTCGAACCCGACGACGTGGTCGTGACCTCGGGGCTTGGCGGCATCTTCCCGGCCGGGCTGCCGGTTGCACGGGTCGATCGCGTCGAACGACCGCCGGGGGAGGCCTTTGCCCGGGCCGATCTGCAGCCGCTGGGACGGCTGGATCGGGCGCGGCATCTGCTCGTGGTGATGCCGCAGGACTCGACGCCCGAAACGGAAACGGGGCCGGCCGGTCCCGATCCGGCTGGCGCTGCGACAGCCGCTGACCAAGGGCCATGAGCGCGCGCGGCGACGGCAACCGGGTGCTTCTGGTTTCACTGCTCGTCGCGGTGGTGTTGACACTCATACCGCTGCCGGAGCGGGTCGGGGAACTGCGGCCATACTGGCTGGCGCTGGTGCTGATCTACTGGAACCTGGAAGCGGGGCGTCTGCGCGCCCTCGGGCAGGCTTTCGGGCTCGGGCTGCTGCTGGATCTGATGACCGCCAGCCTGCTTGGCCAGCATGCGCTGAGTCTGCTGATCATCAGCTACCTGGTCGAGCACTTCCGCAATCGCCTGCGGTTTTTCCCCCCTTGGCAACAGGCGGCGGCGGTCATGGCGCTGCTGTTCAACGACCGCATCGTTCAGCTCTGGGTGATCGGTCTGTCGGGTGATCAATGGCCATCCTGGGAATGGTGGCTGGCGCCGGTGATCGGCATGCTGCTATGGCCCTGGCTGTTCCTGCTGCTCGATCGCATCCGGCTGCGCGATCGCCGACAGTCCGGCAGCACATGAGAGTGGATACCGCCACGATCATCACGCCGCGTGAGCAGCGCACGCTGGTGATGAGCCGCCTGCGCTGGCTGGTGGCCGTCGTGCTGGTCGTGCTGCTGCTGATTCTGGCGCGCTTCGGCAGCCTGCAGCTTGGTGATCACGAGCGCTACGCCGCTCGCGCCGAGAACAACCGCATCAGCCTGCGGGCGCTGGCGCCCAATCGGGGATTGATACTCGACCGGCAAGGGCGGGTGCTGGCCGAGAATCGTCCGGCCTATCGGCTGGTGATTGTGCCGGAGCGGGCCGGTCAGCTCGAGCACACGCTGCAGGCGGTCGCCGGCCTGGTGCCGGTCAGCGACGACGAGCGTCGTCGTTTTCTCTACCACGAGCGCCGCTCGCGCCGCTTCGAACCGATTGTGCTCAAGGGCAATCTGAGTGCTGATGAGGTGGCGCGAATCGCAATCCACCGTCACCGCTTGCCGGGCGTGGATATCGAGCCATACCTGATGCGCCACTATCCCCATGGCGAGCTGCTGTCTCATGTCGTCGGCTATGTTGGCCGGATCGATCAGGACGATCTGGCCCGCCTGGACCCGAGCCGCTACCGTGCCACCCGATATGTGGGCAAGACCGGCATCGAGCGCCGCTACGAGGACCGCCTGCATGGCGAGACCGGCATCGAGCGCGTCGAGACCAACGCACAGGGACGGGTGGTGCGAGTGCTCGAGCGAACCGACCCCCGGCACGGCGAGAACCTGACGATCAATATCGACCTTGATGTGCAGCGGGCCGCCTACCGTGCGCTCGGTGACTACACCGGCGCGGTCGTGGTCGTGTCGGTCGACAGCGGCGAGGTGCTGGCGCTGGTCAGCAAGCCCGGATTCGACCCCAATCTGTTTGTCCACGGGATCAGTCAGGCCGCCTACGACAGCCTGCTTGACGATCCGCGGCGACCCCTGTTCAATCGCTTTCTGTCCGGTGGCTATGAGCCTGGCTCGACGATCAAGCCGTTCATTGCCCTGGCCGGTCTCGCGGTCGGCGTGATTACGCCCGAGACACAGGTATTTTCCGGCGGCAGCTATCAACTGCCTGGCCATGCGCGCCTGTATCGCGACTGGAAGGAGGAGGGCCACGGCTGGGTCGATCTCGAACTCGCGCTGGCCGAGTCGGTCAACGGCTATTTCTACCGGCTGGCGGTTGATCTGGGGATTGACCGGATTGCCCGTGAACTGGCGCTGTTCGGCTTTGGCCGCAGCAGCGGGCTGGACCTGCCCGGCGAGAGTGACGGCATCTTGCCGACCCGGACCTGGAAGCGAGCGAGATTCGATCAGCCCTGGTTTCCCGGAGAGACGGTGATTACCGGAATCGGACAGGGTTTTACCGTTGTTACCCCGCTGCAGCTGGCGCACGCCACCGCCGCACTGGCCGGCCGCGGTCGTACCGCCCGGCCGACGCTGGTTGGACGGGCTGAACCGGCACAGATGGTGCGCCATGATCCGGATGACTGGCAGGCGGTGCATGCCGGCTTGACGGCGGTGGTGCACGGTCCGAGTGGTACCGCGCGGGCAGTCGCCGCGCGTCTGTCTGCCCCCATGGCCGGCAAGACCGGTACCGCGCAGGTATTCGAGCGCCCGGACATCGACGATGCAGTCGATGCGCGCGATCAGGACGAGCTGCCCGTGTTTTTGCGCAATCATGCGCTGTTTACCGGCTTTGCGCCGGCAGACGAGCCGCGTCTGGTGGTCACGGCAGTGGTCGAGCATGGCGGCAGTGGCGCCGGCGTTGCCGCGCCGGTGGCGGCTGATGTCATGGCTGTGGCACTCGAAGCCTCTGGGCGAGGCGGCAACGATGCGGACGCTGGCCGTGAATAAGCTGCGCGCGGCAGATTCCCTGCTGGTTCGGAGTCTGAGCACATTACGGCTCGACCCGGTGCTTGTCGTCATGCTGGCCGTGCTGATGGGCGTCGGGCTGTTGGTGCTGTACTCTGCGGGCGAGCGGAATCCGGACCTGGTTTGGCGCCAGAGCGTGCGTTTCGGTGTCGGGCTGGCGGTCATGGTTGGTCTGGCCCAGGTGCCGCCTCGGCTGTTGCGTCTGTGGGGTCCCTGGCTGTATCTGCTGACCGTGCTGGCGCTCATCGCGGCCCTGATCGTCGGGGTTGGGCGCGGTGCCCAGCGCTGGCTGGATCTGGGCCTGATTCGCTTTCAGCCGTCCGAGGCGATGAAGCTGGCACTGCCGCTGATGCTGGCAATCATGCTCGATCGGCGACCCCTGCCGCCGGACTGGCGCATGCTGGCAGTGGCGTCGGCACTGATTGGCCTGCCGGTCGCACTGATCGTGGTACAGCCGGACCTCGGTACAGCGGTTCTGGTCGCGCTCAGCGGTTTATGCCTGCTGTTCCTGGCGGGACTTGGCTGGCGCGTGATCCTGACACTGGCGGCCGGACTGGCCGCTTCCGCGCCGCTGATCTGGCTGCGGCTGCACGATTATCAGCGCGAGCGCATTCTCACCTTCCTTGATCCGGAGAGTGACCCGCTGGGCCAGGGCTGGAACATCATTCAGTCAAAGATAGCGGTCGGGTCGGGCGGCATGACGGGCAAGGGCTGGCTGGGTGGCAGCCAGTCGCACCTCGAGTTTCTGCCCGAGCCCCACACGGATTTCATTTTGTCGGTGGCGGCAGAGGAATTCGGGTTTATCGGAGTCGCTGTGCTGCTGGTGATCTACGCAGCCATCATTCTGCGCGCCCTGTTTCTGGCCAGCCAGTGTCGTGATACTTTCGCCCGGCTGCTGTCAGGGGCGCTGGTGTTCATGTTCTTCGTCTACCTGGCGGTCAATGCCGGCATGGTCTCCGGACTGTTGCCCGTGGTCGGCGTGCCGCTGCCCTTGATCAGCTACGGTGGTACCTCGGCGGTGACGCTGCTTGCCGGGTTCGGTGTCGTCATGGGCCTGTACAGCCGCCGCCGATTCATGGGTTGAATCAGGTCCCGGCCAGTCAGAGCCGGGCACCGGCCAGCTGGTAGAATCTCTGCTGGCTACGGCAATCAAACTTTTCCCGCTACCGGGTTTCTATAGTCTCCAGGACATGCTACGGAATATCGCGATGTTTTTTTCGGTCAGCCTGCTGGTTTTGTCGCTGCTGCTGTCGGTCGGCACCCAGGCCGGTGAACTCGCCGAGCCGCATCCCGGCGCCGAGGCGTTTGTCGAACGGGTCGTGGTCGAGCATGGCCTGGATGCCGACGAGGTGCGTGAGGTGCTGGCCGAGGCCCGATACCAGCAATCGATCATTGACGCCATCACGCGGCCGGCCGAGGCCCGCCCCTGGTACCGCTACCGGCCGATATTCGTGACCGAGACGCGCATTGCCGCTGGCGCTGAGTTCTGGCGCGCCAATGAGGCTGAAATACGCGCGGCGGCGCAGCGGTTTTCGGTGTCGCCGGCGATCATCGTTGCCATCATAGGCGTCGAGACCAACTACGGCATGAACACCGGCAGCTTTCGGGTCATCGACGCGCTGGCCACGCTGGGTTTCTACTTTCCCCGCCGGGCCGATTTTTTTGCCTCGGAACTGGGACATTTCCTGAGCCTGGCCGGCGAAGAATCGCTGCCGGTCACCGAGGTGCGCGGCTCGTATGCCGGTGCCATGGGGGTGGGTCAGTTCATGCCGTCGAGCTATCGCGCCTACGCCATCGACATGGATGGTAGCGGCCGCCGCGATCTGTGGCGCTCGCTGCCGGACGCGCTCGGCTCGATTGCCAACTACCTGGCTCGCCACGGCTGGGAAGCCGATGGCCCGATCGCCCGCCGTGTCGATGGCGACGTTCCCGTGGATGCGTCAGCGTTTTCGCTCAAGCCCGAACATCGGCTCGGTCAATTGGTCGACATGGGGGTGGCGGTGGAGGTCGGCGACCTGCCGCCAGATACGCCGGCCACGCTGGTTGAGCTGGAAACGGAAAATGGTGCCGAGTACTGGGTTGGCTTCCAGAATTTCTATGTCATTACCCGCTACAACCGGTCGCCCCTTTATGCAATGGCTGTCTACCAGCTGGCCGAAGCCATTCGCGAGCGGGCTGTCCGGTGATGCGCCTGGCTGTCATGCTGATGATCTCGGCGCTGGCGGTCGCCTGTGCACAGCCGCAGCGCGAGCGCCCGGACGGTCCTCCGCCCGCACTGCCGGACCCCGATCTGATCGAATGGCCCCTGCCCCACCCGGAACCGCGCAGTGCGTACGGCAACCACACCCCCTACGAGGTCATGGGGCAGACTTACCGGGTGCTCGACCAGGCGGCCGGCTACAGCGAGGAGGGGATTGCCTCTTGGTACGGCACCAAGTTTCACGGCCGCATGACTTCGTCGGGCGAGCCCTACGATATGTATCAGCTGACCGCTGCGCACCGTACCCTGCCGCTGCCGACCTGGGCTGAAGTGACCCATCTGGACACCGGTCGGCGTATCATCGTGCGGGTCAACGACCGCGGGCCGTTTCATGCGGACCGACTGATCGATCTGTCATGGGCAGCGGCTCATGCCCTGGGCATGACCGAGGCCGGTACAGCGCCAGTGGCGGTACGCGCGATCACTTTCGATGAGCAGGTCGAGCCGACGCCCCGCCCCGCCCGCTTGCCGGTCTGGGTTCAGGTGGGTGCCTTTGCCGAAGCCGAACGGGCCGCAGCCGTCACCCGCGAGCTGGAACGGGCCGGGATCGGACCGATTGCGACCGAGGCATCGGGCAGCCCCGGCGAAGCGCTGTGGCGGGTGCGGATCGGCCCGGTCGAGGAATTGCGTCGCGCCGTGGCGCTGCTCGAGCGCGTCGCTGAACTCGGTCTTGGTCCGGCCCGCTATGTTTATCCGTGACTGTTGAATCCTTTTATTCAATACTGAAGCCATGCAATCGAATCGAATCATTCCATCCTGCCTACTGACCGCGCTGATCATCCTGTCAGCGGCCGACCTGGCCGCCCAGTCGCCGGTGCCGGCCGCGCCCTCGATCGGTGCCACAAGCTACATCCTCGTCGACTACCATAGCCAGGCCACGATCGCCGAGCAGCAGTCGGATGCCCGGGTCGAGCCGGCGAGCATCACCAAGCTGATGACGTCGTACGTCGTTTTCCGCGAAATCACCCGCGGCAATCTGGCGCTTGACGAGGCGGTGCTGATCTCTGAGAAAGCCTGGCGCACCGAGGGCTCGCGCATGTTTGTCGAGGTCGGCAAGCAGGTGCCGGTCGAGGCACTGCTCAAGGGAGTGATCATCCAGTCGGGCAACGACGCCAGCGTGGCGCTGGCCGAACACGTGGCCGGCAGCGAGGAGGTGTTTGCGGGCATGATGAACGAGGCGGCCCGGCAGCTGGGCATGAGCGGCACCCATTATGTCAACGCTACCGGTTTGCCGCATCCCGAGCAGTACACAACGGCACGCGACACTGCCCGCCTGGCGGCCGCGCTGATTCGGGAGTTTCCCGACTTCTATGCCTGGTATTCGGAGCGCGAGTACACCTTCAACGAGATCCGCCAGCACAACCGCAACCGGCTTTTGTGGCGCGACCCGTCGGTCGACGGACTCAAGACCGGGCACACCGAATCGGCCGGTTACTGCCTGGTGACCTCGGCCATGCGCGACGGCATGCGTCTGGTCAGTGTGGTCATGGGTACCGACAGCGAGGAGGCCCGGGCGACAGCCAGCCAGTCGCTGCTCAATTACGGGTTCCGTTTCTTCGAAACCTATCAGCTCTACGAGGCCGGCGATGAGCTCAGCGTCGAGCGGGTGTGGAAAGGGCAGTCGGACAGCGTCCGGCTGGGCGTCTCCGAAGACCTGTTCCTGACCATTCCGCGCGGCCGCTATGACGCACTCGAGGCCAGGCTGGAGATGGGTGATACCCTGATAGCGCCCCTGACACAGGGCGAGCGCGTGGGCCGGCTGGTCATTTCACTCGACGACAGCGATCTCGAAGAGCGCGACCTGGTTGCCCTCGATGCGGTCGAGGCAGCCGGCTTTTTCGGCCGTAGCATGGACGCCATGCGGCTATGGGTTGGTGGTCTGTTTGGCGGTGACTGACGATGGCGCCCGACGACAGTCCACTGTCCTTTCCCTGCCGCTGGCCGGTCAAGGCCATGGTGATGGCCGACGACGACGCATTGCATCAGGTGCTGTCGGTCATCGCGCGACACGCCGAGATGCCCGGCGAACACGACGTGAGCATCCGGCCCAGTCGTCATGGCCGCTATGAAAGCATTACCGTTGTGATCGAGGCCCAGTCGCGTCGCCAGCTCGAGGCCGTCTACAGCGAAATCCGGGCACTGGATGTCGTGAAGATGACGCTATGACGGAAGGCAAGGGACCAGGCTTCAGGGTTCAGCGCCCGGGGGAACCCTCGGCCGTTGTCGCGTCACCGGTACAACCCGTTGCGCCGGAGCTGGCCGTGCGGCATCTTGGCCGCCAGCCCTACCAACCGGTCTGGGCGGCAATGAAGGCGTTTACCGACGGGCGCGATGCCCAGACGGGTGACGAGCTGTGGCTGGTTGAGCACGATCCGGTCTTCACCCAGGGGCTGGCCGGACGCCCGGAGCACGTACTCAATCCTGGCGCCATTCCCGTGGTCCAGACCGATCGCGGCGGTCAGGTCACTTATCACGGTCCCGGTCAGGTCGTGATGTATCCGCTGCTCGATATCGAGCGCATTCGCTGCGGTGTGCGTTGTCTGGTTGATCGGCTCGAGCAGGCCGTGATCGACGTGCTCGACGGGATCGGCGCAGTCGGCGTGCGGCGTGAAGGCGCGCCGGGGGTGTTCGTTGGCCAGGCCAAGATCGCCTCGATCGGGCTGAAGGTGCGCCGCGGCTGCACCTATCACGGCCTGGCTTTCAATATTGCCATGGACCTGTCGCCTTTCTCGCTGATCAATCCCTGCGGCTATGCCGGGCAGCAGATGACCGATCTGCGCAGCCTGGTCGAGGAGCCCGACTGGGATGAGGCGGCCCGGCGGCTGGTGACATCCTTCTGCCGTTTGATGGGGTACCATGCATGTTGGGAGCATGTCTCCAGTGCAGATCGGCAAAACTTCACCGGCGCGGACCGGTCCTAGCTGACATGAATATGACACCAAATCGGATTTTCGTCCTCGTTTTCTCTCTGGCCCTGCTCAGTCCGGTGCTGTTGCTGCAGCCCGACGATGGCCGGGCCGGCGTCAGCGAAACCTCGGTCAAGCGATTGGCGCCCGAACCGCAGCATCGCTATGCCAGCCGCCTGGCGTCGCGGTTCATGACCAATTTTCACTATCGGCCGCAGAGTCTCGACAGCGAGTTCTCGGAGCGAGTGTTCAACCAGTACCTGGAGGTGCTCGACCCCAATCGGGTCTACTTCCTGGCCGATGATATTGCCGGTCTGGAGCGTTTTCGGGCCACCCTGGCCGATGCGGTCAGCTCGGCGGACCTTGAGCCCGCCTACGAGATATTCAACCTCTACATCGAGCGCGTCGACGAGCGGGTCGCCCATGCGCGTTCGCTGCTGGAGCAGGGCTTCGATTTCACCATTGACGAGAGCTATCACTTCGATCGCAGGGAACAGCCCTGGGCGGAGAGCCGCGAAGCGCTCGACGAAATCTGGCGCAAGCGGGTCAAGAACGACTGGCTGCGACTGAAGCTGGCCGACCAGGACGACGAGGAGATTGTCGAAACGCTTGACCAGCGCTACGACAACCTCGGGCGCCGAATCGGTGAATTCAACAACGAGGATGTGTTTTCGTTTCTGATGAATGCCTTTGCCCGCTCGATCGAGCCGCATTCGGCCTATATGTCGCCGCGTACCTCGGAGAATTTCGAGATCTCGATGCGTCTTTCGCTCGACGGCATTGGCGCGATGCTGCAGCGCGAGACCGAGTACACGACGGTCATCGAATTGGTGCCCGGCGGTCCGGCTGACCTCGACGGGCGGTTGCAGTCAGGGGATCGAATTATCGGTGTCGGCCAGGGTGCCGACGGTCCGATCGAGGACGTGATCGGCTGGCGTCTCGACGACGTGGTTGATCTCATCCGCGGCGAGCGCGAAACCGTGGTTCGGCTCGAGGTGCTGCCGGCGGACACCGGCCTGAGCGGTCCGTCGAAGGTCATCGACCTGGTGCGCAACGAAGTCAAACTCGAGGAACAGGCCGCCAGCAGCGAGCTGCTGGAGGTGCCGGTCGGCGAGGAAATCCGGCGCATTGGCGTCATTCGGGTGCCGGTGTTCTACGTGGATTTCCAGGGCAGGGCGCAGAACGAGCCCAATTATCGCTCCAGCACGCGCGACGTGCGTCGCCTGATCAACGAGCTCAAGGCCGAGTCGATTGACGGGCTTCTGATCGACCTGCGCGGCAATGGCGGCGGAGCCCTGGTCGAGGCGACCACCATGACCGGATTGTTTATCGATACCGGGCCGGTGGTTCAGGTGCGCGACTCGCGTGGCAACGTCAGCCTGGAAGAAGACCGCGAGCCCGGGATGGCCTGGGAAGGCCCGCTCGGCGTTCTGGTCGATCGCCGGAGCGCCTCGGCCTCGGAGATCTTCGCGGCTGCGATTCAGGATTACGGTCGCGGCGTGATCATCGGCGAAACGACCTTCGGCAAGGGCACCGTGCAGAACCTGATCGATCTCGACAATATGTCGCGCAGCGACGACGTGCGGCTGGGGCAGCTCAAGCTGACCATGGCCCAGTTCTACCGCGTCAGGGGCGGATCGACCCAGTCCAGAGGCGTGGTGCCCGATATTGCCTTGCCAACGCCGGATGATGCCGAGGACTATGGCGAAAGCGCGCTCGATTTCTCCATGCCCTGGGCCGAGATCCAGCCGACTGACTACCAGCCTTTTGCCGATCTGCAGCCGCTGATCGAGCGGGCGCGCGTCCGCCACGAGCAGCGCCTGGAAACCGATGATGCGCTTGCCGACCTGCTGGCCGAGCTGGCCGAATGGGAGGAGAACGGTAACCGTGATTCGGTCTCCCTGCTCGAGTCGGCGCGGCGCGAGGAGATGGATGCGGTCGAGGCGCGGCGAAGCGCCCGCTACGGGAGCGATGGACCTGAAGAAGAGCCGCTGGGCGACGGTCAGGACGCGGATGAGGCGGCAGCATCTGACGAGGAAGAGGAGGAAGATCTCTATCTGCTCGAGTCAGCCCGTATCCTGACCGACCTCATCGAGCTCGATGGCGATCATCTGCTGGCCCACCGCGAGCCCATCACTCTGGGTGTGGAGATCGACTGATCGCGAGCCGGCCGGTTGCGCTCTGATGCCCGCCCGTCCGCAGGTTGCGCGCGTGGCCGTGCCGGTGCCCGTGCCGCGCCTGTTCGAGTACCTGCCGGCTGGCGACGACCTGCCGGCGCCGGGCAGTCGCGTCATCGTGCCGTTCGGCCGACGGCGGCTGGTCGGGCTGGTCGTCGATCAGGGGCCGGCCTCGCCGGAACACGTCAGCGCGCTGCGGCCGATTGAACGCCTGGCCGATCCGGCGTTGGTCAATCCGGCTTTGCTGGAGCTGGTGCTCTGGTGTGCACGCTATTACGGCTTTGCTCCCGGCGAGGCGGTCAACCTGCTGTTGCCTGGTGCCTTGCGCCGGGTGCGGGCGTTCCGGCCGCCGGCGCCATCCTGTCTTGAATTGACCGAAGCGGGCCGTCGGGCCGATCTGGCGCGTGCGCCCGCGCAGGCAGGAGTGCGGGCGCACCTGGAGGCAGGGCCGGCTGAACGCGAGCAGTTGCTCAAGCTGGCCTCGGCGGCGGTGCTGCGGCAGATGGCGCAGCGTGGCCTGCTGCGTGCGACGGCTGCGACACCGCCAGCAGATCCTGACCCCGGGCCCGAACTGAACCAGGCGCAGCGCGCCGCTGTTGCCGCGATCCTGGGCGCGCGCCGCCGTTATCAGACCTTTCTGCTGGCCGGCGTCACCGGATCGGGCAAGACCGAGGTCTACCTGCAGGCCGCCCGTGGCCTGCTGGGGCGTGACCGCCAGGTGCTCATTGTCGTTCCGGAGATCGGGCTGACGCCGCAGCTGGTCAGGCGTTTCGAGCGGCGCCTGGGGCATCGTGTTCACGTCTACCATTCAGACCTGGGCGAGGGCGAGCGACTGGCGTGCTGGCAAGCTGCCGGTGACGGGTCGGCGCGGGTGATCGTGGGCACCCGCTCGGCGGTCTTTTTGCCGCTTCGTCGGCCGGGGCTGTTTGTGGTCGATGAAGAACACGATGCCTCGCTGAAACAGGCTGAGACGCCGCGCTATCACGGACGCGACGTGGCCGTGCTGCGCGCCCGGCGCTGCGGTATTCCGGTTGTGCTCGGCAGCGCAACCCCGGCGCTGGAAAGCCTGCACAACGCCCGAACCGGCCGGTACCGGAAACTGGTGCTCGGTCAGCGCGCCGGTCTGGCGCGCCAGCCACGCTGGCGCGTGATTGACGCCCGTGGCGGCGGGCGGGGTCTGAACAGGCAGCTGGTCGAAACCGTGCGGCGCCATCTCGACCAGGGCGGACAGGTGCTGCTTTATCGCAACCGGCGCGGCTATGCGCCGGTGCTGATGTGCGGCGAATGTGGCTGGCAGGCCGACTGCGAGCGATGCAGCGCGCATCTGACCTGGCACCGGCACCGCTCGGCCTTGCAGTGTCATCACTGCGGTGCCCAGCGCCGCGCACCAGCGCGCTGTCCGGACTGCGGATCACCCGATCTTCTGGGCCTGGGCAGCGGTACGGAAAGGCTCGAGCAGCAGATACGAGAGCAGTTGTCCGACGTTCCCGTTTATCGCGTCGATCGCGATACGATGACCCGGCGCGGGCAGTTCGATCAATTGCTGGCACAGGTTCGTGCCGGTGAGCCCTGTGTCCTGATCGGCACCCAGATGCTGGCCAAGGGCCATCACCTGCCGGGGGTGACCCTGGCGGCCGTGCTCGACGTCGACCAGGCGCTGTTCAGCGCTGATTTTCGTGCGCCCGAACGTCTCGGGCAGGCGGTCTGTCAGGTTGCCGGGCGATCCGGACGGGGCGATACCGCGGGTGAGTTCCTGTTATTGACCCGGCATCCCGAGCATCCACTGCTCGTGCGGCTGCGAAGCGGAGACTACCTCGACTTTGCCGACTGTCTGCTCGCCGAGAGACGCCAGGCCGAGCTGCCGCCATACACTGCGCTGGCCCTGCTGCGGGCCGAAGCGCATCAGCCCGAACCGGCGCGGGCCTTTCTTGATGCGGCGAGTCGGGCGCTGGCGGTCGACGGCCTGTCGATCACCGGCCCCCTGCCGGCGGTCCTGTCCCGGCGCGGCGGCTACTGGCGGTTCTATCTGTGGATACAGGCGCGCAACCGAACCGCCCTGGCTGCGGCAATCGGCAAGCGCCTGTGCATGCTGCACGATCTGCCGGCTGCGCGCAAAGCCCGCTGGCACCTGGATATGGATCCGGTGAATCTGTAGCCTAGTGTACCCCGTCACTCATCTTGTAACTTATAGAGCACCGTACAAGCCCGAGCGCAAGGCGGCGCTCGCCGGGAAGGGTGGGTGCCCTTTGCAAGAGCGTCAACGCCGCGATCGGGCTTGTACGGCGCTCCCGGTCGGGCGAGCGCCTCAGGGGCCATCTGCGGCGTTGCGATTGCTTGACGTAGCCCCACTACGCCGGCGCAATCGCGCCTTGCATCTGGCCCCTGAGGCACTCGCTATAAGTCACAAGATGAGTGACGGGGTACACTAGTAAAAACCTGTCATCAGGGGCAAACAGCCCGCAATGACAGGCCGGAACGCCGCCTGCTAACCGTCGTGGTTCGCTACACTGCGTCGGGGCGGATTGACCCAGATGATTTCAACCCCGCCTTGCTTGGCGGCCTGCTCGACGGCAGCGACATACTGGGCATTGATCTCGCTGGATGCGCTGCGCTGCGCTGTCGAGGCACAGCCAGCCAGCACAACGGCGAGGGCGGCAATCAGGGTCAGACGTAGGACAGTCATGACGTGAACCTCCTTGCGGACAGAACTCCACGAGAGTGTTGACATCACTATTCAGCACAAAGTTCCGCGCTCGTCGCGCAGCCGCCACGGCGGATATCGGCGACGGCGCTGTCGGGGCCGACGGCGTGTACACCGCCAAAGTAGAGATTGCGCTGCGGCCAGCGGCGCGCCTCCGGGAATCGGGACAGCAGCCACCCGATGCGCTCCGGCGGCGTTTGCGGCGGTGTTTCCATGGCCGCGCCATCGCGCTCGAAGTGCAGACGCGGCGCGGCTATGGCAGCTTCCAGCGGCATATCGAAGTCCACCAGAGCGCAGATGACCTGCGCCAGCGTGGTGCGGATGCGGTTCGACCCGCCGCTGCCGAGCAGAAAACGGCGCCGGCCACACTGCAGAATGGTCGGCGCCATCATTGACGCCAGCCGCCGGTTGAGCGGCCAGGTGTGAAAGCCGGTGCGGTTGATGTCCTCTTCGCCGAGCATGTTGTTGAGCATGATGCCGGTGTCCGGCAGCACATAGCCGCAGCCCTCTCCGTTTGACAGGGTCATGGCCACCGCCAGACCGCGTCCGTCGTCGATGCTCAGGTGGGTCGTGCCGCGCGCAACCCACGGGCCGGCGTCGATCAGGCCACGGAATGCCGTACGCAGCGCGCGCCCGGAGTGCAGCAGGTCGGGCCGTTCGAGCTGATGCCGCAGGTCCTCGGAGTCGCGCATCGCCCGGACCAGGGCATCCAGATGAGCGTCATCGCCGAAGGTGCAGTGTGGCGGCAAGTGCTGTTCCAGGCCATGCGTGGCCAGCGCAAGCATCATGCCGCCGAAGGCCGGTGGCGGGGTCGACCACAGCCTGGCGTGACGGTAGCGCCAGGTCAGCGGTCGTCGCCAGCGGGGCCGGTAGCCGGCCAGATCCGCCAGGCCGAGATGGCCGCCGCGCTCAGCCGAATCAGCGGCCAGCCGGCGCGCCGCCTCGCCACGGTAGAACAGATCGGGGCCTTCTTGGCCGAGCGGCTCGAGGAATCCGGCCAGGTCGGGATTGCGCACCACGCTGCCGACGTCTGGCAGGGGCGCGTCGATGGCGGCCAGCCCGAACAGCCGGGCGCTGGCTTCAGTAGCGCGCACGATCGGCTCGAGGATGCGCAGGGTGTAGTGCTGAACATCATTGAGCCCGACCCCGTCAGCGGCCAGCGCCCGGGCCGGCTCGACCAGCTGCTGCAGCGGCATGCGCCCGTAGCGCCGGTGCAGCGAGATCAGGGCCGCAAGCATCCCCGGGGTGGCGATCGCGGCCATGCCGACATGGAATTCCTGCACGTCAGTGCCGAAATTGCCGGTGATGGGATAGAAATCCAGATCGTCGACGCGCCGCTGGCGCGGCGTGTGAGCAAACCCGTCCAGCGCCAGGGGTGCCCGGCCGCGTTGGGCAACCAGCGCGTGCAGGCCGCCGCCAAGCGAGCACAGCATCGGTTCGGCGACGGTGGCGGCCAGGCCCGCGGCCACCGCAGCGTCGGCGGCCGTGCCACCGGCTTCGAGTACAGTGACGGCCGCCCGTGTTGTGGCCGCATGGCCGCTGGCAACCCGCCAGGCGCGGGTTGACTGTTGGCTGTTCCTGTTCATGACCGCCATTCTAATCGGTGTACAGGACCGCGCGCCGGACCTGGTCCCGCGATTGCGCCTCGCTGCACGATGTGGTTTTAGCTGTATCCGGCACCGGTTCGGCGAACGAGGTGATGGGGCCGCTGCCGGGCCGGCTGCGATGGTCGGCAACGGGCCGGCATGCGCCTTCGAGCCGCGGAGTGCTTGAAATATGTACGGCAAACCGGCAAAATACCCGGCTATTTTCCAGATAGCCCAGGACGACAAGCGATGAAGCCTGAAATCCATCCGGAGTACCGCGAAGTGGTCTTCCAGGATCTTTCGAGCGATCTGATGTTCAAGACCCGCTCGACGGTTCAGACCAAGGAGACCATCAAGTGGGAAGACGGCAACGAGTATCCGCTGGTCAAGGTGGAAGTCTCGAGCAAGTCCCACCCCTTCTACACCGGCAAGCACAAGATCATGGACTCTGGCGGCCGCGTCGACCGCTTCAAGCAGCGCTACGGCAAGAGCAAGCAGTAAGCGCTGGAAACACTCCCGGCTGTCGGGCGATCATCCCCCGGCAGCCGTTTTCCCCGCTTTCAACCTGACCCCGAATCAATCTGCCGGAACCGGCCGGTGCGGCGAGCGGAACGGCCTGTCCGCTGCCGGTGGTCGGATATCGCCGCGCCTGTGGGGCAGGTCACAGTCAGCGCCTCGTGCTTCATGGTTTGTTGATGTGGGCTTCCAAGGTCGGGCGTGGGGCTTGTTCTGCGCTGGTCGCAGTCGGGGTGTGCATCATGGCCGTCTGGGCGATTCGGCGAGGCCATACGTCCGCTTGTCCGTGTCTCGCTGCCGCTGGTCGGCCACCCCTTTCCCTTTCGCGGGCGAATCATTACGGTATAGGCCTGTCCCTGTATCCGGGAAAACGCACCGTGACCAACAAGCGCCCCGCGGGCTTTACGCTTCTCGAACTGCTGATCTCCATCTCTTTGCTGGCGATCCTGCTGGTCACGGCTGTGCCCAGCTTTCTTGACGCTATTCAAAATAATCGGCTCACCTCGCAGGCCAACGAATTCGTCACGGCCATGCAACTGGCGCGCAGCGAGGCGCTGAAGCGAAATCGTCCGGTTACGGTGTGTGCCAGCGACACCAGCGCAGAAACACCAAGCTGCGGCGGTGCGTGGACCGACGGCTGGATCGTTGCAACCGATGCCAATGGAGCCGGTGACAACTCGGTCAGCGTTAGCGAAATTCTGCGAGTCTGGCCAGCCGTAACCGGCAACAGCACCATTACGCCATCGGATTCGGAGACCTTCGTTCGCTACCTGCCGCGCGGTGAAGTGGATACGGCAGCGGCCACCTTTCCGATCGTGTTTCAGCTTCGGATTCCGCACTGCACTCGCGACTCGGCGCGGGACATCCGGATAGTTGCCGGCGGCAGAGCGATTGTTGAACGAGTGGAGTGTTGATTATGAGCGGCAAGCCAATGTTTCGGCCTTACTCTGGCAGCTTCAGGAGGCAGCGCGGCGTCACGATGATCGAGGTGCTGGTGACCGCTCTCGTGCTGTCGGTCGGCGTGCTCGGCCTGGCTGCACTTCAGGGGTTTTCGATCCAAAGCGGTCAAGCGGCCTATCAGCAGACCCAGGCGCTGAATCTGGCCTACGAGGTGGCTGATCATGTTCGCGCCAACCGCTCCGTGTTCCAAAGCGGTGGCACCTTGCCGGCGATCGCCCGTTGGCAGGAGTTGGTGACCCAGATGCTGCCAAACGGCAATCTGGCCGTGAATGTGGTCGGGGCAGCCGCCGACGGCGTGGTGTCGATCACCGTCACCTGGGCAGATGATCGTATCGGAGACACGCCCGAGGCCGGCGAGTCCATTGTCATCAATACCAGAATCTAATCCAGAGGGCCGATCGGTGAACCATTCCAGTCAATTTCCGCAAAAAAGCAAAGGATTAAGCCTCGTCGAGCTGCTCGTGGCACTGGTTCTGGGACTGCTGCTTGTCGGTGGCATCCTGCAGCTTTTCGTTGGCTCGAAGATGACCTACAACAGCAACGAAGCGCTGGCACGAGTGCAGGAAAACGGCCGTTTCATGATCGAGATGCTTAAGCGCGAAACGCGCGGCATCGGCACACACGGTTTTTGCGCCGGCCAGATGAATATCCGCAACCACCTCAACGAGGACTGCGGTGGCTATGTTGATATATTGTTCGACCCCAGCCAGTCCGTGGTCGGCTGGGAGTTCAGTGGAACCGCTGTAGGCGATCCTGCGACCGAACTGCCCGAGGACCTGAGTCCAGCAGACCTGGCGGTTGGAAACTGGCAGTCGCGCCAGCCTGACGGCTCGCAGCTGCAGCTGCCCGATGCCTTGCAGGACCAGGTTGTTACGGGTTCCGATGTGCTTGTCATTCGGTCTCTTGAGCTGCAGGACGTTCTTGTCGACAGCAATCAGAACAACACCAATATCGGACTGATATCGGGCACGGTGCCCAGGCGTGGGATCATCATGGTCACGGATTGCGCCAACGGGGCGGATATTTTCCAGCAGTCCAACGCCAACAATGCCGACGGAAGCCTCTCCAAGCCGGTACAGAGCTGTAGCAATCCCGGCCCGGGCAACAAGCCGCCCGGACTCAACCCCTGGGGTACTGATTACAACGAAACAGCCCAGGTTTTTTCAGCCCAGGTCGTGGCCTATTACATTGGCTACAACGCTGCGCGCGAGGAACCCGGCCTTTATCGGCTCGATCTGTCCCGCGGATTGAGAGATGAGGATCTGCTGCCGGAGGAACTCGTTGAGGGGGTCGAGTCCATGCAGGTGCTCTATGGCTTCAGCCTGCCTGCTCCGGCCGGTGACGGGCAGAGTATCGACTTCTGGCTGCCGGCTGACGAGGTTCGTGACTGGGGTCTGGTCATCGCCATGCGTATCAGTTTGCTGGTTCGGTCCGCCAACAATGCCGATGCCACGCTGCTGCAGGGCACCTATGATCTGGCGGGTACCCCCATCATGAATGCGCCTGATCGGCGATTGCGGCAGACATTTGCGACCACCGTGGCCGTGCGCAATCGAATCATCGTGCAATAACTCGCAAGGGAAAGAGCTATGCAAGCCATTTCGGTTTCAAGACAACGGGGTGTGGCGCTGTTCGTTGGGCTGATGATATTGCTGATGCTGACCCTGCTGGGTTTGACCTCCAGCAACGTCAGCATCATGCAGGAACGCATGGCCAGCAACGTTCGCGAATACAACGTCGCCTTTCAGCAGGCAGAAGCCACGCTGCGCGAAATCGAGGATCGACTGGTACAAATGGCCGCCGGGACAACTGGCGGACTGCCGGTGATACCGACATGGGCCGATGACCTGAATCTCGTCAATATGCCCAATGACTGCACCCTGGAGCGGCGATACGGGGTGGATTGGGACAATGTGCCCTGGCAGACGGCGCCGACCACGGGCAACGATTTCTTCATCATTGCACTGGGCGACTATATCAACCCGAATACCGGGCTGCCGCAGGGATCGGCTTGCCGACCGATGGACGACAATCAGCGATCCGACGGAACCCCGGTTTCAGATCGTTATTATCTGGTGCTGGCGCGCGCGTTCGGGCCGGGTGACGCATCGCGCCGCGCCGAGGCGCTGGTGCAGACCATTTTCTTCTGGCCTGAATAGTCCGTGTGACCGAATCGAAACAATCAGACGGCTCTGGAGCCGCGAGCGAGGCAACAATGAGCATTGAAAAACGCGTTCGACTGACAATCTGCAGCGCCTTGATGGCATGGGCCGGCGTGGTTTCTGCCGACCAGCTCGATATTGCACAGGGGCCGCTGTTTCAGGCCGCCAACTACCCGCCGATGAACATGATGGTCATGGGTCGCGACCATTCGCTGTTCTATGAGGCCTACAACGATGCGTCTGACCTGACCGGAAACGGGGCGCCGGATATCGGATACAAACCTGACGAGATCGACTACTTTGGCTACTTCGATTCATTCAAGTGTTACTCGTACGACTCCGGCGGCAAGGTGTTCGAACCGACTGGCGAAACAGCCACCAAGAAATGCGGCTCCGGCTGGAGCGGCGATTTCCTCAACTGGGTCACGACGGCGCGCATTGATGCCCTGAGAAAAGTGCTCTATGGCGGGTCGCGGCTGGTCGACAGCGAAGACCGGACGGTTCTGCAGCGTTCCTACATTGCCCAGGACGCGCACTCCTGGGGCAAGGAATATCAGAGCCCCGAGCGCGATGGCTACGACATCAGGGACTACACCCCGCTGGGCTTGCCGGGCACCGGGCGATATCACCTGTTCGCCAACACCAGCCTGACAGCCAACCCGGACGAACCGCTGATGCGCGTGCTGGCCAACACGGGTTTTCGTGTCTGGGAATGGGTCGCCATCGAGCGCCCGGTGGCCGGGGATCGCTGCCTGAATGGCGGCAGTGGCCCGCTGTGCACTTCGGATGCCGATACGCGCAGGGATTTTGTCGTGCGGGTCGAGGTTTGTGACGAGAACATGCCGGAAGACAACTGCCAGCGCTATCCCAGCGGGCACTACAAGCCAACCGGTCTGCTGCAGGATTTTGGTCAGGAGGGCCAGATGCACTTTGGCTTGATTACGGGCAGCTACCTGAACAATATGTCCGGTGGCGTGCTGCGTCGGCAGATGGACAATATCTCGTCCGAGATCAACGCCGACACCGGTCAGCTTTCCGATGTGGATGGCATCATCCGTACGATTGACAGCCTGCGCATTGTTGGCTTCCAGTCCGGCCGCGCCTATTATCCCGGCTGGTCCGGCGCCTGGCTGACCCAGCGATCGATGAACCAGGGCGAGTTTCCGGACTGGGGCAACCCGGTGGCCGAGATGGTCTACGAGGCGCTGCGCTACTATGCGGGCAAGGCCAGTCCGACTGCGGCCATGGTGCCGCCCCTGACCAATGGTTCCGAGCGCGTTCCGATCCGGCTGGGCGGCAGTCTCGATTTGCCGGTCAGCGAATGGGATGATCCCTATGCAAGCCGCCCCTGGTGTACCAAGGGCGCCAACCTGATCATCAGCAACGTCAATATTTCGAATGACGGCCGTCTGGTGCCGGGCAGCGCTTTCTCGAGTTTCAGCGGCGATCTGGACGGCCTCAATGCCGCGACCCTGGGGCAGGAGATCTGGAACCTCGAACATGGCGGCAGCAGTGCCCATTTCATCGGGCAGTCCGGTGCCCATGCCGATGGCGCGCCTACGGTCAAGACGGTTTCCAGCCTGGGCAATATCAGGGGGCTCTCGCCGGCCGAGCCGACCAAGGAAGGGACCTACTACAGCGCCAGCGTCGCCCGGTTCGGGATCAAGGACGATCTGCGCGAGGACCTGGAAAGCGAGCAGCTGATCGAGACATTCTCAGTTGCCCTGGCTTCGCAACTGCCGAAGATCGAGATGCCGATCGGCGATCAGGTCATTACCATGGTGCCGTTCGGCAAGTCGGTCAACGGCTGTATCGGCACCAACCCCAATCGCGATCGTTTTCAGCCGATGGCCCAGATCGTGGACTTCTTCATCGAGGAGTGGGCCAATACCCACCCCCAGAACATGGACGGCTCGGTCAACGGTGGCCGACCGTTTGCCAGTTTCCGGATCAACTTCGAAGACGTCGAGCAGGCAGCCGATCACGACATGGACGGTATCGTGAACTACCAGATTGCCGTTCAGGAGGACGGCTCACTCGATGTGTCGCTGACTCCCGAGTACTATGCGGGTTGCATCAAGATGAACGTGGGCTATGTCATATCCGGCGTGGAGTCCGATTTCAAGCACCCGCTTCTGCCGGACCAGACCGTACGGGCCGCCGCCGATGGCCTGTACCTGGAAGTGCGCGGTGATCCGAACGCCGGCGACAACATGGTCTACTACCTGAATACACCGCCGGCCATTCCCCCGGGTGCATGCGCGATGCAGCCTGTACCGCCACAGTATCAGGCAGACTGCACGACGGCGCCCGGCATGCCGCCTGAAAACATGAATGAACCGGTTACAAGAACGTTCTACCCGGCCGGCAGCGAGGCAGCCACCGTGCTGCGTGACCCGCTGTGGTATGCCGCCAAGTACGGCAACAGCAGCAACGAGGATCTCGATCCCGGTGAAACGCCGGAAAACTACTTCCTGGTCACCAATGCGGCCACGCTCAAGGAGCAGCTCGAGCGCGCGTTTCAGCAGATTCTGGATCTGAATGCGGTGACGACGCTGCAGACCAACTCCACGCGACTGCAAACCAACAGCTTGCTGTACCAGGCCAGTTTTGAAACGGAGCACTGGGGTGGCGAGATCAAGGCGATGGATCCCGAGTCGCTCGACGTCGAGTGGCAAGCCTCGGAACAGCTGCCCGAGCCCGATGCGCGAAACATCTGGACCTGGGACGTGGCCAATGCCGATGCGCTGGAGTTCTCGGCTGACAACGCGGACTACTTCGGCGATATCATCTTTCCGGCAGCCGCCGACGGCGCCGATCGTGCAGTCCTGCTGGTCGAATATGTCCGGGGCAGCAGAGAGCTTGAAGAAGCAAACGGCGGACCGTTGCGCACACGGGAAAGCCTGGTTGGCGCGATTGTCAACTCGCAGCTCAACCTCGCCACACAGCGCAATGAGGGCTGGGCGCGACTGCCGGCCGATCAAGGCGGCGGTGTGGAAGGCTCGGGCAGCTATGGCCATTACCTGGAAAACGTCAAGGTCAATCGCCCCGATACGCTCTATGTCGGGGCCAATGCCGGCATGTTGCATGCTTTCGATGCCGAAACGGGCCAGGAACGATTTGCCTACGTGCCGCGCGCAGTGCTTGAGAAACTGCCTGACATGGCGCGCCCCGAGTTCACCAGCCGTTTCTATGTCGATGGCCAGATCACCGTTGCCGACGCGCGGATCGGCGGCCAGTGGAAGAGCGTGCTGGTCGGTGCCCTTGGTGCCGGCGGTCGATCCGTGTTTGCGCTGGATGTCACCGACCCGGCCAATTTCGGTGCCGATGACGTGCTCTGGGAGTTCACGATTGACCCGACCGATGACCGGGGTGACCCTGACCTGGGGCATGTCTACGGATCGCCCTCGATCACCAGGCTGGCCGACGGCACCTGGGTGGCGATCTTCGGCAACGGCTACAACGGGGCCAGCAATCATCCTGCCTTGTTCGTCATCGATCTGGCAAGCGGGCAGCGTCTGCACAAGGCCGAGCCGAGTATTCCCAACAATCAGCTTCCTGCGGTGAACGGACTGGCCTCGCCGGCGTTGCTGATGGAGGTCAGCCAGCGCAATCACGTCTGGCGTGCCTATGCCGGCGACTTGTCGGGGCGCATCTGGCGCTTTGATTTCGACGAGAATGGCGCGCCCTCGGTACCGGAAATCGGCAGCGGCAACGGGCACTGGCTGTTCCGGACCGAAGATGGACGCGCGATCACCAGCACGCCGACACTGGCGACCAGTGTGCAGGGTGGTGTCAACGTGTTCTTTGGAACCGGCAAGCTGATTGAAAACAGCGACCGGGAAGACCAGACCGTCGAGAGCTTCTACATGGTCCGCGACGTCAATGAGCAGGTCAGCCTCAACGATCTTGGCCAGCGCAGTCTGGTGCAGGAAAACGAAAATGACAGCTTCCGGTCAGTCTCGCGCGATAGCGACGGCAATCGCGGCTGGCAGCTCACTTTGAGCGTTGGCGGCAATGGCGGAGAACGGGTGCTGTCCCGTCCCTCGGTTGGTTTTGGTACGCTGATCTTCGCGACCTTCGAGCCCGATTTCACCGAGTGCTCGCAGGGCGGCGATCAGCGCTTCTACGTGCTCGATGCCGCCAGCGGTGAGGGCGATCTGAGCCTGGCGGCCTGTCCGGCCTGTGCGGGTATGACGATTGGTAGCGGTGCACCAATCAGCCCGCCCGTTGTTATCGTGCCGCCCGACCACGGCGGCGACCAAGGGGATGGCGGAACCGACAGTGGTCCCGGATTGCCTGATCCCGACGACGGTGACGGTGGGGATGATGGCGAAACGCCGCCCGAACCGCCGGAGGTGGCGACCGGTGACCGTTCAGCCTGGTGTTCATCGTTCGGTTTCATCAATCCGGCAACCAGCCAGTTCCAGACTGTGGGCAACATTTGTGACGGCCGTCAGGTCTGGAGACAGGCGCGATGAGAACGTACACATCACGCGGCATTGCGCGACTCGGGCACGGCTTTACGCTGATCGAGCTGATGATTGCGGTGGCGATACTGGCCATTGTCATGGCAATTGCCATTCCGAGCTACAACGAGTTCGTGACTCGCAGCAACCGTGCCGAGGCCAAGGCATTGCTGATGAACGCGGCCCAGGCGCTGGAGCGATGCTATACGCGCTTCAGCGCCTACAATGCCGGTGAGTGTCCCGTCGCCTTTCCACAGACATCGGAAAATGAGTGGTACCAACTCCCGGAGGACGAGCAAGCGGTCGCAGCCACGACTTATACCTTGGTGGCTGTTCCTCAAGGTGTCCAGGCTTCGCGTGATACCAAGTGCGCCAACTTCACGCTGACCCATACCGGCGCTCGCGGCGTCAGCGGTTCGGGTTCGGTCGATGATTGCTGGTAATACTGACCCGGCCGCACGGTAGATCGCAAGCCGCGCTGGGCATTTCGGCAGCAAGCCGGCGAAACGCCGCTGTAAGCGCAACCTGTATTACTGCCGGGTCAATGGATCGCCTGTAGCCCGTCCGGGCGCGCTTTGCTAAGGTAGCGGCAGGGATCTGATCGCCACAGAGTGGTCGCGCTTGAAGAATCGTTCCAGACGTTCGGGGCCGGACAACGGCCCGGCCCATGGGGTGCTGCCTGATCTGTGCGCGCCGGGCAGCCTTTTGCTGCTGGTGCTGGTTGGCCTGATTGTTGCCCTGATCCATGCCCTTGCCGGCTCGTCGGCGGCCGATGAGCTGTGGCTGGCGTTCGGGCTTTCGGTGCTGTTTGTCGAATGGGTCGTGCTGGTGTCGGCTGCGCTGGTGTGCGGGCTCCGGCGACGGCTGCAGCGGTGGCGGGCGTCTTTAGTCGATGCGGCGGTTTTTCTGACCGTTCCGCTGGTCACCCTGGCAGCCAGTCTGCTGGTCGTCATGCTGTTGCCGGAGGAGGGACGTGCCGACCCGCTGTGGTTCGTGATTCGCAACATGCTCATCAGCCTGCTGGCCTCGCTGCTGCTGGTGCGTTACCTGGTGCTGCAGCAGCAATGGCGGCGCCAGGTCGCGGCCGAATCACGCGCCCGTCTGGATGCGCTCCAGGCCAGCATCCGCCCGCATTTCCTGTTCAATTCGCTCAACACCATTGCCAGCCTGGTCCACGACAAGCCCGACCAGGCCGAGCAGGCCACCCTGGATCTGTCTGACCTGATCCGGATCGGCCTCAAGCCGGGCGCCATGCACGCGCTGGGCGAAGAGCTGGAACTCGTGCGTGGCTATCTGCGGCTGGAATCGCTGCGGCTGGGCGAGCGACTTGAAGTGGACTGGTCGGTTGACGACCGTCTGCCGCTCGAGCGCCAGCTGCCGGCTCTGCTGCTGCAGCCGCTGGTGGAAAACGCCATTGTGCATGGTATTTCGCGACGGCCCGACGGCGGCTGTGTTCAGGTGCATTGCGACATGATTGGCTGGGGGCGGATACGTTTCGTCGTCACCAACCCCCTGGCCGAAACTTCGGCCCGGCCGCCAGAGAGCAACCGCATGGCGCTCGACAACATTCGCCAGCGACTGGCGCTTGCCTACGAGGAGGGCGCGCGCCTGAAAACCCGTCGGGAGGACGGCCGCTTCTACGTGGAGATGATCCTGCCCGCGTAGGTCGGGGCCGCGTCCCCGACAAACGAGCTACCCACTTCGTGCCCGCAATCCCGTAGGTCGGGGCCGCGTCCCCGACGGACGAGGCATCCCCAATCGCCATCGGTTGCTCACGCGTGCTGATCGTCGCGGATGCGACCGCGACCTACGATATTGCCCGGGCCGGAATTGTCGCGGATGCGACCGCGACCGACCCACTTCGTGCCCGCAATCCCGTAGGTCGGGGCCGCGTCCCCGACGGACGAGGCATCCCCAACCGCCATCGGTTGTTCACGCGTGCTGATCGTCGCGGATGCGACCGCGACCTACGATATTGCCCGGGCCGGAATTGTCGCAGATGCGACCGCGACCGACCCATTCCGTGCCCGCAATCCCGCAGGTCGGGGCCGCGTCCCCGACAAACGAGGCATCCCCAATCGCCATCGGTTGTTCACGCGTGCTGATCGTCGCGGATGCGACCGCGACCTACGATATTGCCCGGGCCGGAATTGTCGCGGATGCGACCGCGACCGACCCATTCCGTGCCCGCAATCCCGCAGGTCGGGGCCGCGTCCCCGACGGACGAGGCATCCCCAACCGCCATCGGTTGTTCACGCGTGCTGATCGTCGCGGATGCGACCGCGACCTACGATATTGCCCGGGCCGGAATTGTCGCAGATGCGACCGCGACCGACCCATTCCGTGCCCGCAATCCCGTAGGTCGGGGCCGCGTCCCCGACAAACGAGGCATTCCCAATCGCCATCGGTTGTTCACGCGTGCTGATCGTCGCGGATGCGACCGCGACCTACGATATTGCCCGGGCCGGAATTGTCGCGGATGCGACCGCGACCGACCCATTCCGTGCCCGCAATCCCGTAGGCCGGGGCCGCGTCCCCGACAAACGAGGCTACGTCCGGGCCTCCTCCTCAGTGTGCCCGGCCGGTGGGTCGTCTTCTTCCTCGAGCTCGGGGTACATCTCCAGGGCCGCCGGCGACGTGGCGAACTGCGGCACCCAGTCACCCTGTTGTTCGAGCGGTACCGGCGGGCTGACGCGCATGCGCCACAGTGCAAAACCGGCCGGGATCAGGGCCGAGACGCCCATAAACGGCAGCAGCGCAGCCGGCCCGGTATGCTGCATCAGCAAGCCCGCAGACAGCGGGCCGATGATGGCACCGATACCGTAGAGCAGCTGCAGGCTGGAGGCGGCCTCGAGCATGTGTTCATTGTCAACATGATCATTGGTATGCGCCGCCGATAGGGCGTACATGCTGAAACCGAATGCGCCGTAGAGCAGGCCCCCGAGCATGATCAGACGCAGGTCCAGCTCGATCAGCCACAGTGCGCACAGCGCGGCCAGGCCGGTGACCAGACAGACCCAGGACAGCACCTTGCGCCGGTCGAAACGATCGGATATGCGCCCGATCGGCCACATCATCACCACCCCGCCGAGAATGCTCAGGCTCATGAAGCCGGAAATGCCTCTTGCATCAAGGCCGATACCGGCCGCCATCACCGGCGCCAGGCCCCAAAACGCACCGGTGCCGACGCCGGCGAACAGGGCGCCGACTACGCCCAGGGGAGAGGTTTTGTAAAGGCTGCCCAGACCCAGGCGGTGGGCTTCGACGATAGGCGGTTCCTTGACCCGCGTCAGCGCCACCGGCACCAGGCCGATCGACATCAGCACCGAACCCAGGGCGAACAGCTCCAACGTGGAGATGTCGCCGGCCAGCAGCAGCATCTGGCCGATACCGAGGCCGATCAGCGTGGTTGTCATGTAGACCGAGAAAATATGGCCGCGCTGTTCGTTGCTGGTCTGTTCGTTGAGCCAGCTTTCGATGACGATGTAGATGCCAACGATGCAGATACCGGCGGCTGCTCGCGCCACCAGCCAGATGATCGGGTTGGGAAACAGGCCGTGCAGCAGTACAGTGACCGAGCAGATCGAGGCCAGGGCGGCAAAGGTGCGCACATGGCCGCAGCCGCGGATCAGCCGGGGCACGATGAAGGTGCCGGCAACAAAGCCGCAGAAATAGCCGGCCATGATCAGCCCCAGCACGGCGCTGGAAAAGCCCTCCATGCCGCCACGCACGCCCAGTAGGGTGCCGACCAGGCCGTTGCCGGCCAGCAGAACGCCGATACCGAACAGCAGGGTGGCGATGGAGACAATGCCGCGCATGGCTGGGATTTCCCGAAGTCTGATGATCGATTATCTCAGAGTAACCGACATCCGACAGGCCCCGAGGCGCAACGGTTCCGACGGGTCGGCCGCCTGCGGCGATGAGCCGCAGGCTGCTTGAGCGATATCCAGGTTTCCAATTGGCCCCATCGCCCTGAAATGGCGTTGGTTCTAGTGTACCCCGTCACTCATCTTGTGACTTATAGCGAGTGCCTCAGGGGCCAGATGCAAGGCGCGATTGCGCCGGCGTAGTGGGGCTACGTCAAGCAATCGCAACGCCGCAGATGGCCCCTGAGGCGCTCGCCCGACCGGGAGCGCCGTAAAAGCCCGATCGCGGCGTTGACGCTCTTGCAAAGGGCACCACCCTTCCCGGCGAGCGCCGCCTTGCGCTCGGGCTTGTACGGTGCTCTATAAGTTACAAGATGAGTGACGGGGTACACTAGGCAACCCGGGGCTCGATCCCGCTGCTTCCGGTGCACGACGCCTGGATTTGAGCCATTCCTGATGCCCTGAATCCGATCGACATGATTGCCGGGTCAACAATGCCATCAGCGAATCCTGTCGAGCTTGCTCAGTCCGGCAGGAACAGCGCCTGCAGATCGTTGAGATAGCGATGCCCCAGCTCGCTGCGCCGGAGAATGGTCGAGCGCCCGATCGGTCGGTCGGGGTCGCATCCCCGACCTTCGGCGCTCGAGATCTCGAGCAGCCCCAACTCGATGGCTTGTGTCAAGACATCGCCAACGGTGCCGGCTGCCAGCCCGGTCCGATCCTCGAACTCGGCCAGCGCGACGGGCTCGTCCAGGCGCAGACGGTTAAGGAAATACTCGAAAGCCAGTTCGTCGCGACCGACGGTTTTTTCCTCGGCAATGAAGCTGCGGTCGTCGATCGCCTTCAGATAGGGTCGCGGGTGCGATTTTCGGCGGGTGCGGATTATGCACGCCTCGGCCGGCAGCGTAATCTTGCTGTGGGCACCGGCGCCGATGCCCAGGTAGTCGCCAAAGCGCCAGTAATTGAGATTGTGGACGCTTTCCTGGTCCGGCTTGGCCCAGGCCGAAATCTCGTAGGCATGAAGGCCAGCGGCCGACAGGCGCCCGGCGCAGGCTTCCTGCATGTCGATCACCGCGTCTTCGGGCGGCAGCGACGGCGGGTGTTTGGCAAACACGGTGTTGGGTTCGAGCGTGAGCTGGTAGTGCGACAGATGGCGCGGCCCGAAGGCCAGCGCGCGCTCGATGTCGGCCACGGCCCCGTCGATCGTCTGATCGGGCAGGGCCCACATCAGGTCAAGATTGAAGCGCTCGAAGCCGGCCGCCGTCACTGCTTCGATGGCGCCCGCGGCCTCGTCGGCCGAATGAATCCGGCCCAGCTCCTTCAGCTGCGCGTCATCGAAGCTCTGGATGCCGAGGCTGATGCGGTTGATACCGGCTTCGCGGTAGGCCTCGAAACGGTCGTGCTCGACTGTGCCCGGATTGGCCTCCATGGTGATTTCCGCGCCGGGCGCGATCTGAACGCGGGCGCGCACGCCGGCCAGCAACCGGTCGATGGCCCCGGCCGAAAACAGGCTGGGAGTGCCGCCGCCCAAGAAGACGCTGACCACCGGCCGTCCCCACACTCGCGGCAGGTCGGTCTCCAGGTCGGCCAGCAGCGCGTCGACATAGCGCTCCTCGGGCAGCTCCCCGGCCAGCGCATGCGAATTGAAATCGCAGTACGGGCACTTGGCTACGCACCAGGGCAGGTGAACGTAGAGCGACAATGGGGGTACTGAAAGCATGGGTAAATCCCTGGCTGATGGCGCCGTTATCCGGGGTCGCATCCCCGCGGACGAGGGGCATGCTACCCCACCGGAGGGCCATGCGTGCTCAAATCGGTGATTGCGCGCATGGGAAGGCCGGGGGCCTCGGATGTCTCGTCCGTCGGGGATGCGACCCCGACCTACCGCTACCGGGGCGATGGGTGTTCGAAATCCGCCGGGGGTGCGACCCCGACCTGCCGCTACCGGGGGTATGGGGGCCTCGGATGTCTCGTCCGTCGGGGATGCGACCCCGACCTACCGCTACCGGGGCGATGGGTGTTCGAAATCCGTCGGGGATGCGACCCCGACCTACCGCTACCGGGGGTATGGGTGTTCGAAATCCGCCGGGGGTGCGCCCCCGACCTGCCGCTACCGGGGGTATGGGGGCCTCGGATGTCTCGTCCGTCGGGGATGCGACCCCGACCTACCGCTACCGGGGCGATGGGTGTTCGAAATCCGTCGGGGATGCGACCGCGACCTGCCGCTACCGGGGCGATGGGTGTTCGAAATCCGTCGGGGATGCGACCCCGACCTGCCGCTACCGGGGCGATGGGTGTTCGAAATCCGTCGGGGATGCGACCCCGACCTACCGCCACCGGGGCGATGGGTGTTCGAAATCCGTCGGGGATGCGACCCCGACCTGCCGCCACCGGGGCGATGGGTGTTCGCAATCCGTCGCGGATGCGACTCACTATATTCCCACCGGGCACGGCATGTGTCTTGCATCGGCGATTCGGCCACGAATCCGGGTAGGTCGGGGCCGCGTCCCCGACGGACGAGGTGGGGAATCTGTACTGAAGGCGTGAGTGGAAAGGCGAAAGGCGAAAGGAAAAGCTCAGTCGCGGATGCGACGGCGACCTACGACAACCGTTCGATCAGCGCCGCGAGTGCCTGGCCGCGGTGGCTGACGCGGGCTTTTTCTTCCATCGGCAGTTCGGCGGCGGTGGCGCCGAGCTGGCGGTCGTGGAACAGGGGGTCGTAGCCGAAGCCGTTGCTGCCGCGCGCGGTCTCGAGGATGTGGCCGTGCCAGCGGCCTTCGGCGATGATTGGTGACGGGTCGGCGGCGTGACGCAGCAGCACCAGGCAGCAGTGGAAGTGTGCGCTGCGCCGTTCCATCGGCAGGTCGGCCAGTTCCTCGAGCAGCTTGCGGTTGTTGTCCGCGTCGCTGGCCTGGGCACCGGCATAGCGCGCCGAGTGGATTCCCGGGCGACCGTTGAGCGCCTCCACGACCAGGCCGGAGTCGTCGGCCAGGGCCGGCAGCCGTGATACGCGTGCCGCTTCGCGGGCCTTGATCAGCGCGTTTTCGACGAAGGTCAGCCCGGTTTCCTCGACCGGATCGATATCGAAATCGGCTTGCGAATGGATCGTGATACCCAAAGGCTCGAGCACGTGCGACAGCTCCCTGAGCTTGCCGGGATTGCCGCTGGCCAGGACGAGCCTGCCGCCGTCAAGCCCCATCGAGAGCGGCTTCCTGGGTGACGATCAGTTCGGCCACGCCCTTTTCGGCCAGCTCGAGCATGGCGTTGAGTTCTTCGCGGCGAAAGGCGTGACCCTCGGCGGTGCCCTGGATCTCGATGAATCCACCGCCGTCGTTCATGACCACGTTCAGATCGGTATCGGCGCCGGAGTCTTCCGCGTAGTCCAGGTCGAGCACTGCATGGGCGCCAAGCATGCCCACCGACACAGCGGCCACCCGACCGTGGATGGGCTTGCGCCGGAGCTTGCCGGCGTCGAACAAGGTGTCCATGGCGTCGACCAGAGCCACGTAAGCGCCGGTGATCGACGCGGTGCGCGTCCCGCCATCGGCCTGCAGGACGTCACAATCGAGGGTGACAGTGCGCTCGCCCAGCGCCTCGAGGTTGACCACCGAACGCAGGCTGCGCCCGATCAGGCGCTGGATCTCCAGGGTGCGTCCACCCTGCTTGCCGCGGGTGGCCTCGCGCATGTTGCGCGTACCGGTCGCTCGCGGCAGCATGCCGTACTCGGCCGTCACCCAGCCCTGACCCTGACCGCGCAGCCACGGCGGCACGCGCTCTTCCACGCTGGCGGTACACAGCACTCGCGTATCGCCGCAAGAAATCAGCACCGAGCCTTCAGCGTGACGGGTGTAATGTCGTTCGATACAGACAGGGCGCAGTTCGTCAAGCCGTCGGCCGGAAGCTCTCTGCAAGGCCATGGGTCCTTTCTATTCGGGGTGCGCCAAGGGTACCATGAGCGATTCGGAACTGAACCGGTTTGCGCACATGATTCGTTCAATGACCGCTTTTGCGCGGTGCTCTGCTACCGCCGGCGCCGGCGAACTGACCTGGGAGCTGCGATCGGTCAACCAGCGCTACCTGGACCTGTCGCTGCGGATGCCCGATGACTTCCGCGCCCTCGAGCCGGATGTGCGCCAGCGTCTGAAAGACCGTCTGGCGCGCGGCAAAGTCGAGGCCGGGCTGCGTTTTCGGCTCGATCCCGGCGTGCAGGCCGCGGAAATACGCCTGAATCGGGATCTGGCGCGCTCGCTGCTCGAGGCCCATGAGGAGCTGGCTGAGCTGGCCGACGGTAATACCCGCACCGAGCTGACCGGATTGCTGGCCTGGCCAGGCCTGATCGAACAGCGGCCGATCGACGCCGAGCAGATCCACGCACCGGCACTGGCGCTGCTCGATCAGGCGCTCGACAGTCTTGTGGCCAGTCGTGCCAGAGAGGGAGAGGCCATAGCCGCCATGCTCGAACAGCGTCTGGGCGGAGTCGAACAGCAGGTCGCTCAGGTGCGTGAGCAGCTGCCCGCCATTCGCCAGGCGCTCGATGCGCGCTTTCGGCAGCGCCTCGAGTCGCTTTCCGCGCCGGTCGAGCCGGGCCGGATCGAGCAGGAAGTGGTGCTGCAGCTGCAAAAGCTCGACGTGGATGAGGAACTGGACCGGCTCGAGGCGCATGTCGCCGAGGTGCGCCGGGTCCTGGCGCTCGACGAGCCCGTCGGCCGGCGCCTGGATTTTTTGATGCAGGAGCTCAACCGGGAGGCCAACACGCTCGGCTCCAAGGCATCGCTGGCCGATGTGGGTCAGGCCGCGGTGGAGCTCAAGGTGCTGGTCGAGCAGATGCGCGAGCAGGTCCAGAATGTCGAATAGCGGCGAAATCTATATCATTGCCGCGCCCAGCGGGGCCGGCAAGACCAGCCTGATCAATGCCCTGATCGAGCGCTGCCCGCGCCTGGCGCTGTCGATTTCCGACACGACCCGCCCCGCGCGACGCGGCGAAGTCGACGGTGAGCACTACCATTTCGTTGATGTCGACACTTTCCGGCAGGGCGTCGGAGCCGGTCGCTATCTCGAACATGCCGAGGTATTCGGCAACCTCTACGGGACCTCGCATGATCGCGTTCGCCGGCTATGGGATCAGGGCCGGGACGTGCTGCTTGAAATCGACGTCCAGGGAGCCGCCCAGGTGCGCCAGCGTCATCCCGGAACCTGCGCCATTTTCATCCTGCCGCCATCCCTGGAGACGCTGGCGCGGCGGCTGGAACAGCGCGGTCTGGATGCGCCGGACGTGATTCGCCGGCGCCTTGGAGAGGCGCAGCGCGAGATCGGCGCCTGCCGGGATTTCGACTGGATGGTGGTCAATCAGGACTTCGAGCGCGCCGTCACAGATCTGCAGGCGATCATCACCGCCTGGCCACTGCGGCGATCGCGTCAGGCCTCCCGGGTCGCCCGGCTGTTGGATGAATCAGCCAGCCGGATTACAATAAGGGATTGATTCGCGGCCGCAACGGCCATTTTTTCCCAAGGAAGCATGATTTCATTATGGCAAGAGTAACTGTTGAAGACTGTATCGAGGCCGTACCCAACCGCTTCGAGCTGGTCATGACCGCTGCGCAGCGCGCCCGCATGATTGCCAATGGCGCGGATCCGCTGGTCGAAGAGGAATCGGACAAGCCGACCGTCATGGCCCTGCGCGAGATTGCCGAGGGCGAGGTCACCGACGAAAACATTGCCGGCCTGCAGGCCGAGCTTGACGCGCGGCTGGCGGCCATGCAGTCCGAGATTCCAGCGCCGCCCGAGGACGATCTCGACTGAACCTGGCCACGACCCGACTGACGCCCCCCCACCCGAACGGAGTTGTGCCATGCTGCCCGGTCCGGTTCGCGAGCTGAGGGGGCTGCTCAATACTTACCTCGAACCGGAGCATGTCGCCATCGTGCTGCGTGCCTACGAGGTTGGCGCCGAAGCGCACGAGGGTCAGAAGCGCCGCACGGGCGAAGCCTATATCTTTCATCCGGTTGAGGTCGCGCGCATCCTCGCCGGCATGCGCATGGATCACCAGACCATCGCCGCAGCCATCCTGCATGACACCATCGAGGACACTGCGCTCGAACACGCAGATCTGGAGCGCGACTTCGATCCGCAGATCGCAAAACTGGTCGACGGCGTCACCAAGCTGGACAAGATGAAGTTCCGCACCCGGCGCGAGGCCGATGCGGAGAGCTTCCGCAAGCTGCTGCTGGCCATGAGCCGTGACCTGCGCGTGATCTTCATCAAGCTGGCTGATCGTCTGCACAACATGCGCACGATCGAGGCGATGTCGGTGAACGCGCGGCGGCGGATTTCGGCCGAAACGCTAGATATTTACGCACCGATCGCGGCCCGGCTGGGCATGAACGAGCTGCGCGAGGAACTCGAGGATCTGGGCTTTTGCCATCTCTATCCCAACCGCTATCGCATCATCAGCCGCCGGGTCAAGCGCAGTGCCGGAAACCGGGCCGAAATCATCGACTCGATCGGTGAATCGGTCAAGAAGCGCCTGAGCGAGGCCGGTATTCCGGCGCGCGTCGAGGGCCGTACCAAGACCACCTACAGCATCTACCGCAAGATGCGCGACAAGTCGCTGTCCTATGACCAGGTCATGGATCTGTACGCGTTTCGGATCGTGACCCAGTCCGAGCCGCACTGCTACCAGGCTCTGGGTATCGTGCACGCGCTCTACAAGCCCAAACCCGGCAGTTTCAAGGACTATATTGCGCTGCCCAAGCCGAACGGTTACCAGTCGCTGCACACCGTGCTCAATTCGTCCTATGGCGTACCGGTCGAAATGCAGATCCGCACCGAGGAGATGGACCTGGTTGCCGAGAAGGGCGCTGCCGCGCACTGGCTCTACAAGGCCACGCCGGACGGATCGACCGCAGTGCGGGCCCGTGAATGGCTGCTGAAGCTGGTCGAGACCCAGTCGCGTGCCGGCGATTCGGTCGAGTTCCTGGACGCGGCCAAGGCCGAGCTGTTTCCCGACGAGGTCTTCGTGTTCACGCCGCGCGGCAAGATCATCGATCTCAAGGCCGATTCGACCGCGCTGGACTTCGCCTATGCCATCCATACCGATATCGGCAACCAGGCCGTTGGCGCTCGTATCGACCGCGAACCCATGCCACTCAACACACGCCTGGAAAGTGGTCAGACGGTCGAGATCATCACCGATCCGGAGGCCACGCCCCAGCCCGAATGGCTGGAGTTCGTGGTCACCTCCAAGGCGCGCTCCAGCATCCGTGCCCACCTGAAGAATCTCGAACAGGCCGATTCGGTCGCCATCGGCCATCGCCTGCTCGATCAGGCCCTGGCCCGCCGCGGCTATTCGCTCGAGAAGATTTCGCAGCGCCGGCTCGGTCGCTACCTCAAGCGCCTCGGTGTCGATCGCCTCGAAGACCTGCTGATCCGGATTGCCCGCGGTGACATGCTCGCACGAGTCGTTGCGCACAAGCTGCTGCCGTTGACCCAGCGGCGGTCCAGCGAGGAGCCAGAATCCGAAAGCCTGACCATTGGCGGCACCGAGGGCAGCGCCATCGAGTACGCCAACTGCTGTCATCCGGTACCCGGTGATGCCATCATGGGCTACCTCTCGCCCGGCAAGGGGATTGTCGTGCATCAGCAGCGCTGCCCCAACGTGCCGGAGTTACGCAAGAGCCATGCCGATCGCTGTCTGGAAGTCAACTGGGCGCCGGTGATGCGTGGACAGTTCCTGGTGCGGCTGAAGATCGTGACGGTCAACGGCCCCGGTGTGCTGGCCTCGGTTTCGGCCACCCTGAGCGAGGTCGGCGCCAACATCGAGCGGGTCGAACAGCCCTCCAGCACGCGGGAGACGGCCATTTTGCACTTCACCCTGGCCGTGACCGGGCGCGATCAGCTCGCGCGCGTCATGCGCCGTCTGCGCCGCAACCGCCACGTGCTAAAAGTCACGCGGGAGATCGCGTGAGTATCAATCCGCCTGATTCACCACCCGCTCTACTGCGACGCCGCCAGACCGCGCATCTGCACCGTTTCGCTCGGTCGCGCATCCTTCACCGTACAGGTGAGTGCATTTCCGGCGCGCTCGGTCGAGAAACGCCTTATCTGCACGCCCTGACGACCTCTCGTGACGTGCGGGTGGTGAATGACGCGGGATCAAACGAGTTGCATGCCGGCGCGGGTGCTGTTACAAGGCAAGTCTGCACGTTCGGCCGCAGGGTGGAGGCGAGGCCCGTTCTTCGGACACGCCCTGTTGCCGGAGCCATCCTGCGCGCAAGTCTTATCAACCATGCGAGATCGGCTCGTCTGCGGCATCAAGGGCTGAACGATTGACACGCTGCCTGGCTTACATCCCCGGAGAAGGATCATGTCAAGACAACCCATCCATTCCAGCCACGCACCGGCGGCCATCGGGCCGTATTCCCAGGCCGTCAGGTCCGGTGACACGGTTTACCTGTCCGGTCAGATTCCGCTCGATCCGGCGACCGGCGAAGTCGTCGAAGGCGACTTCACCGATCAGGTCAACCGCGTATTTGACAACCTGAAGGCGGTGGCCGAGGCAGCCGGCGGCTCGCTTGACGATGTCGTCAAGCTCAATATCTTCCTGACTGACCTGGGGCAGTTTGGTGTGGTCAACGAGCTGATGGCCGAGCGCTTCTCCGAGCCGTATCCGGCGCGGGCCACTGTCGAGGTTTCGGCCCTGCCCAGGGGCGTGCCGGTCGAGATGGATGCCGTCATGGTGCTGGGCGGCGGCTGAACGCCGTCGACCGGTATTGTCTGCATCGTGAGCGAAGGCGGCCTGCGCGCGGTCAGCGAACTCGATGGCGTCGGGCCGCAGGTGGCCTCGCGCCTGAAGGCGCTGGGCCTGACCCGCGAGATCGACTTGCTGTTCCATCGCCCGTTGCGCTACGAAGACCGCACGCGTATCGTGCCGATGAACCGGGTTCGGCCGGACACCCGCGTGCAGGTCGAGGGCCGGGTCGTCCACCATGAAGTGGTGCAGCGCCGGCGGCGCATGCTGCTGGTGACGCTGGCCGACGACGCCGGCGAAATCACGCTTCGTTTCTTCCGCTTCTACCCCTCGCAGCAGCGCATGTTCCGGGTGGGCAACCGGGTGCGCTGCTTCGGCGATGTGCGTTTCGGGCCGCAGGGTTTTGAAATGGCCCATCCACAGGCGCAGGTGCTGGGCAAGGGCGCCGCGCCGCCGCTGCCGAAGTACCTGACCGCCATCTACCCGGTTACCCAGGGCCTGGCCCAGGCCACGCTGGCCCGCTTGATCGACGCGGCTGTCGAGCGCGCGCTTTCCGGTGCGCTGGCGCTGCCGGATGCGCTGGCCGGAGCTGCTTGTCCGGCTCTGGTCGAGTGCGTTCGCATCGTTCACCGGCCGGCACCTGACGAGAGACTCGACGCCCTTCTCGACGGCCATCATCCGGCCGTGCAGCGTCTGGCCGTTGAAGAGCTGCTGGCCCATCACCTCGCCCTGACCCGGCTCAACCGCGCCCGCGCCCGTCAGCAATCGCGGCCGCTCAAACCGGATGCGGCGCTTGAGTCGCGCCTGCTCGAGGCCGTCGGCTTCGCGCCGACGGGCGCACAGCGACGCGTGATTGCCGAGATTGCGGGCGACCTGGCCGGACGCCGGCCCATGCGTCGCCTGTTGCAGGGCGACGTCGGCTCGGGCAAGACACTGGTCGCGGCCTTCGCCCTGCTGGCCGCGGCCGCCAGCGGCCGCCAGGCGGCGATCGTCGCGCCCACCGAAATTCTGGCCGAGCAGCACCTCAACACGCTCTCGGCGTGGCTTGGTCCGCTGGATATCGAGCCGGTCTGGCTGGCCGGCAAGGTCAAGGGCAAGGCCCGGCGCGAGGCGCTTGAGGGCCTGGCCGGCGATGCGTCGATCGCGATCGGCACGCATGCCCTGTTCCAGAAAGGCGTGGAATTCCGTGACCTGGCGCTGGTCGTGGTCGACGAGCAGCACCGCTTCGGCGTGCATCAACGCCTGGCGCTAGCCGCCAAGGGCAGCGAGGGGCAGCGCGTGCCGCACCAGCTGGTGATGACCGCCACACCGATCCCGCGCACCCTGGCGATGACCAGCTATGCCGGCCTCGACATTTCGGTGATCGACGAGCTGCCGCCGGGTCGCAAGCCGGTGACTACCGTGGCCATCAGTCAGGGCCGTCGCGAGGAAATCATCGAGCGCCTCAGGCGCGCCCTGGCCGAGGGTCGCCAGGCCTACTGGGTCTGCCCGCTGATCGAGGAGTCCGATGTGCTCGAGGCACAGGCGGCCGAGTCGACCGCCGGGGAGCTGGCCGCAGCCTTGCCGCAGTTTACCGTCGGGCTGGTTCACGGTCGCATGAAACCGACCGACAAGCAGGGCGTGATGGAAGACTTCGCCGGCGGCCGGGTCGACCTGCTGGTCGCGACCACGGTGATCGAGGTTGGCGTGGATGTACCCAATGCCAGCCTGATGATGATCGAAAACGCCGAGCGGCTCGGGTTGTCTCAGCTGCACCAGCTCAGGGGCCGGGTCGGACGCGGCAGCGAACAGGCCGCCTGCGTGCTGATCTACAAACCGCCGCTGGGACAGACCGCGCAGAAGCGCCTTGAGACGATGCGCGAGACCAACGACGGCTTCGTCATTGCCGAACGGGATCTCGAGCTGCGCGGCCCCGGTGAGGTGCTCGGCACCCGCCAGACCGGCATGCTGCGTTTCCGCGTGGCCGACCTGGCGCGCGATGCCGGGCTGCTCGATTCGGTCAAGTCGCTGGCCGGAACGCTTGATGCTGCAGGCGCCGACCTGATCATCGAGCGCTGGCTGGGGGATGCCGAGCAGTTCGTGGACGTCTGAGCCGACGCTGGCGCCATGGCCCCGAAGGCGGTGGTCGGATGGGTGCCCTGGCCGGCTACTCCAGTTCGTCCAGCCGCACCACGAATTCGGTCAGGTACCAGATCGTGGTGCCCTCGAATCCCGAATCGCTCAGGCCGTAGACCCAGATGCGGCCCTCGGCGTCGGCGGTGACTTCAAGTGCCTGCCCGGCGGTCGAGACGCGCTTGAGGCGCCACGGCCGATCCGGATCCGCGCACAGCGATTCATCAAGGCCGTTGGCCAGAGTGCCGACGCCCAGCGCATCGTCACCCGGGCTGGCCTGCTGACCCAGGTCGAGGATGGCCCGGTGCATGCCGTCGACGATCTCGGTATCGGGCCGTTGGCCGGCCGCGCCGAGCCGCATGAACACGCTGTCCCCGGGCGACCCGCCGATACCGACGCAGCCTGACGGCACATCGCTGGCAAACTGCATCTCCAGCTCGATGACATAGCTGGCGCCGGGAGTCAGTCCGCGAAGCGGGCGAAACAGCAGCATCATCAGATCGTCGGAGTGATTGTTGCCGCTGATCTCGATGCCGCCGCGATCATCCCATGGTGCCGGCATTGCGCGGTGGCCCGCGGCCAACTCGTAGAAGTCCTCCCCGCCTTCGGGATAGTCGACAAACAGCGGCTCGAAGCCCTGGTTGCCGTGACGCAGATCCCAGGCCACGGTCTGGCCCGGCGCCTCCGGGCCGCAGCGCGAGCCATCGATGCGGGTCAGCCGCTGCAGCGGGAACTCGGCGGGCAGGTAGGCGCCCTCTTCGGGTGTGTAGGAAAACGCTGCCGCATCGCAGCCGGTGCGGCGGATCTGGATTCGGCCCCACTTCGTGCCCGCAATCTCGTCGGACTCGAAGTCGGGCGGAAAGCGGGTGCCCTCGAAGCGGTACAGATCGGCAACGATCGTGTCGCCTTCGATGCGGCCCTCACCGAACAGCCACAGGGGCTGGCCCTCGGTGTCGAAGGTATACCAGGCAACGACCGCGCGACTCAGATCGATGATTTCGAGCTGCAGGCCATGTCCGGGCTGACCGGCAACGAACCAGTTTCCGGTCATGTCGGCATCGATGACCATGTCGGCCCTTGCCGACGACACGACCACCGTGCAGAACATGATGACGGCTGTTGTCCGTTTGGCAAGGCTCATCGATCGCTCCAGGCGAGGCAAGACTGCTCCAAGCGTAGCAGACGGAAGCGGCAGCGCGCATCCCGGCGCGCCGTTCGGTTGCTACCGTTGATGCAAGCGCCCCCCGGGTTGTGCGATACTTTGCCGCTCCGTACGGCACGGCATTGTCGTACCGGTTCGTCAAACCACAGCCCAAGGAGACCCCGGTGAGCGACCGCAACATCACCCTGTCCGACGAGGAGTCCGGAAAAGTACTGGAGCTGCCGGTGGTGGCCGGTACTGAAGGTGATCCGACGCTGGACATCAGCCAGCTGCACCCGACACTGGGATACTTCACCTTCGATCCCGGCTACGGGGCGACGGCGAGCTGCAAGAGTGACATCACATTCATTGACGGCAATGCCGGCATCCTGCGCTACCGCGGATATCCGATCGAGCAGCTGGCCGAGCGGTCCAACTTTGTCGAGGTGGCCTATCTGCTGCTCTACGGCGAACTGCCCGACCCGAACCAGTACGGTCAGTTCGAGCGCGATATTACCTACCACACCATGGTCCACGAGAAGATCAACAACTTTATCTCGGGCTTTCACTACAACGCCCATCCGATGGCCATTCTGTCGGGTGTCGTGGGCTCGATGGCCGCCTTCTATCACGACAAGCTCGACGTCAACGATCCCGAGCAGCGCGAGCTGGCCGCCAAACGGCTGATCGCCAAGATGCCGACCATTGCTGCCGCTGCCTACCGCCACTACATGGGCTGGCCGAGCGCCTACCCGCGCAACTCGCTGGACTACTCCGAGCGCTTCTTGCACATGATGTTTTCGGTTCCAGCCGAGGCCTACGAAGTCAATCCGGTGGCGGCCCGGGCGCTGGATCTGCTGTTCATCCTGCACGCCGACCACGAACAGAATGCCTCGACCTCGACCGTCCGGCTGGTCGGATCGACCGGCGCCAATCCCTATGCCTGCGTGGCCGCCGGCCTGGCGGCGCTATGGGGGCCGGCACATGGTGGCGCCAACGAGGCCGTGCTCAACATGCTCAACGAGATCGGCGATCTCAGCCGGGTCGGCGAGTTCATCAAGCGCGCCAAGGACAAAAACGACCCGTTCCGGCTGATGGGCTTCGGCCATCGCGTCTACAAGAATTTCGATCCGCGTGCCACCATCATTCGCAAGGCCTGCCACGAGGTGCTCGAAGATCTGGGCCAGCAGGATCCGCTGCTTGATCTGGCCATGGAGCTGGAACGGATTGCGCTCGAAGACGACTACTTCGTCGAGCGCAAGCTGTATCCCAACGTTGATTTCTACTCCGGCATCATCTACAAGGCCCTGGGGATCCCGACCAGCATGTTCACCGCCATGTTCGCCATCGGCCGCACCGTTGGCTGGGTTAGCCAGTGGCTGGAACAGTCGGCCACGCCCCACCGCATCGGGCGGCCCCGCCAGGTCTACACCGGCGCCGCCGAGCGCGACTATGTGGCGATCGACAGGCGGTAGGGGCGAGGTGAAAGGCGAAAGGTGAAAGGCGCCTTGCGCCGCTTCCCTCCTCCTCAAATAAACAGATCCGGCAACAGCTCGTTGCCGGGCTCGACGGCGTACTGGTCCAGGTCGGTCACACCCATCTTCTCGAGCACATCCTCGTCGATGAAGAAATGGCCGGTGGTCTCGCCGGCGGGCCGGGTCAGGATCCAGTGGGCGGTGTCAGCCAGGATCTCGGGTTTGCGGCAGTTCTCCGGCCGGACGGCGCCGCCGAGCATGGCCAGCGCGGCCGTGGCGATGACCGTCTTCGGCCACAGGGCGTTGACGGCAATGCCGCGCTCGCGGAATTCCGCTGCCATGCCCAGCACGCACATGCTCATGCCGTACTTGGCCATGGTGTAGGCGACGTGCGGTGCGAACCACTTCGCGTCCATATTCAGCGGCGGTGAGAGATTGAGAATATGCGGGTTCCCGGCCCGCTCCAGCCAGGGCAGGGCGGTCTGCGAGCAGACGAACGTCCCCCGCGTATTGACCCCGTGCATGAGATCGAAGCGCTTCATCGGTACGTCCGGCGTGGGTGCCAGATAGATCGCCGAGGCGTTGTTGACCAGGATGTCGATGCCGCCGAACCGGTCGGCTGTCTCGCGCATGGCATCGGCAACGGCTGTTTCGTCGCGAATGTCGACTTTCAGCGGCAGCGCCTGGCCCCCGGCCGCCTCGATTTCCGCCGCCGCCGTGTGAATGGTGCCGGGCAGTTTCGGGTGCGGTCGATCGGTCTTGGCGGCAATCGCGATGTTGGCGCCGTCGGCGGCGGCCCGGAGCGCAATGGCCAGGCCAATGCCGCGTGAGCCGCCGGTAATGAACAGGGTTTTTTGCTTGAGTGATGGATTCATGATGGCAAATCGTCATTCCAGGGACAGAACATCGCATTATGCTATGGAATGACGGTAGCCAGCGCCATTTGGAATGGAATCCAGTCTGATCGCCGGTATCATCGAGTTTGCCCGGGTGCACCCGGGGTGGCTGGTCGGCATGGCCCTGGTGTTTGCCTTTCTCGAATCGCTGGCCATCGTCGGCCTGTTCATTCCCGGGATCGTGCTGCTGTTCATCGTCGGTGCCGTGGTTGGCTCCGACCCGGTCCTGTTTGCCGCCTGCTGGGCCAGTGCTTCGAGCGGTGCCCTGGCCGGTGATCTGGTCAGTTACGGATTGGGCCGCCGCTACCGCGATCGGATTGACCGGCTGTGGATTCTGCGTCGTCGGGCCGATCTGCTGGCTGCCGCCCGGGGTGCGGTGGCGACCCACGGCCGCAAGGGGCTGTTTTTCGGACGGCTGATCGGGCCGTTGCGTCCGCTGACACCGCTGGTGGCCGGCATGATGGACCTGCCTGTCAGGCGCCTTCTGAGCGTGGCCGTGCCGGCGTGCATCATCTGGTCGCCCCTGTATCTGCTGCCGGGCATGCTGTTTGGCGCGTCACTGTCCCTGGCGGCGGAGTTCGCCGGCCGCCTGGTTGCGGTACTGATCATCCTCGTCGCCGGTGTATGGCTGGCGGTCTGGCTGACGCGCCTGGTCTATGGCTACACGGCGCGCCGCAGCGCCTGGTGGCTGCGCAGCCTGATTCGCTGGAGTCGCGATCATCCGGTGATCGGCGGGCTGGCCCGGCCCTTGTTCGAGCCCGCTTCGGGACGGCGCGAAGCCATCTCGGTGGCGTTGCTGGGCCTGCTGCTGCTGGCCTGTATCGGCGTGCTGGCTGCGGTGCTGACGATTGCGCCGCTGGTCGGCGGCGACGATCAGCAGTCCGTCCAGGCGCTTGCCGGGCTGGCCGCCAGCTTGCGCACGCAAACGGCCGATCCCCTGTTCATCACGCTGGGGCTGGCCGGGGATCTGCCGGTCATGGGTCTGGTTGCTGGCCTGATGACGATCCTGATGGTTGCGCTTGGACGTGGAAACGCAGCAGCGCACTGGCTGGTTGCCACCGCCGGCGGCTGGCTGCTGGCCGAGGTGCTGGCGGCGCTGATGAGCCTGACAGCGCCGGCTCCGGCGCTTCTGCCGGCACTTGGTGAGCTGCCGCATCGCGGGCTGACGCTGACCACGGTCGTGCTCGGTTTCTTTGCCGTGATGATTGCCAAGGATCTCGCCGCAAGCCGCCGCAAGTGGCCCTACCTGATCAATTCCGCGCTGCTGACGATGATGGTCTTTTCCCATTTCTACCTGGCGCGCGCGTCTCTCAGCGGCCTGCTGGCTGCGCTGGCACTCGGCGGTGGCTGGCTGGCGCTGGTTGGCATGGCCTATCGTCAACGTGCGCTGCAGCGACGCCATCCGGCGATGCTGGCGGTTGCCTTTTACGCCCTGATCGTTGCTGCGACCGCACTGCAGTTCCCGGCCGGCTACGGGCGGCTGGCCGACATCACCCGCATGGCCCTGCCAGAGCGCTCGCTGGCCCGGGACGACTGGTTGACAGGGCAATGGCGCAGCTTGCCGCAGCAGCGTTCGCAGATCGGTGATGCGGCACGGCAGCGCTTTGACTTCCAGTATGCCGGGCCTGTCGACGCGTTCGAGGACGAGCTGGCGCGGTCGGGCTGGGTGCGGCCCGGGGAGCGATCAGGCGGACTGGCGGCGCTGCTCAGCGTACCGCCCCGTCGCGATGCGCTGCCCCATCTGCCGCGCGACTTTGCCGGCCATCGCGAGCGCCTGGTCCTCGTTCGGCCGCTCGACGAGGATCGAAAGGCCGTGCTGCGGCTGTGGGATTCGGGGGTTGCTCTCGACCCGGGCGCTGTCCCGGTCTGGCTTGGGCAGGTGCGAATCGAGGGTATCGGCGAATTCCTGCTGCTGCTGCACCGCTGGCGCGAGACGGGTGATGCGCGGCGGGCTATGGCGGTGCTGGAGCGCTCGCTTGGATCGATCGAGGTGATTGATGTGGAAGACGGCGGGCGCGTGTTGCTCGCCTACTGATCGTCCTGCAGCAGGCTGACCAGCGCTTCCAGGCGCGCAACGGGGTCGGTGATTTCGAGCAGCGCCTGGCTGTGCTCGAGCGACAGCGCCAGGATGGCGCTCAGCGCGCGTCCCAGGCTGCCGGCATCCTCGATGTCGACATCGACCCGATGGGCCACTTCGCGCTGGCGCAGCAGCTCCTGCATCAGTGTTTGCAGTGTGGCAAATCGTATCGGCACCGGCACGGCCGGCTCCGGCGGCAGCCAGTTCGCCTCGGCAATCAGCAGGCCGTTATCGCGTGCTCGCGTGGACTGAACGCGAAAACGCCGCTGGCCACGACAGCTCACGCCCAGCAGTCCGTCCTCGAGCGTGGTGAAGTCGATCAGCGCCGCCTCCGTGCCGACGCGGGCATGCCGGGCGGCCGGGTGGTCGCCGTCGCCGGTGTGTGCACAGACCACGCCAAAGCCGGTGCTGCTGCGGGCGCAATCGCGAATCATGTCGAGATAGCGTGGCTCGAAAATACGAAGCGTCACGACGGCGCCGGGGAACAGCACCGTTTGCAGCGGGAATAGCGGCAGCTCCACGGTGTTCACTTCAGCGTGTCGAAGAATCGTCGCGGGGCGTTGTCAAAGCCCCGGTTGCTCATGAATATCACGTGATCACCGCTGCGGGCCTGGGCACGCAGGTCCTCGAGCAGGTCGTCGACAAGCCGGTGCGGCCGCCCATCGCCGCCGGTGTGTTCGAGCAAATCGTGAGGGTTCCAGTCCATGCCCTCGGATGTGCGCAACCAGACATGGTCGGCGGCGGCCAGGGCCGGCGGCAGTTCGGCGACGTGAAAGCCGCCGCGCATGGTATTGCTGGCCGGTTCCAGCGCGACCAGGATACGGGCCCCGCCAACGGCGCGCCGCAGGCCTTCGAGCGTCAGGCGGATGGCCGTTGGATGGTGGGCGAAATCGTCGTAGACGCTGATGCCGGCGCGTTCGCCGAGCAGCTCCAGCCGTCGCTTGACGCCGCGGAATCTGCACAGCGCCTCGATGGCGGTCGAGGGTGCCACGTCGGCCTGGGCCGCGGCAGCCACGGCGGCCAGCGCATTGAGCGCGTTATGGCGGCCGGTCAGGGACCAGCTCAGCGTGCCGACGGCCTGTCCGTCATGGAGAAAAGTCAGCTTTCGGCCGGCGGGCTCGTCCAGGCGAACCTGCCAGGCACATTCGCTCGAGTCGCTGATGCCGAACAGGTGCATCGGGCTCCAGCAGCCGCGTTCGAGCACCTGTCGCAGGGCCGCGTCAGCGGCATTGACCACCACATGACCGTTGCCCGGAATGGTGCGAACCAGATGGTGAAACTGGGTCTGGATGGCGCCGAGGTCGGGATAGATATCGGCGTGGTCGAACTCGAGATTGTTGAGCACGGCAATCCGCGGGCGATAGTGCACGAACTTCGCGCGCTTGTCGAAGAAGGCGGTGTCGTACTCGTCGGCCTCGACCACGAACAGGCGCTGGCCCGAGCGGGCGGACAGCTCGAAGTTGAGCGGAACGCCGCCGATCAGGAACCCGGGCTGCAGGCCGGCGTGTTCGAGAATCCAGGCCAGCATGCTGGCGGTCGTGGTCTTGCCGTGGGTGCCGGCGACCGCCAGCACGGTTCGGTGCCGCAGGTAATTCTCGCCAAGCCAGCGCGGCCCCGAGCTGAATGGAATATCGTGATTGAGAATATGCTCGACGGCCGGGTTGCCGCGGCTGAGCGCATTGCCGATGAGCACCAGCTCGACATCGTCCGGGATATGGGCCGGGTCATAGCCCTCGTGGACCGCAATTCCCAGCGACGCAAGCAGCGTGCTCATCGGTGGGTAGGCGTTTTCGTCCGATCCGCTGACGCGGTGCCCGTCGGCTCGCGCCAGCGCGGCCAGACCGCCCATGAACGTGCCGCATATGCCGAGTATGTGAATGTTCACGGAACCCCCGTCAGAGCAGTGATGGTCAGCAGGCTGATGGCAAACAGGACCACCGCCACGGTCAGGCCGGTCACGAACCGGACCTCGAGCGCGTGGCGCCAGATATGGGCATCGACTGCGAACGACCAGAAAAACAGAAACAGGCTGAGCAGCACCAGTGGCGCCGTTGGCGGCCTGGCGTCCGATGCGGACAGCGGCAGGGCCGCCAGCGACAGGATCGCCGCCGTGCCGAACAGCGCGGTCAGGGTCTGCTCGGTCCGCTCCGGACGCCTGCGCAGTGCCAGTACAATGCGAGCCAGCCCGATGGGCAGGACTACGGCCAGCAGCAGGAAAGTTGCCGGACGCTCCGGCTGCCCTGCCCAGTGCATGCTCAAGGCCAGCGCCGCCAGGTAGAGCAATACCGACAGCCCCGTCGGCAGCCAGCCGGCCGGCAGGTCCTGGGGGCCGAGTCGCAGCAGGACAATGCCCAGCAGCCGGGACAGGAATTCAATCATGCAAGAACCACTCAAGCCGCATCGCCGACTGGATTGTACCGGAATGCTGTGTCCGCAGCCGGTGGTCAGCACGCGGTCGGTGATCAACGACATGGCCCAAGGCGAGCTGCTCGAAGTCATCGCAACCGATCCGCTGGCCGAGCTTGACCTGGCGGTCTTCTGCCACAAGACCGGGCATGAGCTGGTTCATGCCGAGCGCGGGCCGGACACGCTGCGGGTGCTGATTCGGGTCAGTCCAAGACCGCCGCCAGCCGCTGATTGATCGCCTCGATCGTGCCGGCGCCGTCAACCTGCACCAGGAGCCCGCGTTCGTCGTAGTAGTGCGACACCGGCGCGGTCTGTTGGCGGTAGACCTCAAGGCGATTGCGCACCACGTCTTCGCTGTCGTCGGAGCGATTTTCCTCGGCCGCGCGGTTTGCCAGCCGTTCGATGATCTGCTCCTCGTCGACAACCAGTTCGACCGCGCGGTCAAGCGGCTGGCCGAGCCGGGTCAGCAGCTGGTCGAGCGCATGCGCCTGGGCCAGGTTGCGCGGGTAGCCGTCGAGAATGAACCCCGGTTCGACCTCGGGCTGACCCAGCTTTTCCTCGATCAGGCCGAGCATCAGCTCATCTGAAACCAGCTGTCCGGCGTCCATCGCCGCCCTGGCCTTGCGGCCCAGTTCGGTGCCTTCGGCAACGGCCGCGCGCAGCAGTTCGCCGGTCGAAATATGCGGCACGCCGATTCGCTCCTTGAGCAGCGCCGCCTGAGTGCCCTTGCCGGAGCCCGGCGGGCCAAGCAAAACGATACGCATAAGATGTTGTCGCCGCGATGCGGCAGTCGGTGGAATCAAGCCGCCAAAGCTAACCGGGATGACCGGGGGTGTCAAATGGCGGCATCGCTGCCTGCGGCTGGTTTGGTGGCGTCCTGGCGGATCGAAGTCCGCGCAGGCCGGGTCCGCGTCGCTGACGGACGAAGTATCAGGCGCGAATACGCGTAGATCGGTGTGTACAGATCTCGGATAATGTCCGTCGGGGACGCGGCCCCGACCTAAGGGACTCAACGGGGCGCGGCCCCGACCTGCGGGCGCTCAATCAGGCAGGCATGCGCATGGACGATTCGATATGCTTCCCCCAACGTCGAGTGAGAAAACACCCCATGCCGAAGAAGAATATCTTGTATGCCCAGTCCGGCGGCGTCACGCCGGTGATCAATGCAACCGCGGCGGCGGTGATCGAGACCGCGCGCGCCAACCGCGATCGCATCGGCCGGGTGCTGGCTGCGCGCGACGGCATCATCGGTGTCCTGGAAGAGCGCCTGGTGGACGCTTCAAGGCTGAGCCAGAAGGATCTCGAGGCCCTGGGTTACACCCCGGGCGGGGTGTTCGGGTCGTGTCGCCACAAGCTCAAGTCGATCGAGGACAACCGGCACGAGTACCAGCGGCTGATCGATGTCTTCCGGGCCCACGATGTCGGCTACTTTTTCTACAACGGCGGCAATGACTCGGCCGATACGGCCTGGAAGGTCTCGCAGATTGGCGACACGCTCGGTTTTCCGGTCCAGTGCATCGGCATACCCAAGACCATCGACAACGACCTGGCGGTGACCGACAACTGCCCCGGGTTCGGATCGGTGGCCAAGTACGTGGCCGTCTCGATCATGGAGGCCAGCCTGGACGTCATGGCGATGGCGTCGAGCTCGACCCGGGTCTTCATCATGGAGGTCATGGGTCGTCATGCCGGCTGGATTGCCGCGGCCGGCGGACTGGCTGCGCGCGGCAAGGGCGATCCGCCGCAGGTCATCCTGTTTCCGGAGGTGGCGTTCGACGAGCGGACGTTCTGTGCCACGGTGAAACGTTCGGTCGACGGCCAGGGCTACTGCTCGATCGTGGTCTCGGAGGGCGCGCGTGATGCCGCTGGCCGATTCCTGGCCGATGCCGGCACCATCGATGCGTTCGGGCACCGACAGCTCGGCGGCGTGGCGCCGGTCGTGGCCGACATCGTCAAGCGCCGACTGGGTTACAAGTGCCACTGGGCAGTCAGCGACTATCTTCAGCGCTCGGCCAGGCACATTGCCTCGGCAACCGATGTCGAGCAGGCCCGGGCGGTGGGCAGGGCGGCGGTGGAACTGGCGCTGGCCGGCCAATCGAGCGTGATGCCGGTCATCAAGCGCCACTCCGATCAGCCTTACCGCTGGACCATCGAGTCGGCACCGCTGTCGCGCATTGCCAACCGCGAAAAGAAGATGCCGAAGAAATTCATCTCGGCCAGCGGGTTCGGCATCACGCCCAGCTGCCGTGCCTACCTGGAGCCGCTGATCCGGGGCGAGGCCTACCCGGTCTACGGGCGCGACGGTCTGCCGCAGTACCTGCGCCCGGAACTGGTCGATCGCCCGCGCCGGCTGAAACCCTTCAAGGTGTAGATTTATTGATGTGGCTGATTGTGTATAAGTTCAGTATTTGAAAAATCGATGCAATGGCGTTGCATCGGCCGGCCTGACTCGCTAGTCTGCACGCTCCTGTCCGACGACTCGCACAAAGACTGAACATGTCATCGAAACTGCAAGCCCTGAACGACTGGGTCGATCAGGTGGCCGCGCACACCCGCGCGGCTCGGGTGCACTGGTGCGACGGTTCCCGTGCCGAACGCGATCGACTGCTCGAGCAGATGCTTGAATCCGGTGAGCTGGAGCGGCTCAACCCGCAGTCTCATCCGGACTGCTATCTGCACCGCTCCGACCCTGACGACGTCGCGCGCGTCGAGCACCTGACCTACGTGTGCACCGAGCGCGAGGACGACGCCGGCCCGAACAACAACTGGATGGCCCCGGCCGAGGCGCGCGCGCTGATGAACGGTCTGTTCGCCGGCTGCATGGAGGGCCGCACGCTTTATGTGGTGCCGTACTGCATGGGCCCGGTCGATTCTCCGCTGGCGCGCTGCGGTGTCGAGATCACCGACAGCGCCTACGTGGTGGCCAACATGCGGCTGATGACGCGCATGGGCGCGTCGGCGCTCGAGCGTATCGAGCGCGACGGCGGCTTCGTCAAGGGGCTGCACTCGACCGGCGAGCTCGACCCGAACCGGCGCTACATCATGCACTTTCCCGAAGCGCTGTCGATCCAGAGTTATGGCTCGGGCTATGGCGGCAACGCGCTGTTGGGCAAGAAATGCCACGCGCTGCGCATTGCCAGTCACCAGGCGCGCAGCGAGGGCTGGCTGGCCGAGCACATGCTGATCGTCGGCATCGAGAATCCAGAAGGTGAGGTGCGCTACATTGCCGGCGCCTTTCCCTCGGCCTGTGGTAAGACCAACCTGGCCATGCTGATTCCGCCGGCGGTCTATCGGGAGGCCGGCTGGAAGGTCTGGACCGTCGGTGACGACATCTGCTGGCTGCAGCCAGGCAAGGATGGCCGGCTGTGGGCGATCAACCCGGAAGCCGGGTTTTTCGGGGTCGCGCCGGGGACCAGCGAAAAGACCAACCCGAATGCTCTGGCGATGCTCGGTCGCGAGACGATCTTTACCAACGTTGCAGTGACCGAGGACCGCCAGCCGTGGTGGGAGGGGCTCGACCAGCGTCGTCCCGTGCGCGATTGGCGCGGACGCGACTATGACCCCAAGAACGGCCCGGCGGCGCATCCGAATTCCCGCTTTACGGTGTCGATCAAGCGCTGTCCGAGCTACTCCGGCCAGGCGGAGAATCCGCGTGGTGTGCCGATCGACGCCATCATTTTCGGCGGGCGGCGCGCGACCCTGGCGCCGCTGGTGCTCGAGGCGCACGACTGGGTACACGGCGTGCTGCTGGGGGCCGGCATGGCCTCGGAGACCACGGCGGCGGCCACCGGACAGGTCGGTGTGGTGCGCCGCGATCCGATGGCGATGAAGCCGTTTTGCGGCTATCACTTCGGTGATTACTGGGCGCACTGGCTCGATATCGGCAGCCGCCTTTCACATCCGCCCCGCATTTTTCAGGTCAACTGGTTCCGGCGCGATGCCGGCGGCCGGTTCATCTGGCCGGGGTTTGGCGACAACATGCGCGTGCTCGAGTGGATTCTGGCGCGCTGTGCCGGCGGTGGTGAAGCCGAGGAGCGGGCCGTGGGGCGTTTGCCTGCCGAAGGCGCCATTCGCCTCGACGGTCTCGACCAGGCGCCCGACATGAGCCAGCTGCTCGCGGTCGATCCCGATCAGTGGCGTGCCGAACTCGAGGCGGTCGCCGGTCATCTGGCCGGGTTCGGGCCGCGTGTGCCGTCGGCGCTCAACCAGGCGCTGGACCGCGTGCGCCGCGAATTGGGTTAGCCGTTTACGATCACTTAACAAACCCCTTTTCTTTGCTGCATGATGGTGCTAGTATCGGCGACGAGTTGAAGGGCCCGTTTGTTCGGGTCGCGCTGTATTGCGGCCGTCTGCGCGTGGCTCCTTGGCTCCGACACATTGCTGTCGATACTAGTATCGAATGCTTTAACCAGAAATCAAAAGACAATGGAGAGTCTGATGAAGCACAACCGTAACCCACTTGCCAAGGCAATTACCTACGCCCTCGGGGCGGGGATGGTTGCCGGCCTGGCAGTGACCGCTGGCCCGGTCGCCGCCCAGGAAGAGGCTGCCGATCTGGATCGCGTCCAGGTCACGGGTTCGCGCATCAAGCGAACCGATATCGAAGGCGCCCTGCCGGTCACCGTCATCGACCGTGAAACCATCGAGTTCTCGGGCAAGACCTCGGTCGCCGACCTGTTGCGCGAAACGCCGTTCAACAGCGCCGGTTCATTCCGCCCGCAGTCCGGCTCGTCCGGTCAGTCGGCGGCAACCCTGTCGCTGCGCGCCCTCGGCTCCGGCCGCACGCTGATCCTGATCGACGGCCGTCGCGCCCCGGTGGCGCCGAACCTCGGCTCGGGTCAGGACCTCAACACCCTGCCGCTGGCCGCCGTTGAGCGCATCGAAATCCTGTCCGACGGTGCCTCGGCCATTTACGGTACCGACGCCATCGGCGGTGTTGTCAACATCATCACCCGCAAGGACTTCACCGGCGTCGAAATTACGGCCGGCCTGTCCGAGCCCGAGCGCGAAGGCGGCGATACCGAGGAAGGCTCGATCGTCTTCGGTGCGGCCAGCGACCGCGGTCGCGTGATGGCCGGCGTGTCCTACAACTCGCGCGACATCATCTTTGCCCGTGATCGCGAATGGTCTCAGGGCGGCGCCTCGATCTTCTCGAACAACTTCCTGACCAGCGGATTCTCGTTCCTGCCGGGCGGCTTAGCGGCCAACCGTGCCGGTTGCACGGGTCCGGGTTTTATCATCAACGAGGCGGCCGGTCTGTGTCAGTATGACTTCACGCTGCAGTCCGCCGACGAAGCCGCGACCCGCAACGAGTCGCTGTTTACCCGCGCCAGCTACGACATCAACAACGACTGGACCATCTATGCCAACGCCCAGGTCAGCCGGGTGACGTCCTTCGGCCGCTACGCGCCGGTGCCGTCCTCGCCGTGGCTGGTCGGCGGCTTCGGTGCCATCGTGCTCAGCCCGGGTCTGCCCAACCATCCGGCCACCCCGCCGGGACAGGGCGGCCTGAACCCGCTGTGGGAAAACTACCAGGACTTCGCTGACGATACCCTGCTGCTGACCCATCGCTTCGCCGCCAACGGCCCGCGTGATACCTCGACCGACGCCAACGTCTACGACATCGACGTCGGCTTCCAGGGTCGCATCGGTACCTTCGATCTCGACTTCGGTCTGCGCCGCACCGAGTCGCAGTACCACGAAATCGGCCGCAACTACATCGTCTCCGCGCTGGCCCAGCCGCAGTTCGACAGCGGCGCCTACAACATCTACGACCCGTTCGGGGTCAGCCAGGACGTGCTGCAGTCGTTTACCGCCACCATCGGTCGTGACGCCAACTTCAAGCAGAAGGAAGCCTACGCCATGGCCAGCACCGATCTCGCCTGGGATCTGGGCGCCGGTCCGGTCGGCGTGGCTTTCGGCGCTGAGTGGCGCGAGGAAGATTATCGCGACATCTATGATGACCTGCAGGCCAACGGCAACATCACCGGTTCGGCCGGCAACTCGGCTTCCGGCGGTCGCGAGCAGTGGGCGGTGTTTGGCGAAATCCTGGTGCCGCTGACCGAAACGCTGGAACTGAGCGGCGCGCTGCGCCACGATGACTACAGCGACTTCGGTTCGGCCACCTCGCCCAAGCTGGCGCTGCGCTGGCAGCCGATCGACGAGCTGACCCTGCGCGCGTCCTGGGGCCAGGGCTTCCGCGCACCGCCGCTCGATATCCTGTCGGCTCGGCCGTCGTTCTCCGCCGACTCGGTGGTTGACGAAGCCACGGCGATTGCCTTCGGTGTCGATCCGACCGATGCCATCCAGGTCACCACCTTCGTCATCGCCAACCCGGATCTCGGTGCCGAGGATGCCGATCAGTACAGCATCGGTGCGGCCTTCGAGCCGCTCGACTGGCTGAGCGGATCGATTGACTTCTGGCACACCGAAATCGAAGATCGCGTTGCCGCCATCGGCTCGCAGCAGATCATCAACTGCCTGCTGGGTACCACGCAGAACTGCCCGCCCGGACTGGCCGATCTGCCGCCGGGCGCCGATGTGCCCGACGAAAACCTCGGCCTGGGTGTGGCGCGTGATCCGAGCACCGGTCAGATCCTGTACGTCCAGCGCGGCTTTGCCAGCCTGGGTACGATCGAGACCGAAGGTGTTGACCTGAACCTGCGCACCAACTTCGACTTTGGCGACATGGGCAGCCTGCGTACCGATCTGCAGGCCACCAATACGTTCAACTTTGAAGTGGACAGCGGCGCCAATGTCGCCGGCGAAGCCGGTTTGCCGAAGTGGCGTGCCACGCTGGCCAACCAGTACCGCTGGGGCGACTTTGCGTTCATCTGGAACCTCAACTACATCCACAGCCAGAACAGTGCCCAGAGCAGTGCGCTGGATCGTCTGCCTTCCTGGACGACCCACGATCTGCAGGTCAACTGGTATGCGCCGTGGAATGCCCAGGTCACGGTTGGCGTCGACAATATCGCCGACAAGGATCCGGTGCTGGATCCGGGTGAGCTGCGCGGCTTCAACTTCAGCCTGTACGACGGCTACGGCCGCATCCCCTACGTTCGCTACAAGCAGAACTTCTAAGTCCTGCCTGCAGCAACGCAGCAACGAAAAACGGCCCGGTCTTCCGGGCCGTTTTTTTGGTTGTGAACCCCCGGCCTGCTAACATGCTTGTTGCCTTGCCGCCGGCCGCACGCAACTGGCCCAATCCGATGCGCGATGACTGAAACCTCTGAAAAACCGGATGCCGCGGCCAGCTGGTCCCGCTACTGGGCGTCTGGCGCCCTGACCTCGCTGCCCGAGGATTTCCACGCCAACTACGACGGGGAGATTGCCGACTTCTGGGCGCGACAGGTCGATGCCCTGCCCGAGGGGGCGGCCGTGCTCGATGTGTGCACCGGCAACGGCGCCATTGCGCTGCTGGTTGCCGAGCAGGCGCGCAGGGCGGGCCGGCGCGTGCGCATCACGGCGGTTGATGCGGCCGAGGTGCACCCCGAGGTCATTGCCCGCCGCTTTCCCGGTGCCGGTGAGTTGCTTTCTTCGATCCGCTTCGTGGGTCGACGGCGGCTCGAGGACCTGGCCGTCGCCCCCGACTCGATCGACCTGATCACCAGCCAGTACGGGATCGAGTATTGCCGCTGGGCCGCAGCTGCCGAGCGTTGCCGTCACTTTCTCAGGCCCGGCGGCCGCCTGGCCATTGTCGCCCACGCGCTGAGCAGCGATCTGCTCTCGACCATGCGGCGCGAACGCGATGAATACGAGCGGCTGCGCCAGGCCGGTCTGACCGAATTGCTGCGGAAGCGGCTGGCCGGGCGCCTGGACGGACCGAGCTTTGATTCGCGCATGCGCGCCGTGCACGCCGGGCTCGAGCACGCGGCTACGGGCTCACCCACGCCCCTGCTGCGCTACGCCCTCAGCCTGGCCGCCGGCAGTATCAGCATGAGCGCGGCCGCGTTTGCCCGCCGGCGCCAGATCATCGAGCAGGCCTGTAATCAGCTTGACGATGGCTACAACCGGCTGTCTCAGATGCTCGCAGTCAACGATGCGCTGGCCGCGCATCCGGACTGGACCGATGCGTTCACCGTCGCCGGACTGGACCGGCTCGATCGCGGTTCGCTCACCTACCGCGGTCAGCACAAGGCCGGCGACTGGTTCGTATTTGGCAAGCCGTCGGCCTGACCAGGACCCTCAGCCGCGCGGCACGTCCGCCGGGCGAGCACCTGCCAGCTTGAAGCGGGCGTTGAAGGCAACCGTGATCCGGCGGGTGTCGCCTTCGTAGGGCATGACCTCGTGCAGCAGCCAGGACGGAAACAGCACCAGCTGCCCCGGCTTCAGGCGCAAGCCCATCGTGCCCATACGGTAGGGTGCGCGCAGTTTGGCGACTGCCGTATCGATGAAGGTCGTCGAGGTAATGAACGGGCTGATGAATGTCAGCTGTCCGCTGCGGGTGTTCGGATCGTCCCCGTCATGCTGCACGCAATAGACGCCGGACCAGGAATGCATCGGGTGGTTGTGCGCGCCGAACAGGCCGCCTCGGTGGGCGATGTGAAACCACGATTCGGTGGCGACGTGCAGTCGGCGCAGCAGGTCGAGATCGTAAGCGTTGAGCTCGCCGATGGCCCGGTAGAGGTGGCTCAGACAGAACTCGCGCAGCCGCTGCACGCAGGCCTGCGGCCACTCGAACAAGGTGAAATTGCTCTCGAACAGGGTATCGTTCCGGTAGACCATCGGGTCGGGATTGCGATACTTGTCGCCTTCGGCCGCGCAGCGCTCGAACAGTTCGATCAGCTCGGCGTTGAGCGAGTCGGGGTCGGCCATATGGGCCACCGCCATCGGTACGGCGAAGGCCGGCGCAATCTCGAAACTGGTGCTGGCGGGTGGGGCGGGCATGATGAGCGCTGGTGTACGGGTTTGCCTCGATTATAGCGTTGTAAGTGCCTGCAGGCGTTCGAACCAGGGCTTGATTGCCGCCGGTGGCCGGGTATGCTGTAGTCATGGTGTCGCATTTGGCAGCAGGACAGGCGGTCGGTCCGCCGCTATCGGTCGGCTTGAGGCATGATGCGCCGGATTGCTTCGGGCGAGAGCGCTGCGGTTGGTCGTGGCCGAATTTTCCGGCGATCCGGATGGCTCTGGCCCGCCTGCTTGCCATGATGGCGCTGGCCGCGGTATCGACTGATGTATTGGCCGACGGTCTGGGCCCGGTATTTCACCGTCTCGGCGCGGCCGACGGCCTGCCCGACAACCGGGTCGAGGCCGTGGTGCAGGACCAGTTCGGCTATGTCTGGATTGGCACGCAGGGTGGACTGGTTCGCCACGATGGGACGCGGATCGAGGTCATCGGCGCTGATCCCGACCGGCCCGATCCGCTGCCCGGCCGCAATATCATGGCGCTGCATGCACACTCCAGCGGCACGGTCTGGGCCGCCGTTGCCGATCAGGGCGTCATTGAAATCGGACCGGATCTGCGCCAGCGCCGGCATCTGGCGCCACGGGATGCCGGCGGTCCGCTGGACTACGGCCACATCTGGTCGATCGCCGAGGACTGCGACGGCGGCATCTGGCTGGCCTTCATGCTCGGCGGCGTGGCCCGCTACGATCCGGTCACCGAGGACTACCGTTTCTATGGCCAGCAGTCCGACAGCGGGCTGAGTCCGAATGGTTTCCAGCTCAAGCTGCTCACCGACAGCGCCTGTCGGGTCTGGCTGCTGCAAACGGGGCAATTGAGTCTGTATTCGCCCGATCAGGATCGCTTCAGGAGCATTGTCGGTCGCGACGACGGCGCAGTGCTGATGTCGCTCGGCGAGGTGGAGGGTCACATCTACTACTCGCAAGGCACCGAGCTTCATTCACTCGGACCGGTTGCCGGGGCCGATGCGGCTGAGCCGGCTGTCGTGCTGACCGCCGAAAGGACCATCAGCGGTCTCGCCGGCGCGGATCCGGACGGCCACATGCTGGTGGTGTCCTACAGCGGCCTGTACCGTTGGCATCCGCAACAGGGCCTTTCCCGGCATATCGGTCATGTCGATGGTCTGCCGTCCGGCCTGCCCAGCGAGCAGCTGCACGCGATCATGATCGATCGCGAAGGCGGTGCCTGGATTGCCGTTCAGCGCCAGGGGCTGGTCTATCTGCCGCCCGATTACGCGGCGTTCGAGCGCTATCAGCGCGTGCCCGGCCATGACACCAGCCTGTCGACGGGCACGATCGCGGCGCTGGCGGCCGATGCGGACGCTCGCCTGTGGCTGGCCGGACCCACCGGCCGAATCGATCGCCTGTCCCTTATCAACGGCAAGATCGAGGCGCTTGAACAGGTCTATCCCGGAGCGAGCTTCAAGAGCACCGGGTCGGTGGTTGATCTGGTGGTCGACGATGATGCGCTCTATGTCGTTTCCCTGGCCAGTGTCCATCGTTATCGGCAGGGCGAGGCGGGGGATGCCGTGCTGATGCAGCGCCGGCAAATCGATGAAGGCACCTTTCATTTCCTGCGTCCCGACGCCGACGGCTGGTTGTGGGTCGGTACCCGTGACGTCGGCCTGTTGCGCCTGCATCCCGAAACCGGTCGGCGGCAGCATTTTCGCCCGCACGCCGAGGGGCGCTTCAGGCTGGCGGAAACAGCGCCGGTCGAGCTGGTGCGCGGCCCCGACAATCGCTGGTGGCTGGCCGGGCAGCAAACAGTGTACCGCTATGATGCACAGACCGGTTTTGCACCGGCCTGGCAGGTCGACCGGCCCCCGCTCAAGCAACTGGTCTGGTCCGGCAACCGGCTCTGGGTCGCGACCGAATCGGGCCTCGAACTCCTGCGTCTGGACGGCCGGCAACTCGAACCGGTGCGCACCTTTCCCTTCGAGCGATCGCTCGGGCCCGGCCAGGTCCTTGCCCTTTACCCGGATGGACAGGATCAGCTGTGGCTGGTGCGCGCCAACGGTCTGGTTCGTCTTGATGTCCCAGGCGCGCAATTCCGCAGCTATACCAGTGACGATGGTTTGCCGTTTTCCGACTTTCTGCCCGCGGCATCGACGCTTCTGGATGACGGTCGGCTGGCGCTCGGCGGCAGTCGCGGGCTGGTGTTGTTCGACCCGGCCCGTCTGCACAGACACAACAGCACCGCGCCGGTCTATATCACTGCCCTGCAAAGCGGTGCCCGTCACTTCGATCTGGCGCCCGGTCCGTCACCCGCCATTGAGCTGACTCATGATCAAAACAGTTTCTCCGTGGACTACCACGGTGTGTCGTTTTCGGCTGCCGGTCGCTTGCGCTATCGTGTCCGACTGGCCGGTTGGGACAATGAATGGAGCGAGCCACTCAGCCAGACCCGCCGCTACTATTCCCGCTTGCGCCCTGGGCGCTACCGCTTCGAGGTTCGGCTCGACGGGCCGACCGATGCCGGGGCGCACGCGACCGATGCCGTCGATATTTACATCGCCTCGCCACCCTGGCTGAGCCCCTGGGCCATTCTCGCCTACGTCCTGACCGGGGTAACCGGCATGGGTTTCGGCTGGCACGGTCTGCGAAAAACGCAGCGCCGCCGGCGCGAGCTCCGCGAGGCGCGCCAGAAGCGCAGGCTGGCCGAGTCGCAAAGCCGTGTCGTTGCGCGGCTCAATGCCAGCCTCGAGTCGCGCGAGCTCGCCGCGACCATTGGCCGGGAGATGTTGATGGTCACCGGCGGACGGCGGGCGATTGTCGGTTTTACGCACCCACTGTTGCCCGAGGAGCTGATCTGTGCCGGCGAGCTGGATGCGGACGCAAGACCGAAACGCGATGACTGGCTGCGCCGCTGCGCCAATACCGACGGCATCACGGCCATGGTCGTGACGCTCGAGGCGGACTGCGAAGCCATCGCCCGCGTCCTGATCGAGGCCGGTGCCGGCGGATTCGCGCCTGATCATGGGGAACGTCTTGACCTGCTGACCCGGGTCTGCGGGCAGGCGCTGCACAACGCGCTGCTGCTAGAACGCGTGCGCAAGCTGGCCGTCGAGGCGCGCCAGGCCAGCTCGGCGAAATCGGAGTTTCTGGCGACCATGAGCCATGAAATCAGAACGCCGCTACACGGTGTGCTCGGCATGGTCGATTTGCTGTGCGAGAACCGAAGCGAGGTTGATCGTCAGCAGTTGCTTGACACACTGCGCCAGTCGGGACAACAGCTGCAGCGGATCATCGATGATGTTCTCGATCTGTCCCGCATCGAGGCGGGCCGGCTGTCGCTCGAGCCGGCCTCCTTTGACCTGGTTGCTACGCTCGAGCACGTGGTTGATCTGCACGCCGCCAATGCCGCGCGCAAGGGTCTGGATTTGCGATTGCGCATGGCCTCCGATCTGCCGCCAGTGGCCTGCGGTGATGCCGACCGTATCGCCCAGATTCTTGGCAACCTGCTCAGCAACGCGGTCAAGTTCACACCGCTCGGCGGCGTTGAGCTGTCGGCCGAACAGGGCCAGGACGGTCAGCTGGTGGTGGTGGTCTCCGATTCCGGTCCCGGTATCGACGCCTGCGACCGGGCCCGGCTGTTCGAGCCGTTCACACAGCTCGATGCGGTCAAGACCCGATCACACAGTGGTTCCGGCCTGGGTCTGGCGATCTGCCGGCGCCTGGTGGACGCCATGGGAGGCAGTCTCGAGCTGCTCGCAAGCCAGCTGCCGGGTAGCCGATTCATGATGAGATTGCCCGTACTCGACGCCGCCAGCATTCCGCTGCCGCTGACCGGCCTGCTCGCTGACATGATTCTGGCCGCCTACGTTCAGGCGCCGACCTGGCGGGTGCTCAGGCGCCTGGCACGCCGCTGGGGCGTGAAGCTGGTCACGCCCGGTTCGAATCAATACTCGTCCTGGGATGTCGTGCTGGTCGATGCGCGGGTTCTGGTCGACGACGACGGCGCCGAGCTGGAGGCATGGCGCGAGCGCGCCGGGACACTGGCCTGGCTGCAGTCGCCGTTCCAGCATGCATCCGGCCAGCCGCCACCGCCTCCCGACTGCTGCTACCTGCGCTGGCCGCTCGTCGAGAGCCGCCTGGCGGGGCTGCTGCTCGATCTGAGGATGGGACGGGTTGCGTCTCAAGGGGATCATTGAAAAGCTTGGGCTGATCCGGCAAAGCGGGTACACTTTTCAGCAGTTCCTCCGGAGTCTCCATAATGGAATGGATCGTACTTGCTCTGGCCGTCGGTCTGGTACTGTTCGGCATCGTCCTCTACAACCGGCTGGTGGCTGCCCGCAATCGCTATAAGAATGCCTTTGCGCAAATCGACGTGCAGCTCAATCGCCGCCATGACCTGATCCCCAATCTGGTCGAAGTGGCCAAGAAGTACATGAGCCATGAGCGCGAGACGCTCGAGGCGGTGATTCAGGCTCGCAACGGCGCGCATCAGCAACTCAAGCAGACTGCCGCTGACCCGTCTGATCCGGACGCCATGCGCAAGCTCTCGGAGGCTGAACAGGGGCTGTCCGGCGCGCTGGGGCGTCTGTTCGCGCTGTCGGAAAACTATCCCGACCTCAAGGCAAACCAGAACATGATGCAGTTGTCCGAGGAGCTGACCAGCACCGAGAACAAGGTGGCGTTCGCGCGCCAGGCCTTCAACGATGCGGTCATGAACTACAACATCCTGCGCGAAAGCGTGCCGGCCAATATCATTGCCGGCCTGTTCAGTTTCAACCCGGCCGAGCTGCTCGAGATCGACGACCCGAGCAAGCGTGAGGCGGTGCAAGTCGATTTTTCATAAATGAAAAAGCGGGGTTCCGGGTTCGGGGTTCGGGGTTCCGGAGCGGGCGCTTCGGGGTTGTGGTGGGCGGCCAAGCCGCGCACTTGCCCGAGTCGGCTTAGCGGCCTCCACTCGGCGACTGCGGTTCGCGGCGTAGCCGCCCACCGTTGCTACAGCGCGCCCGCCCCGGAACCCCGAACCCGGAACCCGGAACCCCTCGCGTTTAAGCGATGAACTTCTTCGAGCACCAGGACCGGGCTCGGCGGCAGACCAGGCTGTTGGTGGTGCTGTTCGCGCTGGCCGTGGTAGCGATCATCGTTGCAGTTGATGCGGTGGTCTTCACCATTGCTGGACCGGACCCCTTGATGCTGCTGACGGCCACGGGAGTGACCGCACTGATCATTTTCGGCGCCAGTACCATGCGCAGCCTGCAGCTGCGCGCCGGTGGCGGCGATATTGCCCGCCAGCTGGGCGGTACCCGGATCGAGCACGACACGACCGATCCGCTGCGCCAGCGCCTGCGCAACGTGGTCGAGGAAATGGCCATCGCCTCCGGTGTGCCCGTACCCGAGATTTACGTGCTCGAGCAGGAACAGGGCGTCAACGCCTTTGCCGCCGGCTTTTCGCCGGCCGATGCAGCGGTTGCGGTCACGCGCGGCACGCTCGAGCACCTTGATCGCGATGAACTGCAGGGCGTGATCGCGCACGAATTCAGCCATATCCTCAACGGCGACATGCGGCTCAACATCCGCCTGATCGGATTCCTGTTCGGTATCCTGGTGATCGCCATCGTGGGCCGCAAGCTGCTCTATTCGTCGCGTTTTGCCCGCGGCAGCCGCAACGCGGCACCGGCCGTGATGATCGGGCTTGCCGTGGTCATCATCGGCTATGTCGGGCTGTTCTTCGGCCGCTGGATCAAATCGGCGGTCTCGCGTCAGCGCGAGTACCTGGCCGATGCCTCGGCCGTTCAGTTCACGCGCAGCGCCGACGGCATTGCCGGGGCGCTGAAGAAAATCGGCGCCCTCCAGACCGGCTCACGCCTCGAGGTGGACACCGAGGAGGTCGGACATATGCTGTTTGGCCAGGGCATGAGCCAGCGCTTGTTCGCGACCCATCCACCGCTCGAGCAGCGCATCCGGGCAATCGACCCCGGCTTCGACCCGTCCGAGTTCAAGCAGATTGCGAAACGGCTTGATCGCCGGGCCGAGATGCGCCGGGCCGAGCTGGACGCGCAGGCTGAGGCCGGCGATGTCGGGGCGAAGGCCGAGCCTGCCTCACCCGGCGCCGGCGGCCTGTTCAATGCCGAGTCACTGATCGACCGCATTGGCAAGCCGGGACTCGAGCAGGTCCTGGCTGCGGCCTTGCTGAGCGCCGAACTGCCGCAGCCGCTGCGGCGCGCTGCGCGCTCTGATGAATGGGTACTGGAAGTGGTGTGCAGTGTGCTGCTCGATGCAGACGACGCGGTGCGTGAACGTCAGCTGCTGGCCATTGCGCGCGCGCTGGGCAGCGAAAGCGAGCGCCGGGTGCGAGCACTGCGTCAGGCCTGCCCGCAGCTGCCCCGTTCGCAGCGCCTGCCGCTGACCGAGATCGCCTTTCCCTCGCTGCGCAAGCGACCCGACGGTGAACTGGTCGAGTTCATGCGTCTGCTCGATGAGCTGGTCGGATCCGACGGGCACGTCGATGTGTTCGAGTATGCGCTGTCACGCCTGGTCAGCCGCCAGATACGCGATTCACTCAAGCCCGAAACTTCCGAACCAGCGGGACGATTGCGGCTGGATGATACCTTGGATGAGGCCGCCGAAGTACTGTCGATTCTGGCCCGACACGGACACCGGCAGTCGCCTGAACAGGCGCAGGCGGCCTTCGCCTCCGGCTGGGCCCTGCTCGGCGATCAGCCGGCCGACGACATCAGGCACATCGACAACTGGCCGGAGGCGCTCGACAGCGCCCTGGCGCGACTCGACAACCTGCGTCCATCGTCACGTCAGAAGCTGGTTCTCAGCCTGATGGCCTGCGTGGTCCATGATCAGCAGGTCAACGACGACGAGCTCGATCTGCTGCGTGTCGTGTGCGGCCTGCTGCACGTCCCGCTGCCGACACTCAGGAGTCCAGCGTAAAACCAACTTCCAGGGTGACCTGCCAGTGGGCGACCCGTCCGTTATCGACATGGCCGCGCGTGTCGATGACCTGAAACCACCGCATGTTCTTGACCGTGCCGGCGGCGCGTTCGATGGCGTTATTGACCGCCGCCTCCATGCTCTCGCTCGACGAGCCGGTCAGCCGGATGTGTTTGTAGACATGATCGCTCATGCGGATACTCCGATGCGTTTTCTGCCAGCCTAACACCATCGGTTGTTCACGCACCAGCCTGGCCGGAGCGCCGTATCGATCAGGCCGCGGCGGCCTCGCGCCGCTTTCTGACAACGGATCCGGTACCACCTCGAATCAGGTCGGCTGCCTTCTCGGCAATCATGATCACCGGGGCGTTGGTGTTGCCGCCAACCAGTGTTGGCATGACCGAGGCGTCGACTACGCGCAGCCCCTGCAGTCCGCGCACTCGTAGCTGCGGGTCGACCACCGAGTGCGGATCGCTGCCCATGCGGCAGGTGCCGACCGGGTGATAGATGGTTTCGGCCTTATTGCGGACAAAGTCAATCAGGCCATCGCGATCCCTGATTTCGTCGCCGGGGAAGATCTCGTGACCGCGAAACGGCTTGAAGGCCGGCTGAGCCAGCACCTCGCGTGACAGTCGCACGCATTCAAGCATCATCTCGAGATCTTCCGGAGCGCTGAGATAACCTGCGTGAATGGCCGGGGGCCGGCGTGGATCGTCGCTGACGATGCGAATGCGTCCGCGGCTTTGCGGACGCAGCGGACAGGCATGGACGGTGTACCCGTCGCCCGGCAGGCGGTTGCGGCCGTGGTCGTCGAGCAGGGCCGGCACGAAATGCATCTGGATATCGGGGCGATCATCACGACCGCGACCGCTGACCAGAAAGCCGCCGGCCTCGGCGATGTTCGAGGTGCCTTCCCCTTCATGGTGAAGGAAATAGCGCAGGCCGACCATCAGCTCGTTGAGCTGGTCGTAGGTGACCGGCTGAGAGCATCTCGTCAGGGTGCAGACGTCGAGATGATCCTGCAGGTTGGCGCCGACCTGGGGCAGCTCGTGGGCTACCCGAATGCCGGCGGTCTCGAGTACGTCTGCCGGACCGATGCCCGAGAGCATCATGATCTGCGGCGAGTTGATCGAGCCGGCGCTGAGCAGAACCTCGCGTTGGGCAGCGGCACGGCGGACCAGACCGCGGTGCCTGAACCGGACGCCTGCGACCCGCGCCCCCGAAACCTCCAGCGCCAGGGTCAGGGCACCGGTCAGCACGGTCAGGTTGCTGCGTCCGCGTATCGGATGCAGGTAGGCGACTGCCGAACTGCAGCGGCGCCCGTCGCGCTGCGTGACCTGGTATCGCCCGAAGCCGCGCTGGGCCGGGCCGTTGAAATCGCGGTTGCGCGCGTAGCCGGCCTGTTCGGCGGCCTGGATGAACACGTCGCTTAGGGGATTGACATAGCCCAGATCCTGCACGCTCAGCGGTCCGCCCACGCCATGCAGTGCCGATGGGCCGCGCCCCTGATCCTCGGCGCGCTTGAAGTAGGGCAGCACCTCGTCCCAGGACCAGCCCTCAGCACCGCCGGCGGCCCAGTCGTCGTAGTCGCTGCGATGGCCACGCGCGTAGCACATCGCGTTGATCGAACTCGACCCGCCCAGCACCCGGCCGCGCGGCCAGTACACGCGCCGGTTGTTCAGGCCGGGCTCGGGCTCGGTTTCGTAGTTCCAGTTGAGCGATTTGAACGCGATCAGCTTCGACAGACCAGCCGGCATGTGAATGAACGGATTCCAGTCACGCGGTCCGGCCTCGAGCAGCAACACCTGCACATCCGGATCCTCGCTGAGGCGGTTGGCCAGTACACATCCAGCCGAGCCGGCGCCGATGATGATGTAATCGTAGGTCTTGGGCATGATGCGTACCGAGTTTATCTCAGTCTCGATGGTAGGCGAGGCGTTTAGAGTAAGGGGTCTAGAAAAGGCGCCTCACGCCCCGCGCCTTCGCCCTCAAAGCCTGTGCAGCTGGCTCATCATCTCGAAACCCTCAAGGGGCTGGTCGAGATCGCGCGTCAGCCCGAGAACCTTGAATTTTTCGCCCATTTCCGCGGGCAGCGTCAGACGCTTGAGTTCGCCGGCAAGCTTCAGGCGTTCACGTTCGTTGCCGGCCAGGGCCAACGCGTCGGCTGCGCCAAGACCGAGCAGGAAACCCGCCTGACTGGTGAATCCGGAGACCTCGAGTCCGGCCCCGGCGCCAGCCTCGGCGGCGGCGGTGAAATCGACAAATGCCGATATATCGGTCAGGCCCGGCCAGGCAAAGGGCTCGAAGTGGGCGCGATGGCGATAGTGGCAGACCAGGGTACCGTCGCTGCGCTGCGGGTGATAGTACTCGTCACGCGGATAGCCGTAGTCGATCAGTAGCACGAGCCCGCGCGCAAGCGGCGCGGTGACCGTTTCGATCAGACCCGCCAGATTCAGGCTCAGCTCGCTGGTATAGCCGGTCGGCAGTCGGCGGCCCAGTTTCCCGGCGAGCCGTTCGATAGCTTGTTCAAGGCGTCTGCGCGGCGGTCGGGGCTGCCAGACCAGGCGGTGGCCGTTATAGGCGACGCAGTGCTCGACCCAGCCCTGATCGGTGAGCGCAAAGCGTGCGACCGGCAGGGCATCGAGCACCTCGTTGGCCACCATCACGCCCGAAAACGGGTCGGCCGGCGGCGCATCAAGCCATTCGACCCGACCCTGCAGCGGGGTGGGCAGGGCAGCGAGAGTTTTGGCCTGGACCTGGCGCAGAACGGCGCTGGGCTCGACGATCAGGTACTGCGCTGGCGGCTGCTGCAGCCGTTCGAGCAGGTCGCGCGACAGCGCACCCGAGCCGGCCCCGAGCTCGAGCACCGACCAGCCGTCGCCAAGGGCGCCGGCCACGGCATCGATCTGCCGGGCCAGCGAGGCGGCAAACAGCGTACCCTGCTCGGGAGCGGTGACGAAATCCCCACCCGGGCCGAACTTGTGCAGGCCGTTGACGTAGTAGCCCAGACCCGGCTCATAGAGCGCCATCGACATGTAGCGGTCGAACGGCATCGGACCCGTCGTTTCGATTTCATCGATGATCCTGGTGCACAATTGATGACTGAGCTCGGCCAGTTCGGCCGGTGGCTCGGGCAGGTCCAGCGCAGGAGTCAGAGATGGCATCGGATCATCAGCAAGACGGAAACCGCGTAGCGATTGTAACCGGCGGTGCGCGACGCATTGGCGCGGCCATCGTCGAGGCGCTGCACCATCGTGGTCTGGATATCGTGCTGCATTACCGCGGCTCCCGGCGCGAAGCCGAGGCGCTGGCCGTCGCGCTCGACCGCCGGCGGCCGGGGTCGGTGCTGGTCGTGCAGGCGGATCTGGCCGATCCGGATGCGCCGGTTGCGATTGCCGAAGCCAGCCGGGCACGCTTTGGCCGGATCGATGTGCTGGTCAACAACGCCTCGACCTTTTTTCCCACGCCGGTCAGGGAGGCCACCGCAGACCACTGGAACGAGCTGATGATCAGCAACCTGCGTGCCCCGTTCTTTCTTTCCGCAGCCTGCGCGCCGTGTCTGCGCGAGGCCCGCGGGGCCATCGTCAACCTGGTCGATATCCACGGTCTCGTGCCGCTGGCTCGTCACCCGATATACAGCCAGGCCAAGGCCGGCCTGATCATGCAGACGCGCTCGCTGGCGCGTGAGCTGGCCCCGCGCGTACGCGTCAACGGTGTTGCGCCCGGCGCCATTCTGTGGCCCGAGAGCGGGCAGGCGGAAGAGGCCGGTGCGGCCATTCTCGAACGCGTGCCGCTCAGGCGCCAGGGGCAGCCGGAGGATATTGCCGGGGCGGTGACCTTTCTGGCCCTGGATGCGCCCTACGTGACTGGCCAGATCCTGGCCGTCGACGGCGGTCGCCTGCTGAATATGTGAGGCCGTCGGTCGGCGAGGCGACGCCGACCTGCGCCGCGATGTCGGCGCTCGGCCGCGTAGGTCGCGGTCGCATCCGCGACGGCTCGGTTGGTGTGCCGCCGCGCGTTCCGCTTCCGAACCTCGTCCGTCGGGGACGCGGCCCCGACCTACATCCTGGGGGTCGGATTCGTGAGTCGTCCGTCGGGGACGCGGCCCCGACCTGCATCCTGGCGGGGCCGGATTCGCAGGTCGCGGTCGCATCCGCGACGGAGTGATACCGGCGCCTCAGTCGGGCAAATCCTCAACCCGCACCAGGGACCGGTCGCCGTCGAATTCATCCCAGTGCTCGGCAAACGTCTTGCCGGTTTCCGGATGCTTCAGATCGGGTGCAAGGTCGGCCAGCGGCCTGAGGACGTGGGCATACTTGAGAATCTCGCCGCGCGGCAGGGTCAGGCCGTCGAACTCGCCGACCTTGTCTCCGTGGAGCAGGATATCGATATCCAGGGTTCGGTCGGAGAACTTGGGCTGACTGCGGTCGCGGCCGTAGGCATCTTCAAGCGCGCTCAGCCAGTCCTTCAGCTCGCTGGGCGACAGGTCGGTATCGATGCGCGCGGCGCAGTTGAGGAAGTCGTTGCCGGAAAACCCCACTGCCGACGAACGGTACACGGGCGAAAAAACGGCGTCGGAAAAAGTGCGATCCAGCACCCGGATACCGGCGCGGATATTGGACTTGGCGTCCTGGTTGGAACCCAGGCCCAGATAGGCTGTGGTCATGGCCGACGCCCCCGTTCGATCTGAATGCCGACCGACCTTGAGCCGCGGACCGCGCCGGGTTTTTCGAGCCGCAAGCGCAGCCAGTCGACCGGAAATTCGCGCAGCACGATTTCGGCACAGCGTTCGGCCAGAGTTTCGACCAGCTCGAAGCGGCTGTCGCGAACGAAGGCGATCAGGCGCTTGGACACCGCCTTGTAGTCGAGCGCATCGTCGATCCGGTCAGATGCCGCGGCCCCGCGGATATCGGCACTCATCTCGAGGTTGAGCTTGACGGTCTGGCGAATCTTGCGCTCCCAGTCATAGATGCCGATGACGGTGTCGATTTCCAGATCGCTGATGAAGACGATATCCATGGCCTTGCCTTGCCGGCTTATGCGGCGGGTTCCAGACAGTCAGTCATCCAGGCGGGCCAGTGATTCGATCGGCCAGCGTGGGCGTACCTCGATCAGGCCATCGGTACTGCCTTCACAGCGGCGATACCAGCCGGCATGCGCGATCATCGCGCCGTTGTCGGTGCACAGGTGCATTGGCGGATAGAATACCTGCTTCGGCAGTGCCTGCTCCAGGGCTTTGCGCAGGTGGCGGTTGGCGCTGACGCCGCCGGCGACGACCAGCTGCTTCATGCGGGTCTGTGCAAGCGCTCGCCGGCACTTGATGACCAGGGTCTCGACCACTGCCTGCTGAAATCCGGCGGCAACGTCGGCGTAGTCGTCCCGATTGAGCCGGGCGACCAGGGTGCGGGTGTGCGTCTTGAGCCCTGAAAAGCTGAAGTCCAGGCCGGGTCGATTGACCATCGGACGCGGAAACTCGAACCGGTCAGAGTCGCCCTGTTCGGCAAGGGCGGCGATTTCCGGCCCACCGGGATAGCCCAGGCCGAGCAGGCGGGCTGTCTTGTCGAAAGCCTCACCGGCCGCGTCATCGAGTGTTTCTCCAAGCAGGCGGTATCGGCCCGGTCCCTCGACGGCCACCAGCATGGTGTGGCCGCCGGAGACCAGCAGGGCGACGAACGGAAACCTCGGGCCGGGACTGGCCAGCAGGGGCGAGAGCAGGTGGCCTTCCATATGATGTACGGCGATGGCCGGTCGCTTCAGCGCAGCGGCCAGGCCAACCGCGGTAGCGGCGCCGACCAACAGGGCGCCGGCCAGTCCGGGTCCGGCCGTGTAGGCGATCGCATCGATGGATTCACTCGGCTGTCCGCTGCGGTCGAGCAGTTCGCGCAGCATGCCGGGCAGCTTGCGGATGTGGTCGCGTGAGGCCAGTTCGGGCACCACGCCGCCGTATGCGGCATGGTCGGCCTGGGTGTAGACGAGTTCGCCGACGATGCCGTGATCGGGGCTGAACAGCGCCACCCCGGTGTCGTCGCAGGACGTTTCGATGCCGATTATGTTTTGCATGCTGCCCAATTCGCGGTTTATAATGGCCGACTTTCCACAAACTTCTGGATAGCGATTTTAATGCCCAGCGTCAAGGTCAAGGAAAACGAGCCGTTTGAATACGCTCTGCGTCGTTTCAAGCGCTCCTGCGAAAAGGCCGGTGTGGTGGCCGAGAGCCGCCGCCGGGAGTACTACGAGAAGCCGACCCAGGAGCGCAAGCGCAAGAAGGCGGCGGCCGTCAAGCGGCATCTGCGCAAGCTCTCGCGCGAACGGGTCAACCGCAGGCGATTGTACTAGAATCGCACCGGTCGCCGTGTCGAGGCTGTCCCTCCGGCCCGCAGCGACCGCCCCCGCTCCCCGCCGATGAGTCTCAAATCCCGCATTTCCGACGACGTCAAGCAGGCCATGCGTGCCGGCGACAAGGCGCGCGTGAAGACCTTGCGCATGGCCACCGCGGCCATCAAGCAGCGCGAGGTCGACGAGCGCGTCGAGCTTGATGACGCGCAGGTACTGGCGGTTGTCGAGAAAATGATCAAACAGCGCCGCGAGTCCGCGCAGCAGTACCGTGCCGGCAACCGCCCGGAGCTGGCAGAGATCGAGGAAGCGGAGATTGACCTGCTCAAAGCCTATCTGCCCGAACAGCTCACGGATGAAGCACTCGATGAACTCCTCACCCGTGCCATCGAACAGACCGGCGCCAGCGACATGAGCAGCATGGGTCAGGTCATGGGCCTGCTCAAGTCCAAGGTACAGGGCCGGGCCGATATGGGCAGGGTGTCGGCCATGGTGCGGCAACGTCTGGCCGGATGAGCCGCGGGCCGCTAGAATGAGCTGGTGGCCGGCCGCATCCCCGAATCATTCATTGAAACCCTCCTGGAGCGTGTCGATATCGTCGAGGTGATTGCCGCGCGCGTTGACCTCAAGCCCGCCGGCCGCGGCGAGCACAAGGCGCTGTGCCCGTTTCACGACGAAAAGACACCCTCGTTCACGGTGAGCGCCGAAAAGCAGTTCTACCATTGCTTCGGATGCGGCGCCCACGGCACCGCGATCGGTTTCATCATGCACTATGACGGGCTGGAGTTCCCGGCCGCAGTCGAGGATCTGGCGCACGCGGCCGGCCTGGGCGTGCCGCGCGAGGCCGGGTCGGAGCCGGTCAGGACCAACGACCGTCTCTACCAGGCGCTGGCGCAGGCCCAGACCTGGTTTCGTCGCCAGCTCGGCAGCAGCGAAACGGCTCGGAGCTACCTCAAGTCGCGCGGGTTCGACAAGGCCACGGTCGATGAATTTGGCATTGGCTATGCGCCGGATGCCTGGCAGGCCCTCGCCGATTTCTTGTTCAGCGATGGATTCCGGCCGCAGGAACTGGAAGACGCCGGGCTGGTCACCCGCCGCGACGGCCGCGTGACCGACCGGTTCCGCGGCCGGGTGATGTTCCCAATCCATGACCGGCGCGGCCGGGTGATCGCGTTCGGTGGACGGGCGCTGAGCGACCGCGGACCGAAATACCTGAACTCGCCTGAAACGCCCGTTTTTCACAAGGGTCGCGAACTCTACCGGCTGTTTCAGGTCCGTCGCGGCGGCCTGCCGGACCGGCTGCTGGTCGTGGAAGGCTACATGGATGCCGCCGCGCTCTACCAGTTTGGCTTCGACAACGCGGTGGCCACCCTCGGCACGTCCGTGACGGCCGAGCACATCGAGTTGCTGTTCCGGGCCACGCCGGTGGTCGTATTCTGTTTCGACGGCGATCGCGCCGGTCGCCAGGCTGCCTGGCGCGGGCTCGAGGCCGCCCTGCCGGTGCTGCGGGACAATCGGGAGGTCCGATTCCTGTTTCTGCCCGAGGGCGAGGACCCGGACTCCCTGATCCGCGAACAGGGGGCCGGCGCGTTCGGGCAACTGATGGATCAGGCCCGGCCACTGTCGAACTTTTTCTTCGATCACCTGTCTGCTCAGGTTGACGTATCCACGCTCGATGGCCGGGCGCGCCTGGTGGCACTGGCCCGACCGCTGCTTGAAAAGCTCCCCGAGGGGCCGTTTCGTGCGCTGATGCGCGACGAGCTGGCGCGCCGCAGCGGCCATTTCGGGGACATGCCGACGTCGGCAGCACAGGTGGGAGTCGTCCGTCGCGGCGCGGCCGAGGACGATCGGTCACTGACGCCGGTTCAGTACGCCGTGGCGCTGATCGTCCAGCGCCCGAGCCTGGCCGCCGGGGTCGATGTGGGCGGGCTGCAGGGGCCGGCGTCGATCAAGGGACTGGATTTCTTGCGTGAACTGATTGACTTTTGCCGTCAAAAGCCCCAATTTTCTACGGCTAAGCTGCTCGAGGCGTGGCGAGAGCGTCCCGAAGCGCCCTGGCTGGCCCGACTGGCCGCCCGCGATGTGATTGACGACCACGAAAAGATGCCCGATGCCTTGGCACGAACTGTGGTCAGAATCCGTCGTCAACAGATAAGGATGAGAGTCCGTGAACTTCAGCAGGCCCAACTCAACGCGGGCGGGCTGGACGAGGACCAAACCAGCGAACTGCGCCGGCTGCTGAGCCTGCGCCTGGATGAGCGACATCATGAGCACTGATACCGCAGCAATGGATAACGCACCCCGACCCTCGCAGCTCAAGCAGCTGATCCAGAAAGGACGTGAACAGGGCCAGTGGCTGACCTATGCCCAGGTCAATGACCATCTCCCCGGCGATATTGTCGATCCCGACCAGATCGAGGATATCGTCAACATGATCAACGATATGGGGATCAAGGTGTTCGAGGAAGAGCCTGACGATGCCGATGCGCTTATCCTCAATGATTCGGCCAGTACCGATACCGATGACGAAACCGCGCAGCAGGATGCCGAGGCCGCGCTGGCCGCAGTGGAAACCGAACTGGGTCGCACCACCGACCCGGTGCGCATGTACATGCGCGAAATGGGGTCGGTGTCCCTGCTGACCCGGGAAGACGAAATCGATATCGCCAAGCGAATTGAAGACGGACTCAACCAGGTCAACCAGGCGCTGGCGCGTTTCCCCGGCACGATCACAACCCTGCTCGAGGAAGTGGAATCCTGGAAGGAAGGCAACCTGCGCCTGAACGAACTGATCAGCGGCTTCATCAATCCGACGCTGCTCGCCGAGATGGATCTGATCTCGGAAGACGCGATGGAAGCAGCGGTTGCCGAGGAAGCGGAGTATTCCGAAGAGATTGACGAAGAAGACGAGGACAAGCCGGCGCCGACGGTCAGCACCTTGCCCGATCCGGAGCAGGTCACCCAGTTCTTCGACGAGATGGCCCGTCTGCACGAGCGCTTTCTCAAGCTATACGATCGCTATGGCCCGACCAGTCCGAAAGCGGCTGAAACCCGAGATTTGATCGCCGAGCAGTTCATGCGCCTGAAGCTGCCGCCGCGGCTGTTCGAGTACCTGATCGACCGAATGCGCTTCATCGTCTCGCGTACCCGCAACATCGAGCGGGCCATCATGATCATCTGCGTTGAGCGGGCCGGTATGCCGCGCAAGGAGTTCCTGGTCAGCTTCCGGGACAACGCCAGCGATCCGGAGTGGCTTGAGGGTCTGGTCAGGCGCCGCACAACATGGGCACGCGCGCTGGCCGATCACGCCGAAGAACTGGCCGAACTTCAGGGCAAACTGGCGCGCTTCGAACGTGACCAGCGCATCTCGATTGCTGAGCTGCTAGAGCTCAATCGCTCGATGTCGATCGGTGAGGCCAAGGCCCGGCGCGCCAAGAAGGAAATGGTCGAGGCCAATCTGCGCCTGGTCATTTCGATTGCCAAGAAGTACACCAATCGGGGCCTGCAGTTCCTGGATCTGATCCAGGAAGGCAACATCGGCCTGATGAAGGCCGTCGACAAATTCGAATATCGCCGCGGCTACAAGTTCTCGACCTACGCGACCTGGTGGATTCGCCAGGCGATCACGCGTTCGATTGCCGACCAGGCGCGCACCATCCGCATTCCGGTGCATATGATCGAGACGATCAACAAGCTCAATCGCATCTCCCGCCAGATGCTTCAGGAAATGGGTCGCGAGCCGACCCCGGAAGAACTGGCCAAGCGCATGGAAATGCCCGAAGACAAGGTGCGCAAGGTACTCAAGATTGCCAAGGAACCGATCTCGATGGAAACGCCGATCGGCGATGACGAGGATTCTCACCTGGGCGACTTCATCGAGGACGCCAACATCCTCTCGCCGGTCGATACGGCCACCACCACGGGCCTGACCGATACCGTGCAGAAGGTGCTCTCCGGCCTGACTCCGCGCGAGGCCAAGGTGCTGCGCATGCGCTTCGGTATCGACATGAACACCGATCACACTCTTGAGGAAGTCGGCAAGCAGTTCGACGTCACCCGGGAGCGCATTCGGCAGATCGAGGCCAAGGCGCTTAGAAAGCTGCGCCACCCGACCCGATCGGAACAGCTCAGGAGCTTCCTCGACCTCGAGTGAGGGCGGCCCCGGGCCGTGCCGCCGGGCTGTCGCAGTTTCAGCCTGGCGCAACCGGCGGCCGTGATGTGTCATACAGGTCGGTCGGGTTTATGAGATCCAGTTCACGGATTGGTCGGCGTTGCCTCGGCAATGATTCCAGGGCGCTTGACCCGCAGCAGCCGGGGGAGTAGTTTTGTGCGTTCAGACCCGCTCAAGCAACGGAATCAACCAGCATGTTCAACAAGCGCGACAACCCTCAAGGGACTGAGGCAGATGCACGGGAACGCCAGTCTGCCGCGGCCGTCGAGGCCCGGCGTTCGCCTCGTCCCGACAGCGGCAACCGACCCGGTTCGGCGGCCGTGATCGGACCGTCCATCAACGTCGACGGCAAGCTGCGCGGCGAAGAGGACCTGGTCATCGAAGGCAAGGTCAAGGGCACGATCGAGCTGAAGAAAAACAGCGTGACCATCGGCAGCCAGGGCAATGTCCAGGCCGATATCTACGCTCACACGATCTACGTCGACGGCACCATGGAAGGCAATCTCGTGGCTTCCGAGCAGGTGGTCATCCGCAAGCCGGCCCAGGTGCGCGGCTCGATCGTGGCCCCGCGCGTCAGTCTGGAAGACGGTGCCCGCTTCAACGGCTCGATCGACATGGATGCCGAAAGTGAAGTGCTCAGCAAGGCCTTTTCGGGCAAGTCACCGCATTCGACCACGGCAGGAGGCCGGTCTTCGACCGCGGACAAGCCATCGGGCGGACCGCAGCAGCCCGGAAAGGGACCGGACCCGGCACCGAACAAACCGGCTGCCCAGGGCATCAAGCACTAATCGTCAGCGCCTGCCGGCCCCGCAATGTCCGTGTCCAGTGCCGCAATGAGTTCGGAGCTTGAATCCGGGCCGCTCGAGCTGCGCGTCCCGCTGTTCGAATCGACCGTGGCCGCGTTTGAAGAGGACCGACGCTACGTCGTGGCCGATCTGGGCTGCGCCAGGGCCGGCACGGTGGATCTGTTCAGCCGCTTTCGCTGCCGCCTGCTGGTCATCGACCTGCCGGCGGCGCTGGAAAAGCGGCCGACCGACGGCGAGCCCGATTCGATGGCGGCCTGGCTGGATCGGCTGCTGGCGCCGATCGACGACGAGCCGCTGGATCTGATCTTGTGCTGGAACCTGCTCAATTATCTGTCACCTGACGAGATCAGAGCGCTGGCCGGCCGACTGGCCCGCTGTGCACGCCCGCGCGCCAGCCTGCACGCCCTGATCGAGTACTCGGCGCGCCACATGCCGAGTACGCCCTGGTCTTTTGCACCGCAGGGCCCTGGGCAATTGACTGTCGAGCCGATCTCCGGTCCGCAGTCTCCGGCCCCCCGCTACAGTCCCAAAGCGCTCGAGAAGCAGCTGCCGGGTTTTGGCTCGGAAAGCACCATGCTGCTAGGCAACGGTATGCAGGAATTCCTCTACCGCCGGCAGTAACCCGCGCCCATCGCCATGTGCTGCCAGCGGCTGTTGCCGGGGCCCGCACACGGAGCGTTCTGGCGCCCCCCCACAGTGCCGGATCCCGCGGCCTGGAAGGCCGTTTTCAGCGCCCGGCCAGCACCTGCAGCGGCCCGCTCCGGCCGGTCAGCTGGCCGGCGATGGCCCGCCGGAATGGCGCCACGCCAGCGGCCGTGCGCAGCGCCGCGCGGCGCAGGATTCGCGCCGGCAGCCGGTCGCTGGTATACAGACTCACAATCGTGTTCGTGGCCAGATACAGCGGCACGCTGTGAGCGCGCAGGCGAGCGGCATAGGCAGCCATGGCGCGGGGTGAGAGCGTCACGCCGGAACGCAGTCGTGACTTGGCGATTTCATCGGTCAGAATCCGGACACCGGTCAGCCCCAGGTTGAATCCGTGGGCGGTCACCGGGTGCATGCCAACGGCGGCATCACCCACGCACACCAGGCGCGGCGCGGTCAGCCGGTCCGGCATCACGCCAACCAGCGGGTAGGCATGACGCTTGCCGACCAGCTGCATCTGGCCGTGGCGGTGGCGGTAGAGCTCGGTGATTTCGCGATTGAAATCGGCTTCCTCGAGGCTCATCAATCGCTCGATGCGCTCGTGCGGCAGGGTGACCACGGTTGATGCCTGCTGGCCGTTGAGCGGCAGCAGGGCAAGGGTAAAGTCATGCCCGAACCACTCGCGTGCGATGTGCTCGTGCGGCTGCTCCAGCGTCATGCGCGTGACCAGCATCGATTTGCCGAAATCACGCATGTGCGCGCTGATCCCTGCCGCGCGGCGCGTCGCCGAGAAGCGACCGTCGGCGGCCACGACCACTCCGGCCTCCAGTTGCGTGCCGTCGGACAGCCTCAGCCGTCGGGCCTGGCCCTGGTCGGAGGTTGCCTCGACGCGCCGACCGGTCAGCCAGGTGAGGCCCTCGCATTCACGCGCGACCTGCCAGGCGGCTCTGCGGATCAGATGGTTGGAGACCAGCCAGCCGAGCTGTTCGGCCCGGCCGTCGCTGTGATCAATCCGCATCGGATGGGTGGAATTGCCGTCGGTAACCTCGGCGTCACGCAGCGCGCTGATCTGATCGGCATCGATGCGCGACCAAAGCCCGAGTCGGTCAAGCACGGTTTTGGAGGCATGCGTCAGGGCAATCTCGCGCCCGTCCCATTCGGGCTCGGCCAGAACGTCCTCGGTGGCCGGATCGATCACGGCCATCGATCGATCCGGCGCCGCCAGAGCCCGGGCCAGGCAAAGTCCCGCCGGCCCCGCACCGACGATGGCAATATCCACGTTCATCGCACACACCTCCGAATCGTGCCAGGACGCCATTATCGCACGCACGCACGGATGCTGTGACAAGGGGCGCGGCGCACGCTGCGGCTGAATGCGATCTGCAATCGTGCCGGGTCAATAGTCACTGCGCGACGTCGGCCCCATTCCTGACCGGGCAATTCAGGCGCCGGCTCACCGGACACGAGCGTTCTGATCGCGTCAGTGAATGTCGCGATGCATGCCCGCGATCCGCCGGGTGGTATTGGCGGGCAGGCCGGCGCGCTCGGCGAAACGGGGCCATTCGATGACGGCAGCCTTGACTTCGGACAGAATCGCCTCGGCCCTGCCGCGCTTCATCGAGGCGTTGCGGGCGCAGGCGCGCAGGTCTTCGAGCTCGAACCCATCGCGCTTGCCGTTGACGCTCATCTGATGGCTAGCGGTCCAGTCGCCGTCGGGGTTGTAGCTGTAGGTGACATCGAAGGCCGGCGACAGGCGCCATTGCCCGCGCTTGTCCATCAGGAAGGCGATGTTCTTGACGTGGTCGTCGTGGTTGCGCGCGAGCAGGTTGAACACCATGCGCCGGAACTGCTGCTCGAGCGCATCCGGGCCGAGATCAAGACGGCGGATGATCTGCAGCGCCTGCTCGTAGCTGTAGGCGCCGGGCAGGTTGTAGTCGAAGTGGGCCAGCGCACACAGCGACTGCATGTGGCGCTTGCCGCCGCGGCGGTCGCGGTCGAAGCGCCGGGTCATGAAATGGCGGCGGCCGTTTTCCTCGAACAACCGGCATTCTTCCATGTCGATGCCGGCGGCGGTAGCCATCAGGTAGTAGGCGTACTCGATCGCCCCATAGCCCTGCGGGTCGTCGAGGTCGTGGTCGCGGTTGCCGCGTACGCCGTCGAACTTCAGGATCCAGTGCTCGAAGCCTTCCTCGACCGGCACCTGGCCCGAACGCACCTCGTTGGTTTCCGGGTTCCAGGCGATGACCGCCTTGGCCCGGGCCCCGCCGGCCGAGGTGCCCACGCGCAGGATGTCGGCCATGGCGCGCTCGCTGGTGTCCTCGTCGAACCTGGCGTGCAGGCGGTCGCGGCCGGTCAGCACTTCGGACGCCAGCGCGACCAGCGCATCGACCTCGAGCCGGCGCGAGCGCGTGGCGCTGGGGCCGATGGCCGGCCGGAATTCCAGCGCACCCATGCCGCGGGCGCCGGTGTAGCACAGCCTCTCGACGGCGTTCATCGAAGCGGGCGGGCGGCCCTGGCGCGCCAGCCAGGCATTGATCAGCGCGTGGCCGAACCTGTCGGGCAGCGAATCGGCCAGCAGGCCGGGCAGCCCGTGGAAGGTCTCGCGCGGCAGCTCGGGAAAGCGGAAGACGCGGCGCGACAGCGGCATGGCCAGCGGTGCGATCTCGATGCCGCTGCTGACGAAAGCAGGGTCGTACTCGAACGCGGCCACGTCGCTGCCGGCCTCCAGCGCCACGGCGCCGATGCTGCGCCCCCACAGCCGGACTTCGGCGACGTCGCTCACGCGTCGTCACCCCAGGTCCAGTCGTCTTCGCCAGACGAGGTTCGGCGTTTCGACACGCGCTGCGGGCGCCGGCCCTGGTGGCGGAGCTTATCGAGCGGGCGCGGTCCGGTCGCGGGCAGCAGCTCGTCGAGCACCGCGAGCAGCTCCAGCACCCGGAAGATGCGCACCAGGCTGGTCATCTGCGCCGACTTGCCGGCCTCGATGCGCTCGACGGTGCGTTTGCCGACCCCGGCGCGCTCGGCCAGCTCGGCCTGGGTTAGGCGCGCGTCGATCCGTCGCTGGGCCAGGCGCTGCCCCAGCTCGGCGAGCACGGCATCATCGGTGGCAAGGTCGGACAGGTTCATGACTCATCAGATCTGACAATTTAAGGGTCAATTATGCCTTAATTCGCCAGTTTGCGCGATTAATTTATGATTACATAGTCGTCGATAATGACGAATTAGGATTATATTATGCGTTCAGTCGTCATATCAGACGGATTGAGATCGTCAGCTCCGTTCTCCACCGTCCGACAACGCCACGGTGCGTGCCCTGCAGGCCCAGACACCTCATGAGCCGCTCCACGGTAAATCGCGGCGATTCATGAATAATGCGGGCTAGGCTACCCGGTATAGCAGCATTTCCGGGGTCTGTACTCGCGTTGCCAATCCTCAGGTAGGGTGAAGCTACGCTCCGGTTGGCAACACTCTGTGCAGCCCCCGGAAATACGACTCTCCGGGCTTCCATCTCCGAAAAGTTATGCAACGTTGGGGTTCAGTTTGCGGTCGAGCTCCGGCTGGGTGAAAAAAGCGCTGGCCGTTCGGGTATTTCAACCCGCACGGCAACAACGCGCCTCGTGGCGCACGTGTGTGGTTCGACATGACCGCGTAGGCGTACACGGACACCGCAAAGCTATCAGCCAGCGCAAGGATGCGATCTTCGATCCACTGGCGGCGGTGCTCGAAGACCTTGCCGGTGGTGCTATCGAAGCCGCTGAGGAAGGCGCGCCCGACGCAGCGGCTCATACAATGATAGAAACCGGGTTTCTCGTTGCTGACCAATGGACTGCGTGGATAAGTCATGCGTTGATCTTGCCACCCGCTTGGGCACTGGCCAATCCTCAGAATCCCGGGTCGGACTGTAGGACAATTCCTAGAATTCGTGGGTGCGTGAATTCCGGTGTCCTGGATTCCGCGTCACGACGCTTTCGTCGATAATCCTTGCCAGTGGATTCGAAGGCTGACCCTAAAACATGTTGACCGTGGCACTGCTCATGGGGATCGCATTCGGAGTGGCCGCAGGGTTCCATCCACTGCTGCGCTTCGAGCGTCCGTTGCTGGCGCTGGCTTGCGCAACTTTTTGCCTAATACTTCTGCCGCTTCCCCTGGTTCTGGAGTCGCGCCTTGGCCGGCTCGTTGCGGCAATCGGCTGCGGATTGCTGGCGCTCAAAATCATCGACGTGTCGGTTGGGGCTGCGAAAGGGCACCGGCCCAATTGTCCAACTTATCTCGCCTACCTGCCCAACTTCGGTAGCTTCGTCCTGCGCAAGGCAAACGCGGAGCCGGCCGGGACCCGGTGCGAGAATGTCATCCACCTGTTCCGTGGCACTGCGCTGATGGCGTGCGGTTTTCTGCTGCTCAAAGGGCTCTATGTCATCGCCTGGGGAAACTGGCCCTTCTTCGTGGAGCATCTGTGCAAGACTCTCGGTTTCTTTGTCGGCGTTCTCGGATTATTCGAGTCTTTCTTTGCCATTGCGCGCCTGATGGGCGCCCGGGCGCGGAATCCACATCATGCGCCGCTTGCTGCCCGCACCCCGGCAGATTTCTGGCGCCGCTATAACCGACCTATCCAGCAGTTTTTCCACGAGAACGTATTCAAGCCGTTCGGGGGACGACGGCGACCGGTGGTGCTGACGCTATGGGTGTTTTTTATCTCCGCACTGATCCACGAATTCGGATTCTCCCTCGGTGCAGGGCACTTCCAGGGCTATCAGCTTGCATTTTTCATGCTGCACGGCATGGTTGTAGCAGCCACGCTTGGGATTAAGCCGAGGGGTGTGCAGGCCATGGTCTGGGTCGGGTTGACGCTGGCTTTCAACGTCACGACCGGTTTGCTCTTCATGGCCAGCCTGGACCAGATCGTTCCGATCTACGTCAATCCCCTTCCACAATGGTTAGCCGGATGGTAAGCGGCGCTGGAGAGTCAGCGATCGAGCGAACTAACCGCCATACGCAGCACGGTTGCTGCCATCACCGCGCAAGGTTGGCCATATAGTCCGCGATCTTCACTTCGCGCCCGGGCACGAGGGTCTGCAGGCTTGCGGTCACCACCGTGTTGAATGGCACCCAAAATTGACCCACTAGCCCCCCCCGGATTTGCATCGAATTTTGACCCACGTATAACACCCCCCTGCCAAAGAATTTCCAACGGAACGTGAGCAGGCTGTAGTAACATCACTTACCCAAGGGCGCGTTCGGAATTGACGGGGTACACTAGCTTAGCCATGGCCAACGAGAACATTAGGCTTGCGCCCGCGTTCGAACGATTGAGCGACGTCCAGGAATGATCACACCTGTCCCGAACGCGGGACGGGCGTGACAAATCGTGGTTGGGAGTGGCCACTTTATGCTTCCCTGGTGACCATAAAGTGGCCAAAACGGCCAATTTATGGTTCCCCAACCAATACGCCACGCACCGTTCTGAATGTGGTGGGCCCTGCAGGACTTGAACCTGCGACCTACCGATTATGAGTCGGCTGCTCTAACCCAGCTGAGCTAAGGGCCCGAAATATCAGTCGTTCTTGATCTCGGTGGGGTTGCCGGCGTGCTGGTCGGCTTCGGCTTTGGGAATCGGTTTGAGTCCCTTGGCCTCCAGCTCTTCTTTCTTGCGCTGCTGGATGTAGGTCAGGTTATTCTTGTACATGGTCGCCACCTTTTCGATGCCGTTGGATGCGAGAAAACCCTGGTTTCCGGCAGCCACGAAGGTGGCATAGACGCCCGAGGCGGCCATCAGCGCGGCCGAAACGACATTCTGGTCGAATCCGCGTTCGTTGACCATCTGGTTGGCCAGTTCGATGAACTCGTTGGTTGCCTGGTTGTGGGCGTCGATCTGCTTTTGTGCGTCTGACATTTCAAGCTCGAATGGTACGGTTGGGGTCTGGCCGGCACCGCATCACACGGTGGCGGCCGCGATCGGAAAGGATAGCACGGCCTGATCCAGAAGCTGTCGGTTGACATTGAAAGAGGGGAAAGGCAACTTGATTCGCTGCAATATTAGCCGGAGTGCATATTTGTCTACAATCAGGACACTGGCGACTGCGCTGCTGTGGCTTTGGGCTGTCGGCGCGCTGGCCTATCCGGGCGTGCGCTTCGAGCGCATCTCGATGGCCGAAGGCCTGTCGCAGTCGGGCATATCGGCCATGGCACAGGACGACGCCGGCTATCTCTGGTTTGGTACCCAGTACGGGCTGAATCGCTACGATGGCTACCAGTTCCAGGTCTGGCGCCATGACCCAGATGACCTCGATTCGCTGGCGTCCAGCCGAGTAACCGACATTCTGGCGTCCCGCTCTGGCGAACTTTGGGTTGGCTCCAAGAAAGGGCTCAATCGATTCGATCCCCGCCACGGTCGGATCAAGCGGATTGAACTGCCCCATCCGGACGCCCCAGCGCATCCCGGGGAAACCGGCGTGTCGATTCTGGCCGGCGAGGACGGGCGCGGTAACCTGCTGATTACATTGTACTCCGGAGCGCCAGCCGTGTGGCGGGCCGCAACCGGTCGCGTCGAGCGACTGATCTTTGAACCGGACCTTCCGGTCGAAGAGCAGCGCACGGCCTCGGCGCTGGTCGATGATCAGGGCCGATTCTGGATTCACAACCGGCATGGATTGTGGCGCGGCTCGGCGGCCAGCCCGAAGCTGCAGCGGGTCTGGCAGGACGAGCTGGTGGTCCACGACAAAGACCCCGCAAACGCCCTGGCGTTCACTAGCGCCGGCGGACTACTGGCACTGGCCCGGGACAGCGGTCTGTGGCTGTTTGAGGCCGGGTCCGCCGAATTGCTGCGCCATGTCGATCCGCGTCGGCACGGAACCGGCTCGAGCATCGTTGATGCCGTGACAGCAAGCAGCGACGGGGCGTTGTGGATCGCAACCAGAAACGCGCTGGTGCGCTATTGGCCGGATAGTGATCATTGGCAGCGGATAGCCAAGCTCGATGATGCACCGGCAGTCAGCCAGCGCCGCCGGCTGCAGATTGCCGAGGCCAATGGCGAGGTCTGGCTGGCCGGTGAGTTTGGCGTGGCCCGTTATCGTCCCGGTTTCTCTCACCTGCAGCGATTCGAGCACCGCCCGGACGATCCTGGTTCGCTGCCGGGCTCGCCGCGCAGAAACCCCTACTCTGTGTTCGCCAGCGACGACGGTACGGTGTGGATTGGCAGCTGGCTGGGCGGCCTGGCCCGATACTCACCGCAGCGACATCGTTTCGAGCACGTCAGCAGCGCCGGGCTGTCGTCGGACATGCCGCTGGCCCGCAGGAACGTGGTGCGCGCGGTGCTGGAAACGCGCCTGAACGATCGGGAACTGCTTTGGATGGGACTCGATTCGGCCGGATTGCGCGTCCTTGAGCGGGTTGGCAACGGTCGTTATAGCTGGCGATTCAGTCTGCATGCCGATGCTCCTGATCCCCGGCACCGACTGCCCAGCGATCGGGTCTGCGGGTTGGCAACCGTCCACGGCGGGCGCGTTGTGCTGGTGTCCAGCGGCAGGAGCCTGCTGGCCGTCGACGGCAGCGACGGCCGCATTCTCTGGCAGCGTCCGGTCGATTCGCCCGAACGGCCCGCACGCAGCCAGTCGCTGCTGGTCAGCCGGTCGCAGGATCGGGTGCTGGTTGGCACCTCTCGCGGAATTCGGGTATTCGATCTGCCCAACGCCCGCCAGCCGCCCCGCTGGCTGACCGATCCGGCGCTGCTCGACGCCTGCGAGGCATTCAACCTGCTCGAGCTGGAGGACGGTCGGGTGCTCGTGGCCTGCCGGTCGCGGCTGGCGCTGCTCGACTCCGTAACGCTTGAGGTGGTGTGGCAGGCGAGCCACGAGGCGCTGGGTCAGCCGGCCGGAACGGCCTTCTACGGGCTGGCGCAGTCGCCGGCAGAGACGCTGTGGGTCGGCGCCGACGAGGGCGGTTTGCTGCGGCTGGACCTGCCCGGGCCCTCGGCCCGTCCCGATGTGTCGTCGCTGCACCAGTACAACGAGGCAGACGGACTGGTCGACCGCACCATTTATGCCATTCTGCCGCAGGCCAATGGCGCGCTGTGGCTGAGCAGCAACCGCGGCTTGATGCGATTCGATCCGGACCTGCCCGGGGTGCGCCATTTCACGCCGCGCGACGGCCTGCAGGAGTACGAGTTCAACAACACGGTGGCCGCCATCGGTCCTTCCGGTCGCTACTATTTTGGCGGCATCAACGGCGTCAACGGCTTCTTTCCCGACCGGATTGAGGCGCATCCCAAGCCGCCGCTGGTTCACCTGCAGGGACTGTCGATCAACGAGCAGCGACTGGATCCGGCGACGCATGAAGGCGTAGTGCAGCTCGATCTCGCCCACGACAACAACACGGTTGAATTCCAGTATGTGGGGCTGCACTATGCCGACCCGCAGCGCAATCGCTATCGCTACCGGCTCGAAGGCGCCGATCGGGGCTGGGTCGAGGCCGGTTACTCGCGCCAGGTTCGCTACCCGGATCTCAAGTCCGGGCAATACCGCTTTTTTGTGCAGGCGGCCAACAGTGACGGTGTGTGGTCGACGCCCCATCTGCTGGCCGGGTTGACGATTCGCCCGCCTCCCTGGCAAAGCGGCTGGGCCTATCTGGGCTATACGCTGGCATCGCTGCTGCTGCTGGGATTGTTCGCCTGGCTGCAGCTTCGCAAGCGCGTCGAGCTGGCCAACCTGGTGCAGCAGCGCACGAGCGAGCTTGCCGAACAGCGGGACCTGGTCGCCCGCCAGGCAAACGAGCTGCGGGAGGCGCTGGCTCAGCGAACCGCGATGTTCGCCAATGTCTCGCACGAGTTTCGCACGCCCCTGACGCTGATCCAGGCCAGCCTGGAGCGCCTGCACCGCCAGGGTGCCGACCCGTCGGCCATCAGCCTGGGGCGTCGCTACCTGCGAAAACTGCTGCTGCTGGTCGATCAGCTGCTCGATCTGGCCCGGCTGCGAAGCGAACAGCCCCGTTCAGAAACCGGGCCCTGGTCGCCGGGTGCACTCGTGTCGATGATCGTCAGCGCCTTCGAGCCGCTGGCCGAGCGCCGCGGCATCGGCCTGACCGTCGAACTCGAATCGGGCTGGCAGACGCGCTGTGCGCAGGAGCTGGTCGAGAAGATCCTGCAAAACCTCATCAGCAACGCGATCAAGTTCACTCCGTCCGGGGGGCGGGTCATCGTGCGCCTGCACGCCCACGGCAGCGGCCTGCGTCTGACGGTGGCCGACAGCGGGCCGGGCATCAGCCAGAGGGATCAGGAACGGATCTTCGAGCGCTTCCATCGCGTGCCGGCCACCGAGCAGCGCCACGTCGCCGGGGCTGGTATCGGCCTGGCGCTGGTCAGGGAGGCGGTCAATGCGCTGGGCGGACGGGTGAGCGTCGACAGCCGGCCTGGCCAGGGCGCCTGCTTTCATGTCGACCTGGCCGGCGAGCGGGTTGGCGCAGCCGCTCCGCCGCCGCGGCGGCTTGTGCTGCAAGCCGATGCCCTGGACCTGCCGCCACCCGCCTACGCGATAACACCTGAGCAGCCCGGGGTGAACAGTGGACAGCGCCGCGTGCTGATCGCCGAAGACAACCCGGACTTGCGTGACTATCTGCGGGAACTGCTGTCGCCGCAATGGCGGGTGATCGAGGCGGCCGATGGCCGCGAGGCCCTGGATCGGGCCCAGCGCCATGCGCCCGAGGTGATCGTCAGTGATATTCTGATGCCGCACATGGACGGCCTGGAATTGCTCACCAGGCTGCGTGAATCGGTCGAGACCCGTCATATTCCGGTGCTGCTGCTCACGGCGCGCCGCGATACATCAACCCGCCTGAAGGGCCTGTCGCTGAGCGCTGACGATTTTCTGGCCAAACCCTTTGAACCGGCTGAACTGACCCTCAGGCTCGAGCGGATGATCGCCAACCGCGAGCGCTTGCGCCAGCGCCTGCGCCGGGAACTGGCCGAGCAGACGCGGGCGCTGGATCGTGGGTCGATCGCCGGCGAGACGGATCTCGACCAGCGCGACCGGGCGCTGCTCGAGCGGCTCCATGACTGGGCCGCGGCGCATTTCGCCGATCCGGATGCGGGGGCGCGGGAGATGGCAGTGGCGGTATCGCTGGAACCGCGTACGCTGCAGCGCAAGGTCAAGTCCCTGACCGGCCTGACGCCGGCCCAGTTCCTGAGAGCCTATCGACTGCGATGCGCCAGCGAAGCCCTGCTGGCCAGCCGGCAGAGCGTCAGTGAGATCGCGTTTGACTGCGGTTTTTCCAGCCCGCAGTACTTCACGCGAGTGTTTCGCCGGGAGTATGGATTGCCGCCCGACCAGTGGCGTCAGCACGGCAGGCGACGCGAGTCAGGATCATGAAATGTCGCTGGCGGTCAAACGATTGTCCGAAAAGGTTAAAAGTGGCCTCGTCAATGCCGTTAAGCTGTCTTGGATTCAACCGCGAAGTGCAACACCACTGACTGGTTAGAGGTGAGGTGCGCTAGCATCGGCACTCTAACCACCACGTTGGAGTTGCACGATGAGCTATACGCACCTCACCAGGGAAGAACGTTACCAGATTCGAGCCATGCTTGACGCCAACTGTACGATCCGCCGCATTGCCAGTGTTCTGGGCCGCTCTCCGGGCACCGTCTCGCGGGAGCTGGCTCGCAATCGTGGTCTGCGAGGCTATCGACCCGGCCAGGCGGATCGGTTCGCCAGCGAGCGTGCGGCTGCCAGCCGATGCCGACACCGAATCACCAAGCGCCAATGGACCGAACTCAGCCGGCTGATTCGCCTCGACTGGAGCCCGGAGCAAATCAGCGCTCGAGCGGCCCTGGAAGGCACGCTCGACATCTCGCCGGAATGGATCTATCAGTTCATCTATGCCGACAAGGCGGTCGGTGGCGATCTGTGGCGCCACCTGAGGTGTCAACGAAAACGGCGCAAGCGCTACGGCAGTGGACGCGATCGGCGAGGCCGCATTCCCGACCGGGTGGGCATTGAGGCCCGGCCGGCGGAGGTGGATACGCGCGAGACCATGGGCCACTGGGAAGGCGACACGATCATCGGCAAAGGTCATCGCGGCGCCGCCATGACCGCGGTCGAGCGCAAGTCGCGATTGCTTCGTATCGGCAAGCTGCCGAGCAAGTCGGCCAATGCGATGCGCCAGGTGTTTCGGCGTCGTCTCGGACCCATGGCCGAGGCTGTTCGATCGATTACATTCGACAACGGCAAGGAGTTCTCACAACATCGCCTGATCGGGGAAGACTTGAACAGTTTGACGTATTTTGCCGACCCGTATGCTTCGTGGCAGCGCGGCACCAACGAGAACACCAACGGACTGATCCGGCAGTATCTCCCCAAGAGCCGCAATCTGGAGACACTGACCGGCGGCGAGATTCGAATGATCGAGCATCGCATCAACAACCGACCAAGGAAGTGCAATGGGTACCTGACGCCAAACGAAGTTGCTTACAATAAGCGAGAGAAGTTAACCGTTGCACTTCGTAGTTGAAACCAAGTGTTGATATTGCGATGGTCACCGGGTGTGACCGTGGCAAAGAAAAACGCCGGTCGGGGTGTGGCAGCCTGCCCGGTGACCAGCAACGGGACGCACCACGTCAGGGAAGGGGAAGACCGGCGCTTGCTCAGGCGGGTGCCGGTTTTTTTCGTTTGGCCGAGGGCGACCGGCATGTGCCTTCAACGGCGACGGATGGTCAGATTGGCCAGCGAAATGCTCGCCGTTTCGCCTTCGGCACTGCGAATCGGTTGACCCTCCTCGGGCGCCCAGGCCGAGGCGTAGACGATTTCCCAGGTGATTGCCAGATCGTCTCCGGGCCGGCCGTCGCGACCAGGCGCTCGCTCCAGGGCATCCGGCAGCCGGCACCGAAAGCCGGATGCCTCCAGGTCGGCCACCAGTTCCGCAACGCTGTTGTGGCGAACGGTGAGCCAGTCGGTATCGAGTACCGGTTCCTGGAAACCCGCCCGGATCAGCGCATCGCCGAGGCGCTGTGCCTCGACGCGATGATCGGGTTCGATCTGCGCACCGCGCTCGATCAGTTCGCGAAACAGGTCGAGTCCGGGCAGCGTCAGCAGAATCAGTCCGCCAGGTCGAACGATGCGCCGCAGGCCATCCAGCGACTCGCCAAGGTCGCTTGAGCGGTGCAGCCAGAAGTTGGCGAAGGCCAGGTCGACACTGTGCTCGGCCAGCGGCAGCGCCCGCGCCGCTGGCCTTGACCAGCAAAAACCGCCGTCGCCATCGACCGCGGCGGCGCCGGGCCGCGGTCAGCCAGTCCGGCTGCGCCTCCAGGGCGATCAGGTCGGCATCCGGGTAGCGCTCCCGCAGCGCCAGCGTCTGGCGGCCCGTGGCGCAACCAATCTCGACAATGCGTCGTGGCTGGAAGCGCAGGCCGTCCAGTCGCTCCAGCAGCCGTTCACCGACCGTCTGGCAGACGACAGCGCGGCGATCAAAATCCGCTCCCGCCTGACCCGGATGACGCCGCCGGTGTTCGGGCGCGGCGGTGCGGCTGTGTGATTTGGGTACCATGAGGGTCAGGTAGACAGGTGGTTTCGGGTCGATGCTGACACTGGCCGATGCCCGTCAGGGGCTGACTGCACTGCGGCGCTTGCTTCTGCCGCCAGTATGCCTGATCTGCGGCGGCAGCGGGCGCGGTCGCCTGGATTGTTGCGCCGGCTGTGAAGCCGGACTTCCGGCTGCTATGCCGGGCTGTCGGCGCTGCGGGCTGGAGCTTGCCGATACCGTTGCCCGCTGCGGTCACTGCCAGCGACGGCCGCCGGCCTTTGACCGCTGCCGGGCAGGCTTTGCCTATCGTGACGAGATCGAGTCACTGGTGCAGCGTTTCAAGTTTCGTCGTGACCTGGCTGCCGGTCGCCTGTTGGCTGAGCTGACCGCGCGCCGCCTGCTGGCCGTCGGTGTGCAGCGTCCTGACGCGCTGGTGCCGGTGCCGCTGCACTGGCGTCGGCTGTTGTGGCGCGGTTTCAACCAGTCCGAGCTGCTGGCTGCAGACCTGGGCCGGGCACTGGGCGGCATTCCGGTCGAGCGAATGCTCAGTCGGATTCGCGCCACGCCGGCTCAGTCGACGCTGGCGGCAGCCCGGCGCCGGAGCAACGTCCAGCGCGCTTTCCGTGCGCTGCCCGGCGCATTGCAGGCCCGCAGCGTGGCCCTGATCGACGACGTCATGACCACCGGTTCGACGCTGAACGCCTGCGCCCGGGCGCTCAAGCAGGCCGGCGTCGACTACGTCGAGGTCTGGGTGATTGCCCGCGCCTGAGACCCGCCGGCCCTCTAAAGAAGCGACAGTGCGGCGCCGCAGAACAGGATCAGACCGACCCAGTGGTTGCTCAGGAACGCCTTGAAGCAGGCGTCCGGTTTGCGCTCCCGAATGCGCCACAGCTGCACCTGGAAATGCGCAAAGACCAGGGCCACCGCAGTCCACCAGGCCGGTTGGGGCAGATACTGACTGCCGATGAGCAGCAGCAGCGCCGTGAACAAGCCCATCAGGGCAGCGATGACCATCACGTCGGCCTGCCCGAATGCGATGGCTGCGGATTTCACTCCGGCGATAAGGTCATCGCGGCGGTCGGCCATCGCGTATTCGGTGTCGTAAATCACCGTCCAGACAAAATTGGCGGCAAACAACCACCAGGCTAGCGCGGGCAGGCTGCCGGCTTCGGCAGCAAACGCCATGGGTATGGCCCAGCTGAACGCGGCAGCCAGCACCAGCTGGGGAAAATGGGTGAAGCGCTTGAAGAACGGATAGGTGGCCGTGAGTGCCGCACCGCCGAAGGCCAGCAGAATGGTCAGGCGGTTGGTCAGGCTGACCAGCACCAGCGCAACGGCCAGCAGAACGAAAAAAAGCCCGAGTGCCTGGCGCGGCGTGATCTCTCCGGCGGCAATTGGCCGGGACCGGGTGCGCTCGACTTTGGGGTCGAGGTGCCGGTCGGCGAAATCGTTGATGACACAGCCGGCCGAGCGCATCACGATTACGCCGAGCGTGAAGATGGTCAGGTTGCCGGGCGAAGGCAGACCGCCGGCGGCAAACCACAGGCCCAGCCAGGTCGGCCACAGCAGCAGCGCGAAGCCAATCGGCCGGTCGAAGCGCATCAGGCGCAGCCAGGGGCCGGCTGAGCCGGCAAACAGTCGTGCGCGCAGCCTGAACTCGATCATGCGGGTTCGTCGGGTGCCGTCGGATCAGGCTCGAAGCACGGGATCTCGAGGCGCTGCGCCCCGGGGGAGGCGCGCATGATAAAGCGCCAGGGTGGCTCACCGTCGTTACTGACCTGATAGTCAACCCAGAACTGCGGGACGGTTTCTCGCCTGACCTCGAGCTGGGCGTTGAAGCCCAGTTCACGAATCTGTCTCTGGCGCTGGCGCGCATTTTCGATCTGTTCATAGAGTCCGACCGAGACCGCGTTTTCCAGCGCGCCGCCGGCCACCACATAGTAGTCCTCCACGCCGCGCTCCGCCAGTCGACGCGTCAGCGTCATGGCCTCGTTACGCGAGCTGGCTGGCAGGTAGACCCACCAGCCGCGGTCGCGGTCGGCCTCGGTCTGGCGGGTGCGCAGTCGGTTCGTGAACGGGCGCAGCCGATCAACAGCCCGCTGCTGGGCCAGCAGCGTGGCCAGCGGGCCGATGGTGTAGCAGCCAGCCGGGCGCTGTTCGTTCGACCTGACCTGCGTGACCAGTTCGGCGCGCGGCAGTGCCGGATCCAGCGGCCGAATATCCTGGTGTATCGGTTCGGGCGGGCTGGAAAACAGCCAGCTCACCAGCAGCACCAGGTTGACCGCCAGCAAGGCGATTGCGGGCCAGCGCCAGCGCGATGGATTCATGTCGTTTTTGCCGCCATTGCCAGTCCTCGCAGTACCAGATATGGATCATGATGCGCCGGCTGCCGCAATACGCCGGCCAGCCCTGGCGCGTCGCCGCCGGTGATCCACACGTCGATGTGGTCGTCCAGCAACCCGCCGGCGCGATCGCAGGCGAACTCAATCGCCCCGGCAAGCTGCAGCCAGCCACCGGCGGCCACCGCTGCAGCGGTGGTCCGTGCCGGCCGTCCAGCCATAAACTCACCACAGGGCTCGCCGGCCAGGCCCGGCGCACGCGCGAGCAGTCCGTCGCGTGCGGCATGCAGACCGGCCATGATCCAGCCTCCAAGATGCCGGCCGGAGGTGTCGACCAGATCGATGGTCAGTGCGCTGCCGCAGTCGGCCACCAGCAGCGCGCCACGGCTTTGCTGCCAGGGCCACTGCAGCGCCAGCCAGCGATCACAACCCAGACCGGGGTAAGCCGGGGTCACCGGCAGAAGCCGGTCGCCGCTTGCAATGATATCGATATCCACCTGGCATTGGGCCAGGCGGGCAGTGATCGCTTCGACTGTGGCTCGCCGGGACTGTGCGCACAGCACGGCGCGCCGGACCGGCGCGTGCCGCCGAACGATCTGCTCGAGTTGCTCGAAGAGGCCCACACCGGCCTGTCCGGCCGTTTCGATGACCAGGCGGCCGTCGACAGCGCAGGCCCACTTGATGCGCGAGTGCCCGATGTCAATGAGCAGATCAGTCGGCACGAACGCTGACCTCACCACCGGCGATTGGCAGGGTGCCGGCCGAAGACCGGATCAGAAGCCGCCCGCTGGAATCAACTCCGGCGGCCACACCGTCTATGGTTTCATCCTGGGCACGCTCGACCCGGACCCGGCGATCCCTTAGCGCGTCGAGGCGATTCCACTGACCATGAAACGGCGCGAAGCCGGTCCGGTCGAAGGTCGCCAGCGCCCGGGCCAGGGCGTCGATCAGCCGGCCTGCCAGGACATTGCGCCCGATCGGGCAGCCGTGGACCATCAGCCCCGTGCAGGGCTGGTCGATCGTCGCAGGGTCAGGCGCAATCAGGTTGATACCGCAGCCGACCACGGCGCGGCAGGGTCCTTCAGCTGCGCCGCTGACCTCGACCAGGCAGCCCCCCAGTTTCGCGTTACCGATGACCAGGTCATTGGGCCACTTGACCTGAACGGCAGCCGGGCCCAGGCCGCGCAGCAGGCCTGCGGCGGTCACCCCCACCACCAGGCTCAGGGGCGCCAGTCCGGCGAGTCCGCTCTCAAACCGCCAGCCCAGCGAGAGGTAGACACCGCCGCCCAGCGGCGAGGACCAGCCACGGCCGCGCCGACCACGGCCTGCCGTCTGTGCTTCGGCAACCAGTGCGGTGGCGTGCGGCGTGCCTTGCCCGATCAGCTGCCGGTTGGTCGATGCGACGGCACCGGCAACCTGCAGATCGACGCCGGCATACGTGGTTTCGGCGGCGATGAGGCTTGCGTTCAGGGGTTCGATGGGCTGTGCCAGGCGGTAGCCTTCTCCGGCCGAACCGCCGATCGCCAGGCCCAGCTGGCGCAACGCCCGGATGCGTTTCCAGATGGCCGCCCGGGTGATGCCCAGTTCTTCGGCCAGCGCGGCGCCGTTGAGACATTCACCGTTGGCCAGGTGCTGGTAGATGTGCATGAGTTCGGGGCTCATCGGCCGGGCCTACCTGCGTCGGATCAGTCGCGCCTTGTCGAAGCGGTTTTCGCGGCCGGCACGCATGCGCGCCAGATTGCCGCGGTGGGTCAGCACCAACAGCAGCGCCAGCGCAATGGCCAGGGCGCCCAGGGCCGGCGGCAGCGGATCGGGGCCCAGCAGCCACATGGACGGCACCAGGCTCAAGCCGGCCAGAATGGTCGACAGGCCAACATAGCCGGTGCCGATGAGCGTGACCAGCCATACCAGCACCAGCGCTGGCAGACACCAGGGCGCGACGATCGCCAGCGCCCCGACTGCGGTGCCGGCCCCCTTGCCGCCGCGGAATCGGAAATACAGCGGCCAGATGTGTCCGAGCACGGCGCAGAAGCCGGCGGCCGCCGCCAGGCTGACCGCCGGCATTGGCTGATTGCTGACCAGTGGCCCGAGCAGCGGCAGTGCAGCGGCCGCCAGCGCCCCCTTGCCGATGTCGATGATCACCACGCCGAGGGCGAACTGCCAGCCGACTGTGCGCAGTGCATTGGTGCCGCCGGCATTGCCCGATCCGAGCTGTCGAATGTCGATGTTGCGCAGACGACCGAGCACCAGCGCGCCGGAGATCGAACCGAGCAGGTAGCCGCCGATCATGGCCAGCAGCAGCTCAATCATCGTGTGCCTCCGGCGGCTGCCAAGGGTGCAGGCCGACAATCAGTGTGCCCGGCCCGGCATGGGCGCCGACGGCCGGGCTGGCCTCGACAATCCAGCACGCATCGATTTCGGTGTGGGCCGCAAGCAGTCGGTCGCGCAGCTGACGCGCGTCACGGGCGGCATCGGTGTGGCTGATGACAACGCGGTAGACCGTGCCGGAATTCATGCGGCGCAGCACGTAGCGACAGAATCGCTCGAGCGCCTTTGTGCGCCCGGGTATGACTGCACGTGCGGTCAGATCCCCCTCTTTCGATGCGGTCAGAATAGGATTGAGGCGAAGCCGGCGGGCAATTGTCTCCATCCAGGGCCGCACGCGGCCGCCGCGCACCCCCCAGGACAGATCGCGCGCCAGCGCAAAGGTGCGGAATTCGTGTCGATGCTCGGTCAGCCAGGCGGCAATGGCAATCCGTTCCCAGCCGCGCGCGGCCGCTTCGGCGGCCCACAGCACCATCAGGCCCTGTCCGCAGGCGGCGTTGCGTGTATCGAACACGGCGATGCGCCCGGCATCAACCCGTTCAGCCGCCTGGCGTGCTGCCTGCAGGGTACCGCTGAGCCGGCCCGAGATGTGCAGGCCAATGACCTCGAGCTGGTGGGAGACGAGGAGCTCGAACTGCCGGCGAAAGTCGGCCGGTGGCGGCTGTGAGGTTTGCGGATGCCGGCCGGGCTGGCCCAGCCGACGGTAGAAGGCGGCCGGGGTCATCGTGAGCTTGTCGAGAAACTCGTCCTGGCCGAAGTTGAGGCGGATGGGAATGATGTGGATGCCCAGTCGCTCCGCTTCCTCGGGGGGCAGATCGGCGGCTGAATCAGTGACGATCGCTACGCGGCCGCGCTGGCTCATCAGCCGGTGCTGGCGGCGCATGTCGTCGGCCTTCTGTTGCCGGATCTCGCCAAAGCGCGCGCAGATGCGGAACACCTCTCCGGGCGTATTGGTGTGGATGTGCACGCGCACGCGCCGGTCGCTGCCGGCAACCACGAGCGAGTCGGCTGACAGCGATTCGAGCTCACGCCGGAGCTGGCCAACGGGCATCTGCTCACCATCGACCAGGCACTCGGTGCAGTAACGGTGGCCGTCCGGAGCCGGCATTTTTTCGGCCGGCAGTTCCGGCACTGTGCTCGCCACGGCTTCGGTGCTGGCCGGGACGCGCCCGCTGCGGGTATAGCGCCAAACGCCTTCGAGCAGGTCGACGAAGCCCTGGGCACCGGCATCGACCACGCCGGCGTCGCGCAGAACCGGCAGCAGGTCGGGCGTGCCGGCCAGCGACTGCCGCGCGCGCCGCAGACCGTAGCGCAGCAGGGCACGAATATCGTCCACGCCGTCGCGGACCCGGCGCGTCAACTCATCGGCGAAGTCCTCGAGCACGGTCGGCAGGGTGCCGGGCACCGGCTCGGACATCGCCTGCCAGGCCGACTGCGCCCCGGCAGCCGCTGCGCTGGCCAGACGGGCGCCGTCGAACACCTGGTATCCCCGGCTGCTTTCGCTGAGACCCTGGAAGTACTGCGCGAGAATGGCCCCGGAGTTGCCGCGTGCCCCGTCGAGGGCTGCGTCGGCAATGCGGCCCAGCAAATCGGGCAGGCTGTTGCCCGGTTGCTGCTCGATGACGCGGCGTACGCTGGCCAGGGTAAAGACCAGGTTGGTCCCGGTATCGCTGTCGGCCACCGGAAACACGTTGATCCGGTTGATGGCCTCCCGGTGCCGGAACACGTTGGCAATGCCGGCCAGTAGCGCTTCACCGAAACGCGACGCATCGACATGCGAAATGGCGCTCGACACGTCAGTCTTCGAGCAGATCGCGAACCTGGGAAGCGGTGAATGGCCAGGCCAGTTTTTCGCCGGTTTGCGGATTGAAAAGCACCGGGATCTGGTCGCCATAGCGCTCGCTGAGTTCGGCGTCGCTGTCGATATTGACCTTTTCGTAACGGTTGCCCAGGCCACCTTCGGCCAGCAACGCCTCGGCCTTGGTGCACAGGCTGCAGTCCGGCCGGGTGTAGAGCTTCAAAGACATGGCTCCCGAACTCCTTGTCGTATCGCCTTGGTCGAATTCACCATTGTAGCTGCTGACGGCGGCGCGCGTTCATTGGTCCAGCGGCTTACACGCGGTAAACTTGGCGCCCATGGCTGTCAGTGTATTCGACCTGTTCAAGATCGGCATCGGACCGTCGAGCTCGCATACTGTCGGGCCGATGCGGGCTGCCGCGATGTTTGCTGAACGGCTTGCCGAACAGGGGCGGCGGGAGGCCGTTGCCCGCGTGACCGTCGAGCTGTTCGGATCGCTGGGTCATACCGGTCGCGGTCACGGCACCGACCGCGCTGTTGTCATGGGGCTGGAGGGTGAGCAGCCCGACCGGATCGATCCCAACCACATTCCCCGGCGCATGCAGGCCATTGCCGGGAGCGGGTCGCTGAGGCTGGCCGGCGTTCGCGAAATCGTCTTCGATCTGCGTCGGGATCTGGTCTTTCACAAGCGCAAGACGCTGCCGCACCATCCCAATGGCATGCGGTTTACCGCAATGGACCGCGAGGGCCAGGTCGTTCGCAGCGGCGAGTACTACTCGATCGGTGGCGGCTTCGTGCTCGATCCGGATGATGCGGCCGAAAGCCGTATCGTGGCCGACGACACGCCACAGCCCTATCCGTTCGCGACAGCCGAGGCGCTGCTGCAGATCTGCAGGCAGCACGATCTTCGGATCGCCGAGGTCATGATGGCCAACGAGTGTGTCTGGCGCAGCCAGGACGAGGTCGTCGACGGCCTGATGACGATCTGGCAGGCCATGCAGGACTGCGTGAAGCGCGGTCTGGGCGCTCCCGGTCATTTGCCCGGGCCGCTGAAAGTGCCGCGGCGCGCGCCGGAGCTGTTCGCGCGGCTGAAGGAGCAGGCCCGGCAGGATGACCTCGACAGTCTGGACTGGATCAACCTGTACGCGCTGGCGGTCAACGAGGAAAATGCGGCCGGCGGCCGCGTGGTCACGGCCCCGACCAACGGCGCTGCGGGGATCATACCGTCGGTTTTGCACTACTACCGGCGTTTCGTCGACGGCGCCAGTGAGGCGGGTGTGATCGAGTTCCTGCTGACCGCCGCCGCGATCGGTCTGCTCTACAAGGAAAACGCATCGATCTCCGGCGCCGAGGTTGGCTGCCAGGGAGAGGTCGGCGTGGCCTGTTCAATGGCCGCCGGCGCACTGGCCGCGGCGCGTGGCGGCAGCATGGCGCAGGTCGAGAATGCCGCCGAGATCGGCATGGAGCACAACCTGGGACTGACCTGCGACCCGGTCGGTGGCCTGGTGCAGATTCCCTGCATCGAGCGCAACGCCATGGGCGCGGTCAAGGCGGTCAACGCCGCGCGCATGGCGCTGGCCGGTGACGGCACCCACAGCGTCTCGCTCGACAAGGTCATCAAGACCATGCGCGATACCGGGCGCGACATGAAGACCAAATACAAGGAAACCTCGCGCGGCGGGCTGGCGGTGAACGTGATCGAATGTTGACGAATCAGGATGCAGGCTCGGGGATGGCGCTTCGCGCGGCGCAGTCGGGCCGGGTGGGTCCGCCTCCCAGCTCTTCAGGCAGCCGGCGGCCGGTCCTGAGCCGTGCGCACCTGGAGGTGATGTGATCGGGCGTGCTTTGACCAGTCTGGCGTTGTGGCTGTTACCCGTCGTGGTCGCGGGGCAGACGATCTATATCTTTGAGGATGACGAGGGCATCACGCATTTCACCGACCGAAAGCCGGTGACCGACCACGAGGTCAGGGTCCAGCGTGCGGTGGCCGAACCGAAGAACCTCATCGAGATGCATCGCAGCGGTCCGGACAGCGCGCCGGTGTGGTGGTTCCGAAATCGCATTCACGGCCCGGTTGCGCTCAGCATCCGCTTTTCGGAGGCGCGCAACGTGGTCAGCGAGCCGCCGCTGCCGGCTCTGTTCGTGCTCGAGGCGCGGGTCGAGCGCGAGCTGGTGACCATCGGGCCGCTGGACCGGACGCGTTCCTGGGAATACCGCATCGAGACGGCCAGTATTCCAGGTCACCCGGATGCAAGGCATCGGCCCGAACGGCCTTACCGGGCCCCGGTGCCGGCCGGCCGACGCTTCCGGATCGGGCAGGCATTCGGTGGTCCGTACAGCCACACGACGGCATCGAGCCACCACGCCGTCGATATCGATATGCCTGCCGGAACGCCGGTGCATGCGGCACGTGCCGGCCTGGTCATGGATATGGCCCGTCATTTCCACGGTACCGGCGAGGATCCCCGGCGCTACGGCCCGCGCGCCAATTTCGTGCGCATTCTGCACGAAGACGGTTCGATGGCCGTCTATGCCCACCTTGGCTACGAGGGGGTGACCGTCAGGCCGGGTGACCGCATCGAGCGGGGTCAGCAAATCGGCCTGTCGGGCAACACCGGTTATTCGACCGGCCCGCACCTGCATTTTGTCGTCCAGGTCAATCGCGCCATGGAGCTGGTCTCGGTGCCGTTCGAGTTCGAGGACGAGAACGGCCAGCCAGTTGCCCCGGAGCCGGGCATGTTCCTCCAGGTACACTAGCCTGATATCAGATCCGCACCCATGCGTCGAAGCGAGCGATAGAGGCTGCCGGATGCGATTCAGGCTGCCGTGGCTGTCGCCGACGTTTTGACGCTGGTGGCGCGCAACGCGCACGACTTCCAACCGGGCGGACGCCCGGAAGTACTCATTCCGTATCAGCTCTGATCGGCGTCCGTTTCGCACTCGGCCAGCATGGGTCGGGCGAGGCGCTGGAGGGGGTATTCGCCGCTGCCAAAGCTCTCCAGCTCGCTGGTCCAGATGATCCGCCCGTCGCCGACTTCCGGGAATCGCAGCTCCAGGCTGCCCCAGTCGACGATCTCGATTTCGTCGGCGTCGAAATCCTGACCGAAGCCGGTGCCCTGCGGCTGGTAGATCTCGATTTCGGCCCGGTAGGGAAATTCCGGCGGTGGATCCATGGTCAGCCCCAGGTTCTCGAACACGCCCTGCCCGATCATCCAGGCCTGCTGGCCAGAACCGTCCGCGGCGTGGGTGAACCAGTAGATCACCACCCGATCGTCCGGCAGCACTTCGACGACGAAGCCTTCGCCTGAGCGTTCCGGGTTGTACCAGGCGCCCGAATACTGCTGGAAGTCACTCCGGTTGTCGCAGGTGGTGCCGGCCAGCCGGCTCAGACGCGTCTGGTCGAAGCGGCCCGTGAAGACATCCCAGAAGCAGGCGCCGGTGATGCAGAAGCCATTACCCCGGTAGTCATAGAAGAAGTGCAGGGTGTCCTGGTCGATCCGGTTCTGGCGTATCCAGGTGTGGCTGGGTCGGGACGAACCGTCGGCCAGCCCTTCGCTGAACCGGCCGCCGGAGGTGATCCACATTGGTCTGAACTCGCCGTACGTGTCAGCCGGGTCGGTGACTTCTACCAGCCACATCTGCTCAGGCGCCTGGTCTTCTTCTTGCCCCTGCGGGGCGTAGGTGAACCAGTAGTTGAGCAACTGGCCATTGTCCAGAAGCATCAGCGTCACGCCTTCGCCGGAGCGTTCGGGCTGGTACCAGGAGCCGCTGATGGTTGGATCCAGGCCGCCCTGTTCACGACCGATGCAGGACTGCAGTGCCAGGCCGCGATGCACCGGTTCAATGGCTTCCAGCATCTCGGCCTCTGGCATCTCGATGTCGTTGAAACAAAGGTCGAGACCGAAGTCCGGCGATTGCCACTGGAAGGGGGTGTTGAACTCGGTGTAGTCGATGTCGGGCAGGGCGCCGGAGAAACGGTTGTTGGCGACGTGCAGGCGAAGCCCGAGATCGCCGTGCGGGCCGGGCACCGGAAAGTCGTCCAGATCGAGCGCTTGGAATACATCGGCGATCGGGCCGGCCAGGTCATTGTTGTCCAGGTCGAGTTCGGCCAGGTCCAGCTCGTCGATCCATTCGGGCAATTCACCCGAAAGCGAGTTGTCACTCAGATCGAGTTCGGTCAACGCCCCCAGGGCTGGAAGCAGCGCGGGCCATTCGGCGATGTCGTTGTCGGCGATGTCGAGTCTGAAAAGATTCGGAAACAGATCCCCTTCAGTTGAATTGATCTCGGTGATCCGGTTTTCCGACAGGTCGAGCAGGTTCAACTCGGGCCACGGTTCGGACAGGTTCAGTGCGCCTTCGAGGCGGTTGTTCGACATTTCCAGAGAATGAATCACGCCAGTGGCTTGCCAGGACGCCGGTGGAAGACCGTCAAACCGATTGCCATTGAGCGCGAGTTCGATTTCCCTGCCCAGTGGGCCTGCGGGAAGCGGACCCGGATCGAAGCCGTCGAGCATGTTGCCGGACAGCTCCACCTGCGTGTGGGGCATGCCCTCTGCCATCGCGAGAATTGCTGCTGGAACCGGGCCGGAAAACTGGTTCTGACTCAGGAAGAGACCCTCGAGCGAAGGCAGCCCCCAGAGATTGGGCGAAATCGACCCCGTGAGCTCATTGTCGCTGACCACCAGACTGATCAGGCGATTGAGTCCGACGAGGGAGTCCGGAAGCCGGCCCACCAGGTTGTTGCCCGGAAGCATCAATCGAAGTATGAACGGCGTGCCCGACTGCTGTCCCGCGCACTGCACGCCGAACCAGTTGCATTCGCTACCCGCTTCGGCCAGCCACCCGGCGTTGTCGTCCCAGTCGTCTCCCCCGGTTGCCTGGTAGAAGTCAATCAGGGCCTGCCGTTCTTCAGCCGAGACCCGGGCGTGCACATTCGTGGACCCGGCGAATGTCAGAAACCCGGCCAACAGCGCCACGAGGAAGCCCGAGCGGACGGCGCTGCGATAGTGGCTGATCGCTCTCACTGGCTGCCTCCGTCCTCGCAGTCGGCCAGCATCGGCCGGGCCAGGCGTTCGAGCTCGTAGCTGCCCGAGCCATAGCCCTCGATATCACTGTCCCAGCGAAAGACCGGATGGTCGGCGTCCACGATTTCGAGGTCGAACTCGATTCGGCCCCACTCGATCAGCCTGATCTCGGCCGGATCGAACTCCGGACCATAGCGACCGCCGGTCGGCTGCAGCACCGGGTCGACCACGAGGCTCGTCGCTACCGTGCCGGGCGCCGGGGCAGCCAGAATGAGGTGACTCTCTATTTCACCCTGACCGACCAGCCAGGTCTGCTCGCGTGAGCCGTCGGGCTTGTAGGTGAACCAGTAGACGAGGGCCTGGCGGTTGGGCAGCACCTCGATGAGGAACCCTTCGCCGACCCGGTCGGGGCTGTACCAGGCGCCGGAGTATTGCTGAACGCTCGATTGGCTGTCGCAGGACACGCCGGCCAGCCCGGTCAGTCGCTGATAGTCCATGCGGTCGCCAATGACCGGCGGCACACACAGCTCGGGCGGCGGCTGATCGGGGTCGGCTTCGTCCCAGGGTCCGCAGCCGGACAGATCATGGTAATGACGCTGCAGGTGAAGCCGGTCGGCTGCGACCCGGCCCATCCGGAAGCCGGCGAGGCCCCGGACGAACGGATGGTCGCCGTCGAAGCGCAGGCCGGCGTTGAAGCTGCCCTGGGTCTCGAGCAGCCAGTCCCACTCGAAAAATCGCTCGCCGGCCAGGCCGACCTCGAACAGCCACTGCTGCCGGCCCTGGGTATCGAAGCCGAAGTGGTAGAGCAGGGGTGCGCCGTTTTCGAGCAGCATCAGGGCAACCCCCTCGCCGGCGCGCTCCGGATGGAACCAGCTGCCGCTGACGGTCGCGTCCACGGGCTGGCGCTCGCGCGCCAGGCACTGTTCGTAGTCCGGGCCGCCGACGTGGCGGTCGGCCACCCATTGCGCGACTTCAGGGTTGTCGATCAGGAAATCGTTGAAGCACAGGTTGAGTCCGCCGCCCATGTTGCCGATGTCGCGCGTGTAGAGCCTGGCGGAGAGAATGTCGGTGCTCAGCTTGCCCGAGAACCGATTGCCGGCCAGGTCGAGCCGGGACCATTCGGTGCTGCTGACAGCGCCAAAGGCATTGAGGTGGCCGGCATCGAGCCGGTTGTCGGCCAGGTCGAGATCGCCCAGATCCAGCTGCTGCCAGCTGTCGGGTACGGCCCCCTCGAAGTCGTTTCTGGCAAGCAGCAGGCGTCGATCCTCGATCAGTGGAACCTCATCTTCAAAGCCCGGCAGGGGCCCGGTGAACCGATTGCCGGACAGATCAACCTGTTGGGTGCGCAGCGGGAAATGGTCGACCTGACCGGAAATCCGGTTGTCGCTGAGGTCGATCAGCCGCCCGGCGGGCAGCAATCTGAACAGCAGCGCCGACAGCCTCTCCGTCATTTCGCCGGACAGGTCGTTGCCCGGCAGTTCAATGGCATCCAGCTCGAAAAGTCCCGGCCAGAACTGCTCGCCGCAGACCACCCCGTACCAGTCACACCAGTGGACTTGCGGGTCGAGCCAGCCGTCGTTGCGGCGCCAGTTCTCGCCGTCCAGGGTTTCGTAGAGCAGCGGCAGCAGTTCATCGTCGGGCTGTGGCGGTTCCGGCGACAGCGCCGACAGCGGGGCGCTGAGCGCAAGTACAACCGCGGCCAGGGCCGGGGCGGGGCGGTTCCGGATTCGTGCGCAAGCCTGCATGAAGTTTCTGCCTTTATTGCAAGGGCCAGGTCGTCCCCCTGCACCGATGGTACGGAAAGGCTCGGAGTCGTGCAATTCCCGAGCCTGGCCCCGTGCGTCCGGGGCGGTGCGGCCGGTATAATAGCACGCTTTTCCCAACCCTGTCGCAGCATGTCCCGACTGACCGATGAAATCGCGCGCCGGCGCACCTTTGCGATCGTCTCGCACCCGGATGCCGGCAAGACCACGCTGACCGAGAAGTTTCTGCTTTTTGGCGGCGCGATCCAGCTCGCCGGCTCGGTCAAGTCGCGCAAGGCCTCGCGTCACGCCACTTCCGACTGGATGGCCATGGAAAAGGAGCGCGGGATCTCGATCACCTCCTCGGTGATGCAGTTTCCCTACAAGGAACGCATCGTCAACCTGCTCGACACGCCGGGCCACGCCGACTTTTCCGAGGACACCTACCGCGTGCTGACCGCTGTGGATTCGGCCCTGATGGTCATCGACTGCGCCAAGGGCGTGGAGGAGCGCACCATCAAGCTCATGGAGGTGTGTCGGATGCGCGACACGCCGATTTTCACCTTCATCAACAAGCTCGACCGCGAGGGCCGCGAGCCGATCGAGCTGCTCGACGAGGTCGAGGACGTGCTCGGGATCGAGTGTGCGCCGGTGACCTGGCCGATCGGCATGGGTCGGCGCCTCAAGGGCATCTACCACCTGATCCGCGACGAGATCCATCTCTACGAGTCGGGCAAGAACTACATGCGCCAGGACCCGAAGATTATCGCTGGCCTGGGTTCGCCCGAGGCCGACGAAGCCCTGGGCGACATGGCCGCCGAACTCCGCGATGAGATCGAACTGGTCAAGGGCGCCAGCCACGACTTCGAACTGGATCGCTACCTGGCCGGCGAGCAAACGCCCGTGTTCTTCGGCTCGGCGCTGAACAACTTCGGCGTGATCCCGCTGCTCGACGAGTTCACCGAACACGCGCCGCGACCGCAGCCGCGTGCCACGCTGGGCCGGACCGTCGAGCCGGCCGAGGACAAGTGCACCGGGTTCGTGTTCAAGGTGCAGGCCAACATGGACCCGGCCCACCGCGACCGCATGGCCTTCATGCGCGTGTGTTCCGGCGTGTTCGAAAAAGGCATGAAGCTGCATCACGTCCGGCTCGGCAAGGAGCAGCGCACCCACGGCGCGCTGACCTTCATGGCCGACGAGCGCGCGGCGGCCGAGTACGCCTATCCCGGCGATATCGTCGGCCTGCACAACCACGGCACGATCGGTATCGGCGACACCTTCACCGAGGGCGAGCAGCTGCAGTTCGCCGGCATTCCCAGCTTTGCGCCGGAGTTGTTCCGCCGGGTGCAGCTGAAGGATCCGCTCAAGCTCAAGGCGCTGGCCAAGGGCCTGACCCAGCTTTCCGAGGAAGGCGCCACCCAGTTCTTCAAGCCGCTGTTCGGCAACGACCTGGTGCTGGGTGCGGTCGGCGTGCTGCAGTTCGACGTGGTCGCCTATCGTCTGAAAGCGGAGTACAACGTCGAGGCGGTGTTCGAACCGGTCAACGTTGCCACCTGCCGCTGGGTCAGCTGCGACGACGAGAAGGCGCTTGAGAAATTCCGCGACAAGAACGAGCGTCATCTGGCCGAAGACGGCGGCGGTCGCCTGGTCTACCTGGCGCCGACCCGCGTCAACCTGCAGCTCGCCGAGGAGCGCCACCCCGAGATCACCTTCCGGGCCACGCGCGAGGTCAGCGTCTACGTCGAAGCCGACTGAGCCGCCTCAGTCGGCTTCGAAATCGTCGGCGAAGATCCGCTCGTTTTCGTCGAGCCACTCGACCGCACCCAGATCGGGCGATGCGCCTCTCGGCCGGCCGAGGATGTCTTTCAAGGCCGCGTTGGACGGGTCTGCCTGGTCGATGATCGGGCTGCCCGCGGCCGGCGTGCCGTAATCGTCAACCAGCTTCTCGAAGGCCTCGCCGATGGTGCTCGAGCCGTCGGCGAAGCTCGTTCCGTTCCACACCGGCGGCACGAGCCCGGCCTGGCCGGGCAGCAGCGGGTCGGCGACGAGGGGGCTGGCGTCGTCGCCGAAGACCACGGCCTGCCCGGCGTCCTGCGGAATGGCGTTGTCCCCGTTGAAGTAGGCGTTGTTGTCGAGCAGGGCCGATTCGGTCTGGCCGGCCGGGGCGTCGAACAGGTCCACGCCGGTGTAGGCCTCGCTGCCCATGCTGCCGGTCGGGTCGGAATAGACGTTGTTGACGAAAACGAGATCTCGGTTGGGCGGATTGTCGGGAGAAGCGATCAGACGCCCGGCGAAGCTGCGCGACGGCATATCGCCGACGAGGGTGTTGTTGCGGAAGGTCACCGCATCGGAGCCCTGGACCGTGAGCGGTGTGCGCATCAGGTCGCCCGAGTTGCCGATCATCAGGTTGTTCTCGATCAGCGTGTCGACGGTTTCGAAGTTGGTCGTGCCGTCTTCGCCCAGGCGCAGGAAGCTCTGGCCGGAGCTGCCGTACCAGTTGAGAAAAACGTTGCGGCGCACGACGGTATCGCGCGTCCCCAGCACGGTGTCGTCGCTGCCGTTGGAGTCCTTGATCACCACGAAGGAGCTGGTGTCCGGGCGCGCGTCGGTGTTGAGGAAGATGTTGTCCTGCACGGTCACGCCGACGACGCTGTTGATGTCGATGTGCTCGTCCGAGCCCGACTGGTTGAAGAACAGGTTCCCTTCGATCAGGACGTTTTCGGCGCCGTTGTTGATCTTGAGGAGATCGTTGTTGGTGCTGGAGTGAATGATGTTGTTGCGGAAAACGAGGCCCGAGACCACCGGGTCGGTGCCGCCGTTCGATCCGTTGAAGTCGCCGAGCAGGTCCTGGACCTGGATGACCAGCGGCGTGGTGTTGGCGGGGTCGTGGGCGATGTCGAAACCCTCGACGACGATATTGCGCCCGTAGAAGCTGATCAGGGCGGCGCCGTCGTCATTGCGCAGCCGGGCCGCGTAGGGAACGCTGGAGCGGACGGTCACCGGCGTATCGAACTGCTGCCTCAGCCGCTGCCGGCCGTTGTAGGTGCCGGGTGCGACCAGAACCAGGTCGCCGCTGCCGGCGTTGTCGACGGCGTGGGTGATCGTGGCCCATGGATTCCCGGGCGAACCGTCGCCAACGGCGTCGCTGCCGTCGGTCGCGACGTACCAGGCGGCTGCCTGCGCGACAGCCGGGGTCGCGAGGATCAGCGTCATGGCGAGGAAAACGGACACTCTCTTCAAGGTGGCTCCTCCGTGATTCGGCCCCTTGATTGGATTTCGTAGGCGCCGACTGAGCCGCCCGGAACCGCCTATCATATTCCAGCGTGGGGGTACACTAGCCGGGCTGGCGGATTGCCGCGACGTTTTTCGTTATTGACGGAAAGGGAGAGCAGTGGCGCTCGCCCGGGTGTGACGCCGCTGTTCATCCCGGGCTTAGCCCACGCTCTGCTATATTGCCAGTCAAGCAGTCGCCAGCGGCCCCGAGGGAAACGGGCAGGAGAACGAAGGTATGGCACAAACACTGGGTCGTTACCACATCATCAGTGAGCTCGGTCGGGGCGGCATGGGCGTGGTCTACAAGGCGCTCGATCCCAAGCTGGAGCGCTTTATCGCGATCAAGTGCCTCAGCGAAGAGCTGAGCGCAGACGAGATCGTTGTTGCCCGCTTTCTGCGCGAAGCGCGCAACGTCGCAGCGCTCAACCATCCCAATATCGCCCAGATTTTCGTCGCCGACGAGCATGACGGCAAGCCGTATTTCGTCATGGAATACGTCGACGGCGAGTCGCTGGCCGACTTCATCGACCGCGAAGGCCAGTGCTCGCCCGAAATGGCGCGCCGCGTGACCGAGCAGGCGGCCAACGCGCTGGCTGCGGCGGCCGCGGAAAACCTGGTGCACCGTGACGTCAAGCCAGGCAATATCATGCTGGACAGACGCCGCCGGGCCGTGCTGACCGATTTCGGCATCGCCGGGGTGGCGACCGGTGGCGGCGAGGGACGTGAATCGTCCATCATGGGCACGCCGGGATATCTTCCGCCAGAGGCGCTTGGCGGTGCGTCCCCTGATGCGCGAGCCGACATGTTTGCCCTTGGCGCGGTCTACTACGAGATGCTGACCGGGGAGCGGCTCATTGTCAGTCACGATTTCAAGGACATGTTCAGGCAGTTCGCCGAGCCCGGCTTTCCGGATCTGTCGTCGCTGGAGGGCAAGATTGACCCGCGCGTGATCGATATTCTGCGCCGCCTGCTGGCGATTCGACCTGACGATCGGTTCGGCAGCTGGGCTCAGGTTCTCGAGGCCATGGCGCCGCTGAAGACCGGCGAAACCGGTCCGGTAAAGCGTCCGGATTCCGGCCCCAGCACAGCCGAGACGGCGATCGCCGCAACGCTGGCAACGCAGCCCACCGGCGCGACCGCCGATACGCCCACCGAGATCGCGACCGGCGCAGCGACGCCGGCGGGCGCGTCGTCGCCGGGGCGTGAGGCAGGCGCGCCCGTTCCGGCAACCGCGCAAGCGCCGCGGCGCGGCAAGCGCCTTGCGCTGGCGGGCGGCCTGGTGGTGGCGCTGGCCCTGGCCGGTCTGGGCGTGGCGCGCATGGACGCTGGCCATTGGCAACAGCTGCGCAGTTTCTGGCCCGGGGGTGAAGAGACAGTCGTTTCCGATGCCGATGCCAATGACACTGCCCTGGCGGTCAGTGCCGGGCCGCCGGGCGCCGTTGAACCTCAGCAGGTCGAATACGCCAGCGCCAACGGCGATCGTGGAGACCCTGCGCCCGCTTCGAGCGGGGATGCCGATGCGCCGGCGGATCACTCGCGTGCCCGGCCGGAGCCGGCCGGTGACCAGCAGACTTCAGTTGACGCTCGGTTGCTCGCCGGAACGGGTCCGGCCCAGGACGCATCGGCAGACGATAAGCCGGAAGGAGCCGACGAGTCGGGCCGGGCCGCAGTCCAAAGCGGCGCGGACATCCAGGTGCCCGCCGAGTCGTTTGCCGCCCGGACCGCCGAGCTTGGACCTGTTTCGGCATACGCCGATGACGCTCAGGAACAGGCCGTCACCGATGATGCCTCTGCCACATCGCCGCAGTTTGATTCACAGCGCGGCCTGGCGCTTGCCGAAGTGCCTGAAACGCCCGTCCGGCCCGTCACTGAAGCAGTGCCGCCGCCGCGTGGCGTCGTCGTGGTTGCGGTTGGTGATCCGGTGCTGGCCGATCCGATGGTGCGGGAGATCGAGGCTGCGCTGGGCGGAACGGGTCGGCCACTGATCGATCGTCGCTTTGTCCGCGGACTGGATCAGTACGCCAGCGGCAACGACATCGATCTCGGCGGGCTGGCCGAGGCCGCGATGGGCGCCGGCGCGCGCTACGCGGTGGTGGTACGTGCCCTGCCGGCCGGCGAGCGTGAACTGTACTACTACAATCGGGTGGATACCGCCTATATCGCCCAGCTCGAGGCGGTCACCTACGACCTGCATCGGCGTGAGCAGATCGGCAGCTCGCCGATCGAGGAGGTGGAATTCACCTCGCTCAATGCCACCGACAAGGCGCGCGAAGCCGTGCAGCCCTGGCTGGTCGGGCTGCGCGAACAGCTGCAATAAGGGGCGGCGACGGCAAGCGAGACCCCGCCGGCACCGGCGGGGTCGTGGTGGGACTCAGAGCCCGGTTACTGTACCGCCAGGGTGTAGTCAGCCGCGACCCAGCCATCGCGGCCCTGGTCGTCGCGAATCTGAATCCATTCCCCGGTTCGCGCGAGCACATCGACAATCGTGCCCGAGGACAGGCTGAACTGGACCGGGTTGCTGCTGCCCGGGCCGCTGCGCACGTTGAGCGAGTTGGCCGTGATGACCACGCGCTCGCCGGTGCCGGAACCCCCGGAGCTGCCGGTCGCCTGGTAGCTGCTGGCCGATGACGACGAAGCGCTTGTGCCGTGGCGGTAGTAGGTCTGCGGTGTGCGCCGCACGACTTCCTCGACCGCCTTGCCGATGACCTGGCGCAGCGCCTTCTCGCGCGGCGTGTTCTTCCAGCTCGACAGGGAGCCGCCGAGGGCGTAGCTGCCGGTATAGCCGGCCAGTGCGCCACCGAGGTTGAAGTCGCGGGCCTCGCCTTCGACGCTGGTCGCTGCCAGCACCCGGCTGGTGTTGGTGTCAATCAGGCGCAGGTCAATGGCCATGTGGGCGCTGCGTGATCCTCCGGCGATGCCGCCGAGTACCCGGCCGATCTTCCCGCCGCCGATCGACCCGGAGGTGCCGCCGGAGTTGTCGGAGAACTCAGTGACGGCTGCGACCACCAGCAGCTCGGCGCCTTCGATCTCGCCGATGGCGGCTGCCGTATCGCCGCGTACCCGGCCGCTGGCGCCGAGATCCTGTTCGGACAGCACATCGTCGATGGCCTGGCGTTCGAGCACGATGAAGCGGCCCGAGTTGAACAGCGCCGTGGTCAGCATATCGGCCATGCCGTCTCCGATGGCCGGGTTCCACCAGCTGCCCATGTTGCCGGCCTTGTTCTCGAAGCGTGACACCGCGATGCGCGCCTGCGGCCCGTCGTAGGGCGCCTCCCGCGCTTCGCTCATGCTCGGTGCGTTACCGCTGTCGCGGACCTGGGTCGTCGTGCCTGCTGTCGGGCAGCCCGTGACCAGCCCGAGCAGTCCAATCCCTGCGATCAGTCTCCAAAACATGGTATTCCTCCTGAGTGTCTCCGATGAGTCGATGGTCTGCATGTCCTGCGGCCAGCGCCGGACGACCGTCTTGTTCCTTAAACGTATTGCCGCGTCAAAGTCGGTCAATGCAATCATCCGTCACGACCGGCATTGTAGGCCGGTCGTGTCCGTTTTTTCCACTGGCAGTACATCCTCGTTGGTGCTACAAGTACTGAACCGCCCGCTGGACCCGGATTGACCATGCAAAGCTTGCTCGGACTGGCCGGAATCTTCGTCCTGCTCTCGCTGGCCTGGAGCCTGTCGCAGGCGCGACGGCAGATTGCCTGGCAGACCGTGATCGTTGGCATCGGCCTGCAGCTCGCCCTGGCCATCCTGGTGCTGTGGGTGCCTTTTGGCAAGCTGCTGTTCGACCGGCTTGGTGAGCTGTTCGTCACCCTGATTGGCTATACCCGTGCCGGCTCGACCTTTCTGTTTGGCCCGCTTGCCGACAGCGATGCATTCGGGTTTGTCTTTGCTTTCCAGGTGCTGCCGACTATCATCTTCTTCGCCTCGCTGATGGCCTGTCTCTATCACGTCGGCATCATGCAGCGGCTGGTTGAGGTGATGGCCTGGGTGATGACGCGTTTCATGAAGGTCTCGGGCAGCGAGTCCCTGGCCACGGCGGCCAACGTGTTTGTCGGACAGACCGAAGCGCCGCTGGTCGTGCGTCCGTTCATCGCCGGGATGACCCGATCGGAACTGTTCGCCCTGATGACTGGCGGCATGTCGACCATCGCCGGCGGCGTGTTGGCGGCTTACGTGATGCTGCTCGGCGGCTCCGATCCGGTCCAGCAGGCCTTTTTCGCCAAGCATCTGATCTCGGCCTCCATCATGGCCGCGCCGGCTGCACTGGTCGTGGCCAAGCTGCTCCTGCCTGAAACACAGCAGTCGGAAACCGCCGGCACGGTGCGCACGGCGATCGATCGGCCGCACACCAATCTGATCGAGGCGGCCGCCGGTGGTGCTGGCGAGGGTCTGAAGCTGGCGCTCAACGTGGGTGCCATGTTGCTTGCCTTCCTGGCGCTGATCGCACTGATCAACGGCCCGCTGGGCTGGCTGGGTCAGGTCACCGGCCTGGAAACCCTGGCCGGACAGCCGATTGATCTGGCGCTGTTGCTGGGCTGGGTCTGTGCGCCGCTGGCGGTTCTAGCGGGTGCGCCGCTGGACGAGGCGGTTGCCGTCGGCGGCCTGATCGGGCAAAAAATCGTGGCCAACGAGTTTGTTGCCTACGTGGCGCTGACCGAGATGCAGGCCGAGCTGTCCGAGCGCGCGGTGCTGATCTCGACCTATGCGCTGTGTGGTTTCGCCAACTTCGCCTCGATCGCCATACAGATCGGCGGCATTGGCGGTATTTCTCCGTCGCGCCGGCCCGACCTGGCCCGGCTCGGTCTCAAGGCCGTGCTGGGCGGGACACTTGTTTCTCTGCTCAATGCCGCCTGGGCCGGCGTGCTGGTGGGTCAGTAATCGCCACAGCGGGCCATCGCGATCTGGCGCTCGGCGTCGAGGTCATAATCGTCGCCGGCGTAGCTGCCGTGAACCCGGATGTCCTCGAATCCGGCGGCGGTGAGCAGGGCACGGAGCTCGCCGGCCGACCAGACGCGGTGGGAAAAGGTTGCCCGATGCGCGTGGCCCTGGTCGATCAGCAGCCATTCGTTCTCGACTCGGGTCAGGTCGTCGATCAGCACAGGTCGTTCGACCAGGACCCGGCCGTCGTCGTACTCGGTCAGATGCACCGGCTGCAGGTTGCGGCATAAGTACTCCAGGCCGACCAGGTCGAGCACCAGGCGTCCGCCGGGTCGCAGGCTCGCGTGGATGTTGTCGAGGACGCGCCGGTGATCGGCCTCGTTTTCGAAATAGCCGAAGCTCGTCCACAAGACGACGACCAGATCGAAGGCGTGCTGACGCCGGAATTGACGCATATCGCCCTCGGTGATCTCGATCGAACGCGCGCCGCGCCGCGCCGCAAGCTGTTGCAGCAGCCAGGGGCTGCTGTCGACAGCGGTTACGGACAGCCCGGCGTCGGCCAGGGGCAGGGCATGCCGGCCCGGCCCGCAGCCCAGGTCGAGAACTGTTTCGGGCTCGCCGCCGACGAGTTCGAGGAGTTGCTGGACTTCTGCTTCGCCGCGGGCGAAGGTAGCGTCGTTGAACATCAGCGAACCGAAATTGCGCCAGAACGTCTCGTCCAGATACCAGTCGTCGCTCAAGACCGTGTTCCTTGTGTATGTGATGGCGGGGCTGGCCGGCTGCGCCACCGTAGCCTGGTACGGCCAGGCTGCCCGGGGCCAGCTCGAAGTGCTGGCCAAGCGTGAGGATATCGCAGATCTGATCGCCGATCCGGCGACCCCGGACAGACTGCGGCAGCGTCTGGAGCGGGTCCTGGCGATCCGGGACTTCGCCTCCCGCAAGCTGGGTCTGCCCGACAGTGGCAGTTACCGGCATTACGCCGATCTCGGGCGTTCGGCGCCGGTGTGGAATGTGGTCGCGACGCCGCGCTATTCCGTCGAGCCGAAGACCTGGTGCTACCCGCTGGTCGGCTGTCTGGCCTATCGCGGTTACTTCCGACGCGATGCGGCGAGCCGCCACGCGTTGCGACTGCGCGAGGAAGGGCTGGACGTCGCCGTTTTTCCGGCCGTGGCCTATTCCACGCTGGGCTGGTTCGACGATCCTGTGCTCGACAGCATGCTGGGACTTGAAGACGAGCAGCTGGCTGAACTGGTCTTCCACGAGCTGGCGCATGAAGCCCTTTATCTGCCCGGTGAAACCGCTTTCAACGAAGCGTTTGCGACCTTTGTCGGCCGTGAGGGCGTGCGGCGCTGGCTTGAGCTGCGCGGCGATGCGGCCGCCCTGGCGCGGTGGCAGCGTCGGCGCATCGTTGACCGGGCGCTGACCGATCAGCTGCTGATGGCCCGCGAAGCGCTGGCCCGGGCCTACGCCGAGCCGGTCGATGAGACGCAGCTCGAAACGGCGCGCGAGCGGATTTTCGGGCGGCTCCGGGCGCAGCTGCGGCAGCTGGCCGATCAGCACGACAGCAGCCGCCTGAACGGCTGGCTGGAGCAACCACTCAACAACGCGCACCTGTCGCTGGTGGCCACCTACGAATCCGGCGTGGCGGCTTTTGCGGGTTTGCTGGCCGAGTGCAACGGCGATGTTGACTGTTTCCGCGACCGCGTCAACGCGCTCGAGCGTTCCGATTCGGCAGTCCGCGCAGCCTTTCTCGCTCCAGACCATTGAACAAATGCCGCGATTGTGCCAATTTAACCGGCTGTCACTGTCGTTGAGTCCGCGCTTGTTTCCGTTTCGCCTGCTTGCCCTGACGATGTCGGCCGCGGCGCTGTCGGCGACCGCTCCGCCGCAGGGTGATACCGCCGGGGCACTGTCGTGCCCGCCGCCGGCCCCCTTGCGCATTCCGCCGCCGACGGCCTCGGGCCAGCCCGGTGCGATCAATATTCGTGCAGCCCGCTACGAAGCGGTCCAGGGCCAGCCCATTCGCTTTCTCGACAACGTGCGCGTCGTGCAGGGCAGCCAGCAGCTCGAGACCGATGAAATTGCCTACGACCGGGCCAGCGGGCGGGTCGACATTCCCGGCCGGCTCCGGTTCAATGACGCCCGCCTGCAGCTCGACGCCGCCGAAGCCTGGTACCAGACGCGCGAGCGCCTGGCCTGGTTTCTGGACGTCGACTATGCGATTTCGGGCACGACGGCAACCGGTTCGGCTGCCCAGGCCGAGTGGCTCGGCCCGGACCGGGCCCGCCTGGAGCAGTTCGACTTCACGACCTGTCCTCCGCAGCAGCGCGACTGGCAGCTCAAGGCTTCGCGCGTCGATCTGGACCTGGACAGCGGGGTGGGCACCGCGCGCAATGCGCGCCTGAGCTTCAAGGGCATACCGCTGCTGTATTCCCCTTGGCTGAGCTTTCCGCTCGATGACCGGCGCAAGACCGGCTTTCTGTACCCCGGCTTCGGCTACTCCACGGACGACGGCATCGACATTCAGGTGCCGTGGTACTGGAATATCGCGCCCGAACAAGACGCCACCCTGACCCCGCGCTGGATCGAGAAGCGCGGCGTCCAGCTTGGTGTTCAGTACCGGTTCCTGGGGGGCAGACAGGCCGGTCAGGTCAGGTCGATATCGAGTGGCTGCCCGACGATCAGCGCGCCGACCGCGATCGCTATTTTGCCGAACTGGCCTACGGCGCCCGTCCGTGGACGGACTGGCAGGCGGCCATCAATTTCAGGCGTGCCAGCGATGACAACTATTTCATCGACCTGGGCGGTGACCTGAACGCTTCGGCAACGCAGTTTCTGCGCTCCTCGGCCAGCCTGACCGGCAATGGGACCAGCTGGCTCCTGTCCCTGTCAGCCGATACGTTTCAGGTGCTCGACGAGAACGTACGCCCGGAGCGCGAACCTTACCGGCGGGTGCCGCGCGTGCAGCTGGCGGTCAATCGCCCGCTGGGCCATGGATGGTCGCTGGCGCTGGATGGTGAAGCAGTGTATTTCGATCGCAGCCAGGGTGTGACCGGCGGTCGCGTCGACCTGCTGACCCGTCTGCACTACGATCTGGTGGCCCCGGGGTGGTATCTGCGACCGCGGCTGGGCCTGCGGGCGACCGGCTATGCGCTGGAAGACCACACGGAGGACAGTCTCTCGCGCACCCTGCCGATCGCCAGTCTGGATGCCGGGCTGACTTTCGAGCGACGCTTGTCCGGCGGCAGGATCCAGACGCTCGAACCCCGTTTCTACTATCTTTACGTACCGTTTCGCAGCCAGGCGGATCTGCCCGACTTCGATACCCGCGAGCTGACCTTCGGGTTCAGCCAGCTGTTCCACTACAATCGTTTCAGCGGCCCCGACCGGCAGGGCGATGCCAATCAGCTGACCCTGGCGTTGACCTCGAGGCTGCTCGATGCCGGTGACGGCAGCAGCCTGCTCGATGCGAGCATCGGTCAGATCGTTCACTTCGGCGACCGGCGCGTACAGCTGCCGGGACGGCCGGTCGAGGAGCGTTCGCGCTCGTCGGTGGTCGCCGAGCTGACCTGGCGACCGGCGCGGGCGCTGGCGGTCAGTGCCGGTCTGCAGTGGGACGATGATGCGGATGAAACGGAAGTGGCTCGTTTCGGTCTCAGTTATCGCGGCGATGATCGTCGCCAGGCGGCATTTGGCTACCGTCTGCGGCGCGACCGGGTTGACCAGGCCGACCTGCGCCTGCGCTACCCGCTCGGTGAGCGATTGAACATCATCGGCCGCGTGACCTATTCGTTCGAGGACAATGAAGCGCTGGAGCTGCTCGGTGGACTGGAATATGACACCTGCTGCTGGTCACTGCGGCTGACCGCACGCGAGTGGATCAACGACCGCGAGTCGGACACGCGCACCGCCTTTTTCATCGAGCTGCAGCTCAAGGGCCTCGGCACCATCGGGCGTGCCCCTTATCCGCTGTTTTACGATCAGGAGTGAACACCGCAAGGAACCCATGGACAGGATGAAGACAATGAGACAGAGAATGACGACCCTGCTGACCGCCCTGGCCGTGCTGCTGCCGGTGCTGGCGATGGGCCAGGATGAACGCGAGGAAATTGACCGTATTGTGGCACTGGTCGAAGAGGACGTGATTCTCAAAAGCGAGCTGGATCAGGCCGTCGAGAGCATCCGCCAGCAGGTCCTGGCGCGCGGGCAGAGTCTGCCGCCTCAGGATGTACTGGAAGAGCAGGTCCTCGAGCGACTGATTCAGACGCGCCTTGAGGTGATTCGCGCCGAAGCCACCGGCATTCGGGTCTCCGACAGCGACGTCGACAGCGCGCTGGAGCGGGTGGCCGAGCAGAACAATATCAGCCTGGCGCAGATGCGCCGGGCACTGGAAGCCGATGGCATCGAATTCGAGGAGTTCCGGCGCGAAATCCGCAACGAGATGATGTCGTCACGGCTGCGCCAGCGGGTGGCCAATTCAATGGATGAAATCACCGAAACCGAAATCGATATTCTGCTTGCCTCTGAACGGTTCGGCGGTCAGGAGTATCTGCTGTCGCAGATTGTCATCACCGCGCCGGAATCAGCCAGTCCGGACGAGCTGCGTCAGGCCAGGGCACGCATGCAGGAGGTCATGGACGAAATTGAATCGGGGATGTCGTTTGCGGCCGCCGCCATTTCCTACTCGCAGGGACCCGATGCGCTCGAAGGCGGTGATGTCGGCTGGCGCAGCATCAGCGCCCTGCCGCAGTCCTTTGCCGAAGCCATCGAGAATCTCCAGCCCGGGGAGATCAGCGAGCCGGTTCGAACGCCGGCTGGATTCGTGGTTTTTCAGGTGCGCGATCTGCGCGATCGCGGCCGGGTCATGGTGCGTGAGCATCGCGCACGCCACCTGATGATCGAAACCAACGAGCTGACCTCGCCGGAGGAGGCGCGCGAACGCATTGAATCGCTGCGCGAGCGCATCGAGCAGGGCGAGGACTTCGCCGAACTGGCCCGGGAGTACTCGGCCGACGTCTCCAGCGCCAATCTCGGCGGTTTGCTCGACTGGTTTCCGGCCGGACGTTACGGCCCGCAGTTCCAGCAGGTCATCGACAGCCTGGAAACGGGCGAGCTGAGCCGGCCATTCCAGAGCGCGCAGGGCTGGCATCTGGTGTTGCTGGAGGATGTGCGTGAACGCGACCGGACCGAGGAAGCGATGCGTTCCGAAGCCCGTGAGATGCTGTTTCAGCAGAAGGCCGAAGAGGAAGTCGAGCGTTTCCTGCGGCAGTTGCGAAGCGAGTCCTTTGTCGAGGTGCGGCTGTAACCCGGACGACGATGCGGCATGGACGCCCCGCTGCTGCTGACACCCGGTGAGCCGGCCGGTATCGGCCCGGAGCTGGCCGTTCGTGCGGCGCTGGCCGACCCGGCCCTGCTGCTGGTCGCCGACCCTGGTCTTTTGCGCCGGACGCTGGCCCGTCTGGGCCGCGACACCCCGGTGCATCCTGTCGAGGACGTATCGATCGCGGTCACCGGCGGGATCCGCTGTCTGCCGGTTGCCATGGCCAGGCCGGAACAGCCAGGCCGCCTGGACCCCGCCAACGCCGGCTATGTGCTTGAGACGCTGCGCGTGGCGGCAAGGTTGTGCCAGTCTGGCGCGGCCGGCGCACTGGTGACCGGGCCGGTGCACAAGGGCGTGATCAACGACGCCGGCTTCACGTTTTCCGTGCACACCGAGTTTCTGGCCGGGCAGGCCGGTGTCGTGCGGGTGGTGATGGTGCTGGTTGCCGGCGCGCTGCGGGTGGCGCTGGCCACGACCCATCTGCCGCTGCGCGCGGTACCCGACGCGATCACCCGGGACTCGCTCGGGCACACTCTGGAAATCCTGCAAGACGGGCTGCGACATCGTTTCGGCATCAAGCGCCCGCGTATTGCCGTTCTGGGTCTCAATCCGCATGCCGGAGAGGATGGTCACCTGGGTGATGAGGAAATCCGGGTCATCGGACCGGTCATCGAGCATTTCTCGTCGCGCAGCGATCTGGACCTGCTTGGGCCGCTTCCGGCCGACACGGCCTTCACGCCGGACCGGCTGCGGTCGTTTGATGCTGTACTGGCGATGTATCACGACCAGGGGTTACCGGTGCTCAAGCACGTCGGTTTCGGTCATGCCGTCAATACCACTCTGGGTCTGCCTTTTGTGCGCACGTCGGTTGATCACGGCACCGCGCTGGATCGGGCGGGTCAGGGCCGGGCTGACAGCGGCAGCCTGATTGCCGCCATTCGCCTGGCGCGCGAGCTGGCTGCGGGCAAGCCGTGAAGCCACATCGCCCGCGCAAGCGCTTCGGGCAGCATTTCCTGCATGACCAGGCCGTGGTGCGCCGGCTGGTCGGGGCCGTCAATCCGCGGCACGGCCAGACCATTGTCGAGATCGGGCCGGGAGAGGGCGTGCTGACCGGCCCTCTGCTGGCGGCCGGGGCGCGGGTCATCGCGGTCGAGCTCGATCGCGATCTGGCCGCGTCGCTGCCCCGGCGGCTGGGGTTTCCGGGTTCACTGGAGGTCATCCAGGCCGACGTGCTCGAAACCGACCTGGCCAGGCTCTCGCCATTACCCCTGCGCGTGGTCGGCAATCTGCCCTACAACATATCGACGCCGATCCTGTTTCACCTGTTCGGGTTTGGCGAACGCGTCGTCGATATGCATTTCATGCTGCAAAAGGAAGTGATCGATCGTCTGGTGGCTGATCCGGGCTCGAAGCAGTATGGCCGCCTGACGGTCATGGCGGCTTTCCATTGCGACATGGCGCGATTGTTCGACGTGCCGCCCGGCGCGTTCCGGCCGCCGCCAAAGGTGGTTTCGGCCGTGGTCCGGATGACGCCCAAACCGCTGGACTCAGCCGGGCTGGACAGGCTGCCCCGTTTGCATGCGGTGGTGCGTGCCGCCTTCGGTCAGCGCCGCAAGACCCTGCGCAACGCCCTGAAAGACCTGTTCAGCGAAGAGGAGATCGCCTCAGCCGGTGTCGATCCGAAAGCCAGGGCAGAAACGGTATCCCTGGCCGGGTTCTCCGCCCTGTCCGACCGGCTGACCGATTCCCGCGCGCCTGAGCGCCGCATGGCCGATTGACCGGACGGGGCTGTCGGGAATTCACCACTCGGCGATCTTCCAGTGCGCTGGCCGGACCGGCTGCATATGCTCATGGCGGCTGTCGAAGTTGCCGTCACCGGTGGTATCGATCAAATAGTAGGGCGGCCCGACATCGGGCACGATCCGGATCATGTAGACGACACCGCCGGAGCTGTATTCCTCGACGATACGATCGTCCTCGCGGCGAATGACCACCTGCGGCTCGATCTGATCATCGGAGTCCTGCACCTTGGGTGGCAGCGGTTCGCGAATCGGCGGGGGCGGTGGCGCATCGGCCGGCGGCGGATCCTGCTGCTGCGCCAGAACGACGCCGGGTAGCGTCACCAGCCCGGCCAGCAAGGTGACGGGAACTCTGGTACGCATCATATCGGACTCCTCGCTGTGGCGGACGCTGCATGCCGGGCGCGTGTTGCTCTGTCGAGCTCGCCCTGTCCTCATTCCATCAGACCGCAGATCAACGTCGGGATTCCGCGGACCCGTGCAGATAGTATCATCGTGTGACGATGCCAACCCGTGACGACCGATGCCCCAAGACTTCGACCTGTGCCTGATCGACGGCTCGTCCTATCTCTACCGTGCCTTTCATGCGCTGCCGAACCTGACCAGCGGTGATGGACAGCCCACCGGTGCCATTTTCGGTGTAGCCAATATGGTCAGGCGTCTGGTGGAGCGCTACCAGCCACGCCGTGTTGCGGTGATCTTCGATGCTCCGGGCAAGACCTTCCGGCACGAGACCTACGCCGAGTACAAGGCAACACGTCCGCCCATGCCCGACGAGCTCAAGCGTCAGATCGAACCCCTCTACCAACTGATCGATGCCCTGGGTCTGCCCCGGCTGGTGATTGACGGCGTGGAGGCAGATGATGTAATCGCCACGCTGACCCGCCGGGCGCGTGAAGCCGATCTTGCGGTGCTGGTTTCGTCCGGGGACAAGGATCTTGCGCAGCTGGTCGATGATGGCGTGGTGCTCGAGGACACCATGCAGGACAAGCGCTATGACCCGGTCGCGGTGCGCGAAAAATTCGGTGTCGGGCCCGAGCGGATGGCTGATCTGCTGGCTCTGACTGGCGACAGCTCGGACAACATACCCGGTATCGAGAAGGTCGGGCCGAAGACCGCAGCGAAATGGCTCGATGCCTATGGCGACCTGGATGGAATCATCGGGCACGCCGACGAGATCGGCGGCAAGATCGGCGACAATCTGCGGGCCGGTCTGGACCAGCTCGCTTTGTCGCGGCAGCTGGTCGCGCTGGACGATGCGGTGAAGCTGGAGGGGGGACTGGACGCGCTCGAGCCCACCAGCCCCGACCGGGAGCGCGTGGTCGAGCTGCTCAGGTGCTTCGGCTTCTCCACCTGGCTGAAGCGCTTTAGCGACGGCGAGGACGAAGACCATGCCCTGGCCGGCAACGGGCTCGAAGTCGAGACGGTCACCACCCGCAAGCGGCTGGATGGTTTGCTCGAGGCGCTGCAGTCGGCCGAGCTGATCGCCCTGGATACCGAGACCACCAGTCTCGAACCGCTTGATGCCGACCTGGTTGGCTTGTCCTTCGCCGTTGAAACCGGCAAGGCCTGGTATGTGCCGCTGGCCCATGTCGACCAGGACAACGAGTTCAGCGCCGGGGAGGCCGTCGAGGCGCTGCGCGGCATCATCGAGGACGCCGACAGGCCCAAGGTCGGCCAGCATCTCAAGTACGATCTCAACGTGCTCGAGCGCGCCGGCATCCGGCTGGCCGGCATGGGTCATGACACCATGCTGGAGTCCTACTCCTTTCACTCGACCGCCACGCGCCACGACATGGACTCGCTGGCATCGCGATACCTTGGCCGCCGCACGACCGCCTATGAGACGGTCGCTGGCAAGGGCAGCAAACAGGTCACATTCGACCAGGTGCCGGTGGCGGTCGCAGCTGATTATGCCGGCGAGGACGCCGAGGTGACGCTGGCGCTGCATCACCACCTCTGGCCGCGGCTTCAGAAACTCGATGGACCATGCCGCATCTATCGCGAACTGGAAATTCCGCTGATTGGCGTGCTGGCTCGTATGGAGCGTGTCGGCGTCGCGCTCGACGTCGAGCAGCTCGCTGTGCAGAGCCGTGAAATCGAGCGGCGTCTCGGTGAACTGGTTGAACAGGCCCACGAGATGGCCGGGCAGCCGTTCAACCTGGGCTCGCCCAAGCAGCTGCAAGAAGTGCTGTTTGATCAGCTGGGGCTGCCGGTGCAGCGCAAGACGCCGACGGGTCAGCCGTCAACCGCCGAGGACGTCCTGCAGGAGCTGGCGCGTGACTACGAGCTGCCGCGCCTGATTCTCGAACACCGCAGCCTGGCCAAGCTCAAGAATACCTACACCGACCGCCTGCCCGAGCGCGTTCATCCGCGCACCGGGCGGATCCACACGCACTATCACCAGGCCGTGGCGGCCACCGGGCGGCTGTCATCGAGCGACCCGAATCTGCAGAACATCCCGGTACGCACGCCGCTGGGCCGTCGTATCCGCAAGGCCTTTGTGGCCCCCGAGGGCCGATTGTTGCTGGCCGCAGACTATTCACAGATCGAGCTGCGCATCATGGCTCATCTGTCGGCCGACGAGCGCTTGCTGGAGGCTTTTGCCGCCGGCGAGGATATTCACCGCGCGACCGCTGCCGAAGTTTTCGGGGCCGGCCTCGATGAGGTGACCGACCAGCAGCGGCGTGCCGCCAAGGCGATCAACTTCGGCCTGATGTATGGCATGAGTGCCTGGGGTCTGTCACGCCAGCTCGAGCTGTCGCGCGAACAGGCCGGGCAGTACATCGAACGCTACTTCGAGCGCTACCCGGGCGTGCGCCGGTTCATGGACGCGGTGCGCCGGCAGGCGCGCGACCAGGGCTACGTCGAAACCCTGTTCGGCCGGCGTTTGTGGACCGACGAGATCCGCTCGCGTAATGGCCAGCGTCGCCAGGCGGCCGAGCGGGCCGCCATCAACGCGCCGATGCAGGGCACCGCGGCCGACATCATCAAACGCGCCATGATCGACGTCGATGCCTGGCTGCTGGCCGAGGATGTGCCGGCGAGCCTGGTGATGCAGGTACACGATGAACTGGTGCTGGAGGTCGATGCATCGGTGATTGACAGGGTGCGCGAGGAGGTGATTGCACGCATGCAGGCCGCCGCCGAGCTTGCGGTGCCGCTGGTTGTCGACGCGGCATCCGGACCTGATTGGGAAAGTGCACATTAACCCGGCCATTGCATCGGTTTCCGGCGCCAGACCGCTACGCTGACCGGTATAGAAGCTTTTCCGGGCCGCGCGGTTGATTTTTCAGTCCTCACATAGTGTGAACCATGCCCCGGGTAAAAAATCTCCGAGCCACGCCCCGGAAACACGACTCTCCGGGCTCCTGCGTCCGGGAATTGATGCAATAGCCAGGTTAAGCCATTGAAATCAATACAAAAAAAATTTAAAGAAATTTGCCGATTTTTTTGGAACTTTTCGATTTGCCTGCCGGTCTCAGTAATCGCCATGCGCATGGTTTGGTCCGCTTCCCTCCCTAGGCGGACCATAGGATTCGGTGACAGTCCCCAAACCGGATCCGACTACAGGCCCCGGGTCCTCCCTCGCCCGGGGCCTTTTTATGTCTGGCGCTGCCGATTGTGTCTGTGCAATCAGGCACCCGGCTAGGATTCCAGCCCTTATACTCCGGGTTTGTGGACCGTCGCCCGGGGGTGGACAACCTCATGCTTGAAATCGTGATTCTCGCTGCCGGCGAAGGCAAGCGCATGCATTCTGGTCAGCCCAAGGTCCTGCAGCCGGTCGGCGGACGCGCCATGCTGGAACATCTGCTGGATGCCGCCGCCGCGCTCGATCCGGGTCGCTTGCACGTGGTGATCGGCGCCGGCGCCGACCAAATTCGCCGTCACTGTGCCGGACGGCCATTCGGATGGGTCGAGCAGAAGGCCCGGCGCGGTACCGGCCATGCGCTGATGCAGGCGCTGCCGCAGCTCGGGACATCCTCGCGCGTGCTGGTACTGCCAGGCGACATGCCGTTGATTCGCCCCGAGACCCTGGGCAAGTTGCTGTCCCGGGATGCGGATCTGGCCCTGCTGACCTTCGTTGCCGACGATCCGACCGGCTACGGCCGCATCCTGCGCAGCGAGGGGCATGTCTCGGGCGTGCGCGAGGAACGCGACGCCAGCGAGGCCGAGCGCGCCATCCGCGAGGTCAATAGTGGCGTCATGCTGGCCTCGGCCGGGGACTGGTCGGCGTGGCTGCAGCAGATCGACGACGACAATGCCCAGGGCGAGTACTACCTGACCGACTGCATCGGTGTGGCCGCTGCGGAGGGTCGCACGATTGATGCGGTTGTCGCCGGCGACGCGGCCGAGCTGAAGGGGGCCAACGACCGGGCCCAGCTGGCCGACCTTGAACGCATCTATCAGCAGCGCGCCCGGGCAGCGTTGCTGGCCGCCGGCGCAACCCTGCTTGATCCCGACACGGTTCATGTCCGCGGCCGGGTCGAGGCCGGTCGCGACGTCACCGTCGATGTCAACGTGATCCTGTGCGGCGACGTGCAGCTCGGTGACGGCGTCCGGGTGGGTGCCGGCTGCGTGCTCACCGATTGCCATCTCGCGGCCGGCACCCGGATCGAGCCCTACAGCGTGCTCGAAGGGGTCCGGACAACCGGTCCGTGCGACATTGGCCCGTTTGCGCGACTGCGGCCGGGCACCGAACTGGCTGAAGGCGTGAGAATCGGCAATTTCGTGGAAACCAAGAAGGCGCAGTTCGGCAGCGGCGCCAAGGCCAGCCATCTGGCCTACGTCGGCGACGCCGAGATTGGCGCCGGTGCCAACCTGGGTGCCGGCACAATCACCTGCAACTATGACGGTGTCAACAAGCATCGCACCGTCATCGGCCGCGGTGCGTTCATTGGGTCGAATTCGGCGCTGGTCGCCCCGGTCACGATTGGCAGCGAGGCCACGATCGGCGCCGGCAGCGTGATATCAGGACAGGCACCGGCCGGCCAGCTGACGCTGGCGCGCGGTCGTCAGCGTACCGTGCCGGGGTGGAAACGACCGGCCGGGCGGGGCAAAAAGTCGTAGTCGGGAGTTGGCGCGAAGCCGCCGCCTGCGGTATTCTTCCCTTCTTGCCACCATTGGACCGGGAACAAGGACACCATGCGCAAACGTCATCGCCCTGAAGACGAGGCCGAGATCAACATCACGCCGATGCTCGACATCGTTTTCATCATGCTCATTTTCTTCATCGTGACCACCTCGTTCGTGCGCGAAAAGGGTCTGGATATCTCCCGCCCGACCCAGAGCGAGGAGCAGATCGTCGAGGAAGACGACAGCCTGCCGATTGTGGTGCGCATCGATCACACCAGCTTGATCACGATCAACAAGCGGCGGGTGGAGGCCGATGCCGTGCGCGCCAACCTGGAGCGCGAGCGGGCTCAGAACCCGCGCTCGCCGCTGATCGTGGCTGCCCACCCCGACTCGGAAACCAACGCGCTGGTGCGGGTACTGGATGCCGCCAACGTTGTCGGCATCGACAGTATTTCCGTGGCGACCGAATCGCAGGGCCGCTAGATGACGACCGATCCGCAGCAGCCCGGCCCCGGCCATGAAAACCCCGACAGCGAGACCCGCAACTGGGCCATGATCCTGCATCTGTCGCTGCTCTCCGGGCTGGTCGTGCCACTGGCCGGCCTGATCGTGCCGATTATCATCTACGTCATCAAGAAGGAGTCGCTGCCGGGGCTCGTACCCCACGGCCACGTGGTGTTCAACTGGATGATCAGCGCGGTCATCTACGCAATCATCAGCGTACTGCTGATTCTGGCCGCCGGTCTCGGTCTGCTGCTGCTTGGCGCGCTGGCCATCGTCTCGATCGTCTTTCCGATCATCGGCGGGGTCAAGGCTTCCGAAGGCGAGCTGTGGCCGTATCCGCTCTCGATCCGTTTTTTCGGCTGACGCGGCAGCGGCTACCACCCACCGGCGGATAGCCCGCTGATCAACGGCCTCATCGGTAACCTGGCGGCGTGATCGTCTTCAGATCCCGAAAAAGCGGCGCGCGCAGCGGGTGGTCTCTTCGGCCAGCTGCACTGGCGAGACGCCGCGGCAGGCGGCCAGGGTGCCGGCAATCCATGGCAGCCACTGCGGTTCGTTTCGCCGGGTCTTGATCTTCGGCGTGAGGTTGCGCGGCTTGAGATAGGGCGCGTCGGTCTCGACCATCAACCGTTCGGCCGGAATGCGTCCGACGAATTCCTTGAGGTGCCGCCCGCGGCGTTCGTCGCAGATCCAGCCAGTGATGCCGATGTGACAGTCTAGCTCCAGGTAGGCATCCAGCGCTTCGCGCGTATCCGTAAAACAGTGCACCACCGCGCCGGCCAGCCGGGGCCGGAACTCGCGCAGAATGGCGAGAAATTCGTCGTGGGCATCGCGCTGGTGTAAAAAGACCGGTTTGCCGCAGTCGACGGCCAGCTCCAGCTGGCGCTCGAAGGCGCGGCGCTGGGTCGGGCGTGGAGAGAAATCGCGAAAGTAATCCAGACCGCATTCGCCGGCGGCGATCACCGTCTCGCTTCTGTGCAGCTCAGCCAGCACACTTTCGGTCTCGGCGCAGTAATCAACGGCGTGGTGCGGATGAACACCCGCCGTGGCGAACAGCACACCCGGGTGGCCCTCTGCCACCTCCACTGCGCGCAGACTGCCCGCTTCGGATGCGCCGGTCACCACCATCTGGACGACGCCGGCCGCGCGCGCATGCTCGATGACCTGCTCGCGATCGGCGTCGAAGCTGTCGTGGCCGAGGTTGCAGCCAATGTCGATCAGTTCCATGGCGCGCGATTCTAACGCAGGCCGGCCCGGCTGGCTTCAGTTCGGCGGTTGCCGCGACGCCCTGGCGCTGCCGACCAGGCGGATGTGCAGCCTGTCGGCCAAATCACGCTCGTTGGCGGGCGTGACCAGGTCGGCCAGTGTATAGCCGCCAAGCACCTGCATGAAGGCCTCGAGCGCCTCCTGAAGCATCGCCGGCAGACGGCAGGCCGGCGTGATCACGCAGCAGTTGCCGTCCCGAAAACACTCAACCAGGCCGAAGTCCGGTTCGAGATCGGCAATCACCTCACCAACCCGTATGGCCGCTGGCGGGCAGGCCAGGCGTATGCCGCCGCCGGCCCCGCGGGCTGAGTCGACGTAGCCGGCGCAGGCCAGCTCATGAACGACTTTCATCAGATGATTGCGCGAGATGCCGAAGGCGCTGGCGATGTTCTGTATCGTCGCCCGCCGGTCGCCGGTCAGTGCCAGGTACATCAGCACTCGCATTGCCAGGTCGGCGTGTCGCGTCAGCCGCATGCCGGTGTCAGCCCGGACGACCGTCGGGTCGCGGCCGCAGCAGGATCGGCAGGTATACGGCCAGAAAGACCATGAAGGCACCGGCCCATGCCGCGCCGGTCAGCAGCACGCCTGGCTGGTAGGGCATGACGCCGAGGCCTGTGGCCAGGCGCACGAGTGCGGCCAGCAGAATGAGTAGATAAGCCGCCAGGGCCGGCTTTGGAAGCGCCAGTTCGCGCCCGGTATGACCAATGGCCACGCGCGTCATCACACCGACGATCATCACGCCCATCGCCCCCGGTCCAAGCGCATGCAGCCAGACCGTATCCGCTACCAGCGAGAACCCGGTGGCCGCGGCCATCAGCAACAGGCCAATCGGAATCCAGGCGTAGCCAACGTGCAGAATCCAGACCAGCGGATCGCGTGCCGCCACCCAGCCCGACCAGCCGATGACGCGGGCCGCATTGGCCACGCCGGCCACCAGCGACGTGCCGGCAAGCAAAGCCTCTGGCGCGCCGGCAAGCACCATCAACACCAGCAGGGCCGTTGCCGAGATCGCGGTGACCTCGATCAGGGCATAAGTGCGCACGCGCTTAGGATCGGCCTGGCGTCGCAGCAGCCAGTTGCGCGTGAATGCCGGCGTGATTCGGCCGCCGATGATCACGATCAGCAGGACAATGACGAATATCGTGGCCATCTGGGCACGACGTGCGAGTTCGGGGTCACCGCTCAGAATGCCGGCATGAAACAGCAGGTTGGCCAGCCAAAGCACCGAGACGACGGCAACCAGCGGCAGGTTTCGGTAGTTGCCGGCAGCGATGATGACGCGCCCGGCGTAGACGGCTACGCCCAGCAGGAATGCGAGATCGGCGACGGCCACCACCCAGCCTGGCAGCCATGACGCCGTCCACATCGCCAGGCGTCCGATCAGCCAAAGCGCAAACAGTCCCTGCAAGGCGCGTCCGGAAAGCGGCGCCGTGCCGGTCCAGTTGGACATGGCCGTGAGCAGAAAACCGGCGATGGCTGCCGCGACCATGCCATAGAGCATTTCATGACTGTGCCACTGCATCGGCGCGATCGTGGTCGGCAACAGCCAGCCGCAGAACAGGGCGGCCAGCCAGCCGCCCAGTGCCACGACCGCATACACGCCGGTGGCCAGGAAAAACGGTCGGAACGGACATGCCCAAAGCGCAAAGCGGGTCGGGGTCGCAACGGTTATCGATTCAGGTTGCATCCAGCAGTCTCGGGTTGTTCGGCCCGGTAAGCGGGTCGGGTCAGAATAAAGCTCATGACAGCAATGAAAAACACACCCATCGTGGCCAGGATCCAGCCGGGCGTGCCGACCAGCCACAGCACTGACCAGCTGGCGATCATCAGCGCGCAGGCGGCCAGCTTCGCGCTTCTCGCCACGGCGCCGTGGCGGTGCCAGGCGCGCAGGGGCGGCCCGTAGCGCGGATGCCGATAGAGCCGGTAGCGCAAGCGGGGTGACGAACGGGCGCCGGCCCACAGCGCCACCAGCAGAAACGGTGTTGTCGGCATGACCGGCAGGAATGCACCGACCACTCCGAGCCCGACGCAGCCATAGGCCAGCGCCAGATAGCCAAGTCGCCGGGTGGCGGGTTGGCCGACGCTCACGCTTGCTGCAACTGATAATACATGTATATATTATACCTTTTCGGACGCCCCGATAGTACCTCCCGGTCGCCGCCGATGTGACGATGATCTGACCGGTGCGGCGAATTCGGTACAATCAGCTGCGGAAAGCCGGCTTAGCTCAGTTGGTAGAGCGGCTGATTTGTAATCAGTAGGTCGGGGGTTCGAATCCCTCAGCCGGCACCATATTTCTCCCGGGGGGCAAGTCCGCCGGGCGCAGCCATCTCTCAGAGGGCACCATATTTCCAGACGGCCCTGGAGTCGGTGACGTTTCTGTATCCAAAGCCCCGCGTATTGGAAGGATGAGCCCCCATTTGCTGATTTCCAGCGTTTCCCGGCGCCGCGCCGAGCAGCTGAGCGCTGGACTGCGTCGTTACGAGTATCGCTCTCACATCATCTTCTACCAGGCAATTCATTCCGAAATTATGATCGTGCGCGTCCTGCACTATCGCATGGACGTCAGGCGACATCTCTGAATGCACCCGCGCTGGGTAACGATTGGGTAACTTGCTTGAGGGGGGCTGTTGTCCAGCCAATGTCCAGAGTTTCCGGGACCATGAAGCTCTTTCGAGCGCCATCGCAGGAGGCTTTTTCAGCCAGTCGCTGCGGAGTAGCCATTCTCGCTCGGTCAGGGCCTTGACCGCTTTCCTTTCCCGCACCTCCTGCATCTTCCTTCACGGTCCAGGCGCTACGTTTCGCGGTCATGGCGAAACGGAGCAAGGAAATGAAACAATTCATCAGCATACTCGCGCTGCTGGTGCTGTCGGGCTGCGCCATGATGCGCGGCGGGCCGCCGCTGGAGACGGTCGACTCGGTCGACCTCGAGCGCTACATGGGGCAGTGGTACGTGATCGCCAATATCCCTTATTTTGGCGAGCGCGGAAACGTTGCCGGGCGCGCGATCTACCGCATGCGAGATGACGGTCGCATGGATGATATCTATCTTTATCGCGAAGGCAGTTTCGAGGCGCCCGAGGAGGAGATGGAAGGTATCGCCTGGGTCGTGGACGAGGAGACCAATGCGCAGTGGAAGGTGCAGTTCTACTGGCCGATCCGTTTCGGCTATTACATCATCGGGCTCGACGAGGACTACCGCTGGGCGGTGGTTGGCCACCCTTCGCGCGAATACGCCTGGATCATGGCGCGCGAGCCCGAGCTGTCCGACGAGCGCTACGGCGCACTGCTCGAGCTGCTTGAAGCCAGGGGATTCGATGCGACATTGCTTGAAAAGGTGCCGCAGCGCCCGGAGCAGGTCGGGCAGCCTGGTTTTCAGTAGGCCCCGCCCCGGATTCAGTGCTTGCCGGGAACCCAGTCGGGATCGCGCCGGCGCCAGCGTTCGATAAAGCGTTCGGGGGCGAGCGCATCGATGATGTCGCGGTCGACGGGGGCGGGATGACCGGCCAGTTGATCGGCGAGCATCTCGGCGCACAGCGGGGTGTGGGCCAGCCCGCGCGAGCCGTGGGCAATGTTGAGGTGGATGCCGGTTCGTATGCGGTGGGGATTGTGAACGGGATCGGGCAGCGGACCGACCATCGGCAAGGCGTCGGGTGACTGGCAGCGCAGGCCGGCCATCTGGCCGACGATCTGGACGTCGTCCCCGCCCAGGATCTGCCAGGCGGGCGGAAGGTTTTTCCTGAGTTCGGCCAGGTTGAGTTGGTCGTCACCGGGATCGATCACCGGCTCGCTGCGCTGCCGGTCAAAGGTCGCGCCGATGCAGTGGACGCCGTCGAAGGCCGGCGTGAGGTAGCCACTGTGACACTGTGGTCTCGTCCAGCGCGCGCTTTCGTCCGTTGCCCGGCAGAACGTGACCTGCCCGCGCACGATACGCAGCCCCAGCCAGTCCAGGCCGGGCAGGTCCCGGGTGGCGCCGGCGGTGCACAGGATGACCGCGTCAGCCGTCAGCGCCGAGCCGTCGGCCAGCTGGATGCCCGGCCCGTCTTCGATGCGCGCAACACGGCCGGCGCGGGTGTCGATCGCCGTGTGATCGAGCAGGTGCCGGCACCAGGCGACCGGGTCGAGGCAGCCGGCGCCGTGGAAGACGACGCGCTCGTCGTCGACGGCGGAAAGCAGCTCGGCGGGCCAGGCGCCGGTGGCCATGGCGCGGCGGGTCTTGGTCGCGATACGCGCGTCGACGAGGTGCTGGATGACGCCCTCGAGGCGGCCGTCTCGCGCGTGGCGCGGAAAGCCGAGATGATCGAGGCGGCGGCGGGCGTGAAGCAGGCCGGTCAGGTAGAAACGGTTCTGGGCATTGAGGTGATGGCTGGCGGTGGTATAGAGCACGCCCATGAGCGGGCTGGTTGGGGCCTGCCCGGTCAGGCATGGATCGATGACGGTCGACTGCCAGCCGCGCTCGGCCAGCGCCCGCGCGGTGGTACAGCCGGCCAGACCGGCGCCGACAATGAGCGCCTGACCGCGGCGCGTTCGTTGCGGCGTCCAGGTGCCGGGCTGATGCGCGGTCAGCCGGTGGCGTTTGCCGCTGAAGCCGGGCCGGCGCGAGACCTCGAAGCCGGCCTCGGCCAGGCCGCGCCTGACGCTGCCCGCGGCCGTGTAGGTGGCAACCGTTGTGCCGGGACGCGAACGCGTCGCAAGCGCTGTGAGCAGTTGCTGGTCCCATAGCCCGGGATTGCGTGCCGGGGCGAAGCCGTCCAGAAACCAGGCGTCTACCCGGTCGGGGCCGACCGGCCAGAGGGCTCTGGCATCACCGAACATCAGCGTCAGTTCGATGCGCTCGGTCAGTCTCAGGCGATGGAAACCAGGCGCCGGCGGCGGCCAGACCGCAAGCAGGCGCTGCGCTGTGCCGGCCAGTTCAGGCCAGTGCGAGACGGCACGGGCCAGGTCGGCTTTGGACAGGGGATGAAGCTCGGCGGAGTAGTAGTGCAGATGAGTCAAAGGGGGCGCGCGGTGTGCGAAGCAGTCTGCGGCCAGGAGGGCATTGAGGCCGGTCCCGAAACCCGTCTCGCCGATCACGAACAGGCCACCGGGGGGCAGTGCGGCGAAGCGGCGCGGCAGGTCGCTGGCCTCGATGAAGACTGCCTGGCTTTCGGCCGGGCCCTGTTCGGGCATGAAGTAGCTGTCGGCGTAGTCGACGGCCCATGGTGTTGTGCCCTGCCAGTCCACGCGAGCGGTCTGCACAGGCGGCAGTTGAAGGTGCATCGGCAAACAGGTCCGGAAATGCACCCATTTTACGCCGTGCCGGTTTGTGGTCGACCGCAAATATGTTATATCATATCGATCTGACCGAGAATGACGGGTACCGCCTGTATGTCCGCCGTAATCAAAGCGCCCGCGAAGACGATGACCGGCTCGGTGCTGGATCGAGCGGCGATCTGCGTTTCGGCGGCGTGCCTCGTGCAGTGTCTGCTCCTGAGTCTGACCTTGCTGATCGCACCGGTGCTTTCACTCGGCGTGTTCGGCAGCGATGCCTTTCACCGTGTGCTGCTGGCGGTGATTCTTCCGCTCAGCGTGGCCGCCTTTGCGCTCGGCTATCGGGCTCATCGCAGTGCGGGTTTGCTGCTGCCCGGCGCGGTTGGCCTGGGCCTGTTGTTTCTGGCCGCCTTTCTGGAGGCCAGGGTGCTCGGACCGCTGACCGCCTCCGCGCTGACTTCGCTCGGCGGACTGTGCCTGATGGCCGCCCACTGGCTGAATCTGCGTCAGCGCCGGCGGGCTCGCATGCGCCCCGGTCACTGATCATTTTCGGCTACGCGCCGGCCGGGGTTTGTTGGTAGAATCGGGCAAAATTCAAAGGGAGTGGTCATGAGCGAGATTCCTTCCGATCTGCGCTATGCGGAAAGCCACGAGTGGGTCAGTCAGGAAGAAGAAGGCATCGTCAAGGTCGGCATCAGCGATCATGCCCAGGAGCAGCTGGGTGACCTGGTGTTTGTCGAGTTGCCCGAGGCAGGAACCATCTTCGGTCGTGGTGATGCCTGTGCCGTGGTGGAGTCGGTCAAGGCCGCTTCCGATATCTACTGCCCGGTTTCCGGCGAGGTGGCTGACGTCAACGAGGCGCTGGTCGACGCACCGGAGATTGTCAATAACGATCCCTACGGCGATGGCTGGCTGTTTTCAGTTCGCTTGTCCGATGGCGAGGAACTCGACGAGTTGATGGACGCGGACGACTACCGCGAGCACCTGGAAACCGACTGACCGGCAAGCCGATCTGCTGCCCGGATGGGTTCGGGCAGACGATAGCGCGTTGTGCAGGCCAGCGTCAGCGCCACCGCGCTGTCGAGCCCGACGCGGTGTCCTATAGATACAAACAGCGGCCGGACCCGCTCGCGGCTGCGCAGGACCACACCGATGATCTCCTCGCCGTCGTAAAGAGCGGTGCGTTTACCCTTGCCCGCGCCGGGCTGCCGATGCGTCCCGCACAAGCGGCTCTTGCCGACACCGATGGTCGGAAGACCGGTCGTCACTCCGAGATGACAGGCGATACCGAAGCGCCGCGGGTGGGCAATGCCCTGCCCGTCGCACAGCACGATGTCAGGAGGTCTCGATAGCTGCCTGAGTGCTGCCAGCACCGCGGGCAGTTCGCGAAACGACAGCAGGCCCGGGATGTAGGGCAGGCTCGTTGCCTGCTCGGCAATCCTCGATTCGACCAGGTCCATTTGCGGATAGCGAAACAGCACCGCTGCCGCGCGCGTGGTCCGGCCCGCGTCTGGGAAGGCCGAGTCGACCGCGGCAACCAGGCGCGGGGGATCCGGGAAGTCATCGTGACGCACGACCTGTTGGGCCAGCCGGCGCTGTTGCGCCTGCAGCTGTGCCACGTCGAGGCGGGCAGTCATGAACTTCGGCTGCCGTCGACAGCAAACAGACCTGCCCAGGTCGAGCGCACGGTTTCCTCGATGGGCGCCGGGTCGGTAAGCTCCGGTTCGCGCTGCAGCCATTGCCGGTGTCGGGCCGCGTGCAGCTCACGCCAGTGGCCGATGAGCTGGTGCGCGCGCTGCTGCTCGATCCAGCCCGCTGTTGCAAGCGCGGCGAGCTGACCGGCCGGATCGCGGTGATCGATGAGGGCGGGATGCCTGTCGGCGCTGACGTGAATACCGAGTTCGGTCATGAACTGAATATCGATCAGCAGGCGACGCAGCTGACTTTCGCGGCGTTGGTCAAGCTGACGGCGTCGCATCTCGGCAAGATCGGCAGCGGTTGCGTCGGCATCGCGCCGTCGGCACAAGACCTCGCGACGCACCCGTTCGACATCGGCGGCGAGGCCGTGCTCGCCGGCGACCCAGCGCGCCCGGATGAGGGCCTGGTGTTCCCAGGTCCAGGCCTGGTCGCGCTGGTAGTCGCGAAAACTGTCGATGTGTGTAACCAGCAGACCGGCGCGCCCGTTGGGTCGCAGCCGCGTGTCGATCTCGAACAGTCGACCGCCGGGCAGCGGCATCTGCAGGGCATTGATCAGGCGCTGCACGGCGCGAAGCGGCGCTTCGCCTGCCCGATGCACGAACACCAGGTCAAGATCGGACTCGTAGTGCAAACGCCGGGCACCAAGGTTACCGTAGCCGACGACGGCCAGTTCATTGCCTGTCGGCGTGACCAGGGTCAGAACCCGATCGACGATCGTATCGGCCAGGAAGCTGAGCTGTTCGGCGGCCTGTTCGGCTGTAAGGCGTTCATCGAGTTCGGCGAGCGCGGTGCGCAGAAAGCCGGCCTGTCGCCAGCGCCCGAGCGCCCACAGGCTGCCTTCGCGATCGTCGCGGTCTGGTGTCGGCGGCTCGGGCAGGTCCAGACCGTGAACGGGATCGAGCAGGTCGTCGAGCAGCTGCGGCGAGGCAATAATCCACTCGGCGATTCGCTGGCTGAGCTGAAATACGCGCACCAGGCGGGAAAGCGTTTCCGGCCGTTCGTGGAGCAGGGCCAGGTAGGCCGATCGGCGGCTGATCTGCTCGACCAGGCGAAGCAGATCGGCAAATCCGGCATCGGGAGAATCCTGAGATGCGGTTTTGGCGATCAGGCGCGGCATGAGACGTTCCAGCCGTCGTCTTCCCTCGGCGCTGAGTGCGCGCCGCACCAGGTTTTCGTGCAAAGCACGCAGTTGCCCGGCGGCCGCGTCGGGTTGCTCGAAACCGGAGCGTTTGAAGCGCTCGGGTGTCGAATCATCCGGTGGCCACCAGTGCGCGTCTCCGTCTTTGCGGGGCGGGTGACGAAACTGATCGCTGAACTGCTTGCGCACCCGCTCGCGATGATGCCTGAGCCCGGCGCTCAGGGCAGTGAAGTCGGTATACCCCATCAACCAGGCCAGGTTGGCGCGCTGGCGCTCGTCGGCAGGGATGCCGTGGCCCTGGCGTCCGGTCATTGCCTGCAGACGGTTTTCGAGGATACGCAGCCAGGCGTAGGTTTCAGTCAGTTCATCAGCGCGCTGCCGGTCAATCAGTCCGAGCCTGCCACAGGCCTGAAGCGCCGGCAGAAAGCCTCGCTGGCGCAGCTGTGGCTCGCGTCCTCCGCGCAGGATCTGCAGGCTCTGAACCAGGAATTCGAGCTCGCGGATGCCACCGCGCCCGCGCTTGATGTCGTCGCCGGCAGCGCGTGTCCGACTCGCGTCATCGATGCGCTGGTGCAGCTCACGCAGACTGTCAAAGATGCCGTAGTCGAGGTAACGGCGGTAGATGAACGGTGTGAGTGTGTCGATCAGACGCTGACCGGCCACCCGGTCGCCGGCGACCGGTGCAGCCTTGAGCCAGGCATAGCGTTCCCAGGTGCGGCCTTCACTCAGGAAGTACTGCTCCATGGCCGGCATCGACCACACGAGCCTGCCGGCATCGCCGAAAGGCCGCAAGCGGGTATCGACGATCCAGACCCGGCCTTCGGGCGTGACCGCGTCGATCAGGGCGATCAGTTCGCGCACCACCCGTCGCGTCCATTCGGCCGCGTCAACGCGCTTTGGACCGCTGCTGCGGCCGTCACCGGCGCGCGCGAACACCAGATCGATATCGGAGTTGAAGTTGAGTTCTTCGCCGCCCAGTTTGCCCAGTCCCATGACCGCCACCCGCACCGGTTGACCATCGTCGTGCTCGATCCGGCCATGGCGTCGGGCGACGCGCGCCTCGGCGACTGTCATGGCGATCTCCAGACAGTCGCGCGCCAGCGCGGACAGCGCCTGGCCGGTCTGGCTGATATCCGCCTGACCGGTCAGATCACGCCACAGGATATGGACTGACTGCAGCTGACGGTAGCGGCGCAGTGCGGCCTCGGGATTGGCGTTCACCGCCGCCGGGTCGGGTTGGTCGAGCGCCTGGCCTGGATGCGGTGCATCGCCAAAGCGGCGCCAGGCGTCGGCGACGTAGCGACAACGCCTGGCCAGTTCGTCGGGCGCTGCAATGTCAATCGGGCGTTTCATCGCGGCGTGCTGCGGGCGGCCAGGACCAGCGCTTGAAACAAGGCCATCTGATTGCGACGCTGGGGCAGATACTCCGGGTGCCACTGTACACCGATGATCCAGTGCCCGCCATTGCCTTCGATCGCCTGGGCAATGCCATTGGTCTCGCGGCCGCAGACCCTCAGACCGTTGCCGACGCGGTCGATGGCCTGCCGATGCAGCGCATTGACCCAGACATCATCACGCCCAATGATCGTGGCCAGCCTGCTGCCTGGAACAAGCATGACGCGCTTGCGCGGCAAAACGGTGCGCAGGGCCGGCGTTTCCTGATAAAAGCCCTCGATACTCTGGTGCAGGCTGCCGCCTGCGGTGATGTTGATCAGCTGCATGCCGCGACAGATCCCGAGAAGCGGCAGGCCGGCGTTCAGGGCGTGGACAATCAGTGCCTTTTCGAGACGATCCCGCTCGGGACTGAAGCCGCTGCGCTTGGTGGTCAACAGCCGACGAACGATGAACAGTGCCGGCAGAACAATCAGGCCGAGCAGGCGTCGGGCGGTGCGGGCGCCGTGGTCGTCGGGGCGGCCCAGCGGTTCACGCGGCCGCTGGCCGTACAGCTGCGGGCTGACGTCGGCACCGCCGCCGATAACCAGGCCGTCGAGCGCGAGATCGAAGCGCGGCCGCTGCGGCCGGATACGCCGTGGCCGGCCGCCGGCTCGCCTCACCGCCCAGGCGGTAAACCACCATGCCGCCAGCCCGCCGCGATCGGGGCCGGTGATACCGATGATCGGGTGGGCACTCATCGTCGCAGCCGGCGCCAGAGCCTTGACAACCCCTGTCGCCAGCGGCTGGATTGTGACAGCCGTTTGCGTTGCCGGCGTTCGCGCAAGCGATCGTCTTCGGCCAGTTCCTCGACCCTCACCCAGGCGTTCCAGCCCGCTGCAAGCGACCAGCCGGGTTCGTCGATGCGACAGTTGGGCAGGCGATAGTGAAAGGCCGGTCTGGGCTTGATCAGGGCGGTTTCAACCGGCGCGTTCATGACCCGCGACGCGTCGACATGGGCAAACAGCGGCAGCAGGTCCAGCGGGCGGTTGCGGGTGGGCGTCAGGCGCAGGTAGTCGTCGATCAGTGCCGTGAGCTCGGGTCTGTAGTCAGGCTCCAGCACGTGGGCAATGAACTCCTCCGGGAAGGGCTGAATGTAGGGTGAAATGCGACGTGCCAGATCGACCTGTTCATGCTCAACCAGGGTTTCGTAGCGCAGCAGGAAGGCGCGCAGGACAGCCAGCAGGTAGCTGACCTCCAGGCTGGCTGCCTCGATGTTGATCTGCATGCCGAATGCATACAGGGGTGAGGAATGCGTGCCGCGTGCCCCCGCCTGATGGAGGCGCTGGCGAATACGGTCAAGGGCGTCGAGCTGCGTCCACGGCACCGGTGGCGCGACCAGCTCCATGGGTACGACCAGCCCGGCCAGGCGCGAAAGCAGGTGCTCGATCTGCTCGCGTTCCTTGCCCTCACCGATGTCGATGCCGAGTTCGGCCAGGTGTTTCTGGTAGCCGCGGTTCTTGAGCACGTCGGCATCCAGCTCGATTCGGAATTCGCCGAGCGCGGTGTCGTGCACGCGGGTCAGAAACGCGCTTTCGGCTTGTGCCCGGCCGCCAATCTCGGCGATGACCGCCTTGGCAATGTGTTCCGGCCGAATACCGGCCATTTCCAGCTCAAGGCCGACACGGCGCGTCTCGCCGTTGGCGTTGTCACGACGCGGCGGGGGATCAAACTGCGGGATATCGACGCGGGCATCCATGGATGCCTACAGGATACCCGACGGGTGACGGACGGGCGCGGACGAAGGCGCCGCAGGTCGGCGCCGCATCCCCGACGCACGACCTACGCGATCGAGCGAGACGGGCGGAGAGGCATCAACCCAGCGACCAGTGCTTGTCCTCGTCGCGCATCAGGAACAGCGCGATGCAGGCGCCGAGCATTGGGATGGCGGCCAGAAACAGCATGTGGTTGAACGGATCGAGATACTGCTGCCACGACGACAGCGTCGAAATGGCGTGCGTGACGAGCACGAACCCGTAGGTCCAGAACTTCCAAAGGCCCAGCAGAAAAGCAATTTCAATGGCCAGTTGGGCCAGGCCAATGATCAGCAGCACGCTGCTGCCCATGCCGGAAATGAAGTAGAAGTTCTCGAATACGGCCGCTGAATGACCGGGGTTGACGATCTTGTCGAGTGACCACATGGCCATGACGATGAAAACGGTCAGACGCAGGATGAACAGGGAAACGCCGAGACGGTTGTGCATGACTGCATCCGGAGCTTGGTGTGTAAGCCTCAACATAGCAGGCGGGCAACCACCGGTCCCTACGTAATTGCCGCAGGTCGTCTGTGGGGGGATGCGTCCCCGCCCTGCGGCCCCTGAACGAAAAACCCCGGCGCGGGGGCCGGGGTTCTTCGACGCGGTTACCGGCAGGCAACCACGGAGGCTGTGGCCAAGCGCTCTTACATCATGCCGCCCATGCCGCCCATGCCACCCATATCCGGTGCACCACCGCCTTCATCCTTCTGCGGGATTTCGGCGATGGCTGCCTCGGTGGTGATCATCAGGCCAGCCACGGAAGCGGCATTCTGCAGTGCCGAGCGAGTGACCTTGGTCGGGTCCAGAATGCCGGCCTCGATCATGTCGACAAACTCGCCGGTGGCAGCATTGAAGCCGTAGTTGCCCTTGCCGGCAGAGACATCGGCCAGCACCACGGACGGCTCGCCGCCCGAGTTGGAGACGATCTTCCTGAGCGGCTCTTCCATGGCGCGCAGGGCAATCTTGATGCCAACGGTCTGGTCGTCGTTGTCGCCGGTGAGCTCGGCAATCGCGGCACGGGCGCGCACCAGCGCGGTTCCGCCGCCGGGCACCACGCCTTCCTCGACGGCTGCACGGGTTGCGTGCAGGGCGTCTTCGACGCGCGCCTTCTTTTCTTTCATCTCCACTTCGGTGGCGGCACCAACCTTGATCACCGCCACGCCACCGGCCAGCTTGGCCACGCGCTCCTGCAGCTTCTCGCGATCGTAGTCGGAGGTGGCGTCTTCGATCTGGGCGCGAATCTGCCCGACGCGGCCCTCGATAGCGCTGGCGTCGCCGGCACCGTCGATGATGGTGGTGTTTTCCTTGTCGATCTGAATCTTCTTGGCCGAACCGAGCTGTTCGATCGTGGCCTTCTCCAGGCTCAGGCCGACCTCCTCGGAAATCACCTGACCGCCGGTCAGGATGGCCATGTCTTCCAGCATTGCCTTGCGGCGATCACCGAAGCCCGGAGCCTTGACCGCCGCGACCTTGACCGTGCCGCGCAGGTTGTTGACCACGAGCGTGGCGAGTGCTTCGCCCTCGATATCCTCGGCGACAATCAGCAGGCTTCGCGACTGCTTGGCCACGGCCTCGAGAACCGGCAGGAGCTCGCGTACGTTGGAGATCTTCTTGTCGTGCAGCAGGATGTAGGGGTTTTCCAGCTCGACCTGCATGGTCTGCTGGTCGGTCACGAAATACGGCGACAGGTAGCCGCGGTCGAACTGCATGCCCTCGACCACATCGAGTTCATTGTCCAGCGACTGGCCTTCCTCGACCGTGATCACGCCTTCCTTGCCGACCTTGCCCATGGCGTCGGCAATGATCTTGCCGATTTCCTCGTCGGCGTTGGCCGAGATGGTGCCGACCTGGGCGATGGACTTGTCGTCGGTGCACGGCGTCGAGAGCTTCTTGAGCTCTGCCACCGCGGCCCGGACCGCCTTGTCAATGCCGCGCTTGAGATCCATCGGGTTCATGCCGGCGGCAACCGACTTGACGCCTTCACGCAGCATGGTATGGGCCAGCACGGTGGCGGTGGTGGTGCCGTCACCGGCCTGGTCGGAAGTCTGGGAGGCCACTTCCTTGACCATCTGGGCGCCCATGTTCTCGAACTTGTCTTCCAGTTCGATTTCCTTGGCGACCGAGACCCCGTCCTTGGTCATGGTCGGGGCGCCGAAGCTCTTTTCGAGCACGACGTTGCGGCCCTTGGGGCCGAGCGTAACGCTGACCGCACGGGCCAGCACATCGACGCCCTTGAGAATGCGGTTGCGGGCATCTTCCGAGAATCGTACTTCTTTGGCACTCATGGTTGAATTCCTCTGATCTTGGTATCTTGCATTGTCAGGATGTTCGGGTTGCGGTTCAGGACTCGATGACGGCCATGATGTCGTCTTCGCGCATCACCAGCAATTCCTCGTCGTCGACCTTGACCTCAGTGCCGGAATACTTGCCGAACAGCACCTTGTCACCGACTTTGACATCGAGCGCGCGCTGCTCACCGTTGTCTAGGATCTTGCCGTTGCCAACAGCGACAACCTCGCCGCGAATCGGCTTTTCGGTTGCACTGTCGGGAATGACGATCCCGCCGGGGGTGGTGCGCTCTTCTTCCACGCGCTTGACAATGACGCGATCATGCAAAGGACGCAGTTTCATGGGTTGTTCTCCCTTACTCCATAGATTGTGGTGAAAACCAGATGCCACCGTCAGGCCGGGTGGCCCCCGTGCGGCACCGTGATCCGGGACGCTGACCATCGTCTGCAGTCAGCGCCGACACGCTCTGGCAAATGGAGCCCGGCCGGCCTCATTTCAAGACTGGACCGGCCAATCGGTGCAAATTTGAAGCAGTTGGCCCGTCGACCTCATAATGGCGGGTTCAAGGGGCTGCCAACGTTCAGGCAGTGTGCACGAGTCCCGGGCGGTCACCATGGCGTGCCGCCGGCGCCGGCTGCGATGAAGACAACGACTGGAATGGATGTATGACCATGAATGGCGAGATATGCGTTGTGCTGACAACCTGCCCGAACCGGGAAAGCGCTGAACAATTGGCCGCAGCGCTGGTCGAACAACGGCTGGCCGCCTGTGTATCGATCAGCGCCCCGGCGCTCTCGATTTATCCGTGGCAGGGCCGGGTCGAGCGTGAGCAGGAGTTGCCGCTGACCATCAAGACCTCGACGGCGCGGCTGGGCGCGCTCGAGGAGGCGCTGGTGGAGCAGCACCCCTACGAGGTGCCCGAATTCCTGGTGCTGCCGATCGCGCAGGGGAGGCGGGACTACGTCCAATGGATACGAGACTGGGTTGAATGAATCGAATGCGACGATGGCTCACCGGCCTGTTGACGGGACTGCTGCTGCCACTGGCGGCAGCAGCACAGATCCAGCCTGATGATCTGCTGCCAGTCGATGAAGCCTTTGCGCTGAGCGCTGATCTGCGCCGGGGCGAGGTCATCCTGGACTGGCAGATCGCTGAAGGCTATTACCTCTATCGTCATGCGCTGTCGGTGGACCCGGGTCCGGGGGCGCGCCTGGGGCCGCCCGACATCCCGGCTGGTGAACGGACCGTCGATGATTTTTTCGGCGAAACTGAAACCTACCGGCACCATCTGCGCGTGGTCGTTCCTGTCGAGCGCATGCCCTCGGGCGGCCGGCTTGAACTGACGGCAGGATTCCAGGGCTGTGCCGATCTCGGTGTGTGCTACCCGCCGCACAGGCAGTTGCTGACGCTGACGGCCCCGGATCGGTCCGGAGGCGCCTCGCCGGTTTTCGGCACCTCGCGGTCGAGCGGGGATCTGGGTCAACTGCTGGGCGGCTCGCAGTCGGCCCTGCCGGCCGAGCAGGCGTTCCGCTACGAGGCGATCGCCGATGGCCCCGGGGGCATTCTGGTGCGCATGAGCGTGCAACCCGGTTACTACCTGTATCGCCACTCGTTCGTGTTTTCCGTGCCCGAAGACGGTATCGAAGTGCTGCGTGCCGAACTGCCGCCGGGTGAGGCGATGCACGACGAGTATTTTGGAGACACCGAAGTCTACTTCGGCCAGGTCGAGATTCCGCTGAGTCTGTCGCGCCCGGCCGGGGATGAGCGCAACGTGAGGCTGGTCGCCGAGTTTCAGGGCTGCAAGGACGAGGGAATCTGCTACCCGCCCATGACGCGCAGTCTGGATGTGGCGCTGCCGGCGGCCTCCGCGCCGGTCAATGCCGATCTGCAGCCTGCGGTGGCCGAACCGCCCGGCCAGGCAGCACCTGTGGCTGCAGCAGCGCGGGGCGAGCAGGACCGGCTGGCCCGGTTCATCGAAGAGCAGCCGCTGGCCCTGACTCTGCTGCTTTTCGTGCTGCTCGGTATTGGCCTGGCGTTCACGCCATGCGTATTCCCGATGGTGCCCATCCTGTCGGGCATCATCGCCGGGGAGGGTGAGGACATCACCCGCGCCAAGGCGTTCGCCCTGTCGCTGACCTACGTGCTGGCCATGGCGCTGACCTACACCGCAGTCGGTGTGTTCGCGGCGCTGGCGGGCTACAACCTGCAGGCGGCATTTCAAAATCCGTGGGTTCTGGGCGTATTTGCGGCCATCTTTGTCGCGCTGTCGCTGGCGATGTTCGGCTTCTACAACCTGCAGATGCCCCCCGCGGTTCAGGCCAGGCTCAGCGAAATCAGCAACAGCCAGTCCGGCGGCAGTCTGACCGGCGCCGGTATCATGGGCTTCCTCTCGGCCCTGATTGTCGGCCCGTGCGTGACCGCGCCGCTGATCGGCATCCTGATCTTCATCTCGCAGACCGGTGATGCGGTGCTCGGCGGCAGCGTGCTGTTCGCGTTGTCGATTGGCATGGGCCTGCCGTTGCTGGCCATTGGCGTCGGCCTGGGCCACTGGTTGCCGAAGGCCGGAGCCTGGATGAACGCCATCAAGTCGGTGTTTGGCGTTGGGCTGCTGGCGCTGGCCATCTGGATGCTTGAGCGTATCATCGCGCCGCAGCTGGTGATGGTGCTATGGGGCATTCTGGCTGTTGCCTCGGGCGTTTACCTGGGTGCGCTGACCCGACTCGATGCAAGCGCCCCGGGCTGGCAGCGGCTGTGGCAGTCGCTGGGTGTCGTGCTGCTGGTCTTTGGTGTATTGCAGCTGGTCGGCGCGGCATCAGGCGGCCGCGACTGGATGCGTCCGCTGGGGCATCTTGTCACTGGCGAGGCGGGTTCCCCGATGCCGCAGGCCGCAGAGTTCCGCCGGGTCGACACCGTCGCGGAGCTCAAGGCTGCCGTTGCCGCGGCCGACCGTCCGGTGTTGCTGGACTTTTACGCCGACTGGTGCGTGGACTGCGTTCGCATGGAGCGCCGCACCTTTTCCGACCCGGCGGTAGCGGCGCGGCTTGACAACTTCGTATTGCTCAAGGCTGACGTGACCGCCTATGATGCCGAAGACAAGGCGATGCTCGAGCAATTCGGGCTGATTGGTCCCCCAGCCTACCTGTTTTTCGATCGGGGCCGGGAGCTGGCTCAATACCGTATGTTCGGCTTCATGAGCCCGGCGCGATTCGCGGCGCTGCTTGATGAAGTCGCACGATGAGCTCGCTGCGGCTTTTCCTGCTCGTTGCTGTCGTCGGCTTTGTGCTGGGCACGAGCCTGGCCTGGCTGAACCGAAGCGCCGGCGATCGCCTTCCCGAACCCGGCTCGTCCGGCGCCTCGGTGGGTGATCCAGCGCCCGGATTTCGCCATCGCAACCTGGCTGGCGAGTGGGTCGACAGCGCGGCATTCCTCGGCGAGCGTGCGCTGCTGGTCAATTTCTGGGCGACCTGGTGCGCACCGTGCCGGCGCGAAATGCCGCTGTTGCAGGCGACCCATCTTTCCGACGACAGGGCACCACGGGTCGTCGGGATTGCCCTGGACGACCCGCAGCCGGTCAGCGCGTTCATCGATGAGTTTGGAATCACCTATCCGATTCTGGTTGGCCGCGAGGACGTCATGGACACCCAGCGCCTGTGGGGCAACAGCGCCGGGGTGCTGCCGTTTACCGTGCTGGTCGATATCGACGGCGTGGTCCGCTGGCAGCATTACGGCGAGGTCACAGCCAGGGAGCTGGGCGACGCGCTGCAGCTGCTGGATTGAACGCGGTCGCTGGGGCCACGCAGGCGCCGGCCAGACCCGGCCGCCGGTTGAAGCAATAGGCTGAGCGCCAGGACAGATTGTTCGATCTTCCGCGATTTGCGCCGAACGTGTGGACATTTCCGGCGCGATGGGGCACACTTCCGGGTCTTTGAAGCGGGGAGTTGCCATGACCGCCGTGCTGGTCATTCACGGACCGAATCTCAATCTGCTTGGACGCCGTGAGCCGGATATCTATGGTCACGATAGCCTCGAGACCATCAACGCCCGCATGGCGCGCTTCGCGGCGAGCTGCGACATCGATCTCGATACCTTTCAGTCCAACGCCGAGCATGAACTGATTGAGCGGATTCAGCAGGCATCCGAGACCGGCGTCGACTGGCTGATCGTCAATCCGGCCGGCCTGACGCACACGTCGGTTGTGCTGCGCGATGCGCTGGCCGCGGTGGGATTGCCGTTTGTCGAGGTGCATATGAGTAATCCGTATCGACGTGAACCGTTTCGCCACCAATCGTGTTTGAGAGACATTGCCGAAGGCGTGATCTGCGGATTTGGCGCGGATTCCTATCTGCTCGCGCTGCAGGCTGTGATCAACCGCACGGACCATTCGGGGTAGACCATGGATCTTCGAAAAATCAAGAAACTCATCGAGCTGTTGGAAGCCTCGGAGCTTGCCGAGATCGAGATTCACGAAGGCGAAGAATCGGTTCGCCTGATTCGGCATCATCCGCAGCCGAACCTGCCTCAGGCCTATCATTTGCCGCCATCCGGTCCGGCGCCGGCGCCGCCGCCCTCGGCAGGGGATGAATCAAAGGCTGCATCCGTGGCGCCGGACGGTGATCTGCCGGCCGATCTGCCGGATGGTGAAGTGGTCCGGTCTCCCATGGTGGGCACGTTCTACGGGTCACCCAATCCGGATAGCGGGCCGTTCGTGAGCGAAGGCAGCGAGGTATCGGCAGGCGACACCTTGTGCCTGATCGAGGCAATGAAAATGTTCAACCAGGTCGAGGCCGAGTTTTCCGGCACGGTGGTCGCCATTCTCGTCGAGGACGGCCAGCCGGTGGAGTTCGACGAGCCGCTGTTCGTGATCCGGAAGGCCTGAATACGCCATGAGGCCATTCAAGAAGGTACTGATTGCCAATCGCGGCGAAATCGCCCTGCGCATTCTGCGTGCCTGTCATGCCATGGGCATTCGCACGGTGGCCGTGCATTCCACGGTCGACCGCAATCTCAAGCATGTCGGCATGGCCGATGAATCGGTCTGCATCGGGCCGGCGCCGGCCAGTCAGAGCTATCTCAACATTCCGGGCATTATTGCGGCCATGGAAGTGACCGATGCCGAGGCGGTGCATCCCGGTTACGGGTTTCTGGCCGAAAACGCCGATTTCGCCGAGCGTGTCGAGGAGTCCGGCTTTACCTTCATTGGCCCGCGCGCCGAGACCATTCGACTGATGGGCGACAAGGTTTCGGCCATCAACGCGATGCGCCAGGCCGGTGTGCCCTGCGTTCCGGGCTCCAACGGCCCGCTCGACGGAGATGAGCGGCGTTCGCTCAGACTGGCCGAAGAGATCGGCTACCCCGTGCTGATCAAGGCCGCGGCCGGGGGCGGGGGGCGTGGCATGCGGGTCGTCGACCGTCCCGAGGATCTGGTGAGGTCGATCAATCTGACGCGCCAGGAAGCGAAAAGCGGGTTTGGCGACGACACCGTGTATATGGAGAAGTACTTGACCAACCCGCGCCATGTCGAGGTCCAGGTGCTGGCGGACATGCAGGGCAACGCGGTGCATCTGGGTGAGCGGGACTGCTCGATGCAACGCCGTCACCAGAAAGTGATCGAGGAAGCACCGGCACCGGGCATCAGTGCCGAGGCGCGCGAGCATATCGGCCGGATCTGCACCGACGCCTGCAAGCGCATCGGCTACCTGGGCGCCGGCACGTTCGAGTTCCTCTACGAGGACGGGGAATTCTTCTTCATCGAAATGAACACCCGCATTCAGGTTGAGCACCCGGTCACCGAGTGTGTAACCGGTCTGGATCTGATCCGCGCGCAGATACTGGCTGCGGCCGGTGAGCCATTGCCTTTTACCCAGCAGGATGTGCAGCTGCAGGGGCATGCCGTCGAGTGTCGCATCAATGCCGAGGATCCGGAAACCTTCATGCCGAGACCGGGCACGATCGAAGCATTTCATGCGCCCGGCGGGCCGGGAATCCGGGTCGACTCACATCTCTACGACGGCTACCAGGTGCCGCCCCACTACGATTCAATGATCGGCAAGCTGATCGCACACGGCGAAACCCGCGAAGCTGCGCTGGCGCGGATGCGGGTGGCGCTCGACGAGGTCGTTTTGCGCGGCGTGGTAACGAACATCCCGCTGCATCAGCGCCTGATCCGGGATTCCGGCTTCGCCAAGGGCGGCACCAACATCCACTATCTGGAGAAACTGCTCAAGCGCTGAGGCTGCTGTACAGGTTTTCGACGCCCGGTTCGTCGCGGATGCGACCGCGACCTACCCACCCGGACTGCAGGTAGGTCGGGGTCGCATCCCCGACGGACGGCGCCGAAAGCAGCCGGTCAGAGCGCAGGTCGGGGTCGCATCCCCGACGGACGGCGCCGAAAGCAGCCGGTCAGAGCGCAGGTCGGGGTCGCATCCCCGACGGACGGCGCCGAAAGCAGCCGGTGAGAGCGCAGGTCGGGGTCGCATCCCCGACGGATGGCGCCGAAAGCAGCCGGTCAGAGCGCAGGTCGGGGTCGCATCCCCGACGGACGGCGCCGAAAGCAGCCGGTCAGCCGGTCAGCGGCAGGGCGCCGAATGCAGCGTGCGCCACCAGGTGGCCGAGTCGATCCAGATCAGGGATCAGCGCCTCGCGCCCCTCGATGCTGACCCGCCCAGCCACCGCGATGGGGTTGCCCTCGCTTGTGATTTCGTCGAAGTTGTCTTCGGTGATTGTCGCCAGTCGCGGCTTACCCTGGGCCAGAATGGCCATGTAGGGCATGCGCTCTCTGTCGATCAGCGTCTTGATGATGCACAGGCGCGCACCCTTGCCCTTCGATGGTTCCTGTTCGGACTCTTCGGCCAGCCGGGCGAAACTGATGACCGGGACCTGCCATCCCTGCCAGACGACCGTGCCCAGAACCCAGTCCACCGCGTCCGGAATGGGCTCGGGCTCGCTGTAGTTGACGATTTCGGCAACCGTGGCATTGGGCAGGAGCATATCCACGCCGGTCAGCGGTACCAGGACGCTGCGCACTTCCGTTTCCGACATGACTGCTTATCCCTCCGGTACGGCCATCTTGAGTTTTTCGAAAACCTCTTCGATGAGGTCAGTTTCCTGATAGGGCTTGGTCAGGTAGCCGTTGACGCCGAGCTCGCGCGCATGCTGGCGGTGTTTCTCGCCGCTTCGCGATGTGATCATGACCATCGGTACGTGCTTGAGGCGAGGGTCGTTGCGGACGTGACTGGCCAGTTCATAGCCATCCATGCGCGGCATTTCGATATCGAGCAGAATCAGGTCAGGTATGCGGTCGAACATCGCCTCGACGGCATCGAGACCGTCGCGCGCGGTGATGACCTCCAGGCCCCGGTGTTCGAGCACGCGGGAGGTCACGCGCCGCATGGTGATCGAGTCGTCGACCACCATCACCAGTGGCGTGCGCTTGGCCTCATCGGCCGCCTCTGGTTTGTGAACCTCGACTTCCTGCCCCGGCAACAGGTTGCGCTCGAACGCGTTGCGGATGAGCGGACCCATGTCCAGGATGGGGATGACGCGCCCGTCACCGGTAATCGTGCCGCCGAGAATGCCGGTAATCGAGCTGATTTGGGGCCCGACCGGTTTGATTACGATTTCACGGTGCCCGTGCAGCTCGCTGACACGCATCGCCGCGCGCTGCTCGCCGGCCTCGATCATCAGCAGCGACAGGGTGCCATCGGGAACGTCCTCGGCATCGAATCCGAGCTGTGTTTCGAGCTCCATCAGCGGGAATCTTTCGCCGGCGTATTCCTGATGCGGATCAGACGTCTGGATCTGGTGTCGCCACTCATTGGCCAGCATGCGGGTCACGCCACGTACCGCCTGCAGCGGGATGGCAAACTGGCGATCGGCAACGCGTACCATGATCGCCTGCATCACGGTCAACGAGAGCGGGATGCGAATGGTAAAGCGTGCGCCCTGGCCGGGCTGGCTGGCGGCCGATACACTGCCGCCGATCTGTCGCACCTCGGAGGCCACCACGTCCATGCCGATGCCGCGGCCAGCCAGTTCGCTGACTTCCCTGGCGGTGCTGAAGCCCGGACGGAAAATCAGCTGTGCCAGTTCGCGCTCGCCAACCTCGTCGTCCTTGCCGATGAGGTTCTGCTCGATGCCGCGCTGCCGAATCGCCTCGTAGTCCAATCCGCCACCATCGTCGTTGACCCGCACCACGAGGTCGGTGGCTTCACGGCTGACGTCGACATGGATCGTTCCGGTTTCCGATTTGCCGGCCTTGCGGCGTTGTTCAGGGGGTTCGATTCCGTGGCTGATTGCGTTGCGGAGCAGGTGTTCCAGCGGCGCGGTGATGCGGTCGAGCACGCTGCGGTCCAGCTCGCCTTCGCCCTCGATGGAAACCCTGAGTTGTGCCTGCTTGCCCACGTCCCGGGACGCGTTGCGAACCACGCGGCGGAACCGCGGCAGCAGGGTGTTGAAGGCGATCATGCGCGCCTGCATCAGGCCTTCCTGCAGCTCGGTGTTGACGCGCGACTGCTGCATAAGCAGGGTCTCGGATTGGCGCGTCGCGTCGTCGAGCATGCCGGTCAGACTGGTCAGGTCATTGACCGATTCACCCAGCGCGCGTGACAGCTGCTGGATCGTGGAGTAGCGGTCGAGCTCAAGCGGGTCGAAGGTCTCGTCGGCCGGGCCGTGTTCGCGCTCGTAGCGGGCCAGGATCTGGGCCTCGGTTTCAATCTCGAGCTTGCGCAGCTGATCACGCAGGCGAATGACGGTCTCGTCGACCTCGGCCACGTTGGTCCGAAACACCATGACCTGCTCTTCCAGGCGTGAGCGGAATATGCTGATCTCACCGGCGTAGTTGACCAGATCGTCGACCAGTTCGGCCGGCACGCGCAGGGTTTCGGTCCGAACGACCTGCGTTTCTGTTTCTTCGGCCGCTTCGGGTTCGGCAGCGAGCTCGGGCAGAATCTCGGCCTCTTCAATGGCCTCGGCCTGCTCGCGGAAAACATCGTCGATTGACCGGCGCGGCAGTGGTTCACGCTTCTCGACGGCATCGACCATGGCGTGCAGATGGTCGCAGCCGCTTTCCAGCGCGTTGATGCGATCGGTGGACGGTTGCTGCAGGCCTGCCGCGATGCCTTCGAGCATCTCCTCCATGACATGGGCAATGCTGCCGATCGGATCGAGTCCGACCATCCGGGAGCTGCCCTTGATGGTGTGGAGATCACGCTGCAGCCCGGTCACCAGGCCGCGATCGTCCGGTGCTTCGCGCCAGCGCTGCAGGGATTCATCGGCGTGTTCAAGCACCTCCTCGGCCTCTTCGAGAAACGCCTCAAGCAGCTCCTCGTTAAGCTGGGCGTATTCGACCCGGAACTCCGTTTCAGCGCCCTCGGCTTCGACTTCTTGAGCTTCGGCTGCCTCGGCTTCGGCTGCCTCGGCTTCGGCTTCCTCGGCTTCGGCTGCCTCGGCTTCGGCTTCCTCGGCTTCGGCTTCCTCGGCTTCGGCTTCCTCGGCTTCGGCTGCCTCGGCTTCGGCTTCCTCGGCTTCGGCTTCCTCGGCCTCGGCTTCCTCGGCCTCGGCTTCTTCAGCTTCGGCTTCTTCAGCTTCGGCTGCCTCGGCTTCGGCTGCCTCGGCTTCGGCTTCCTCGGCTTCGGCTTCTTCAGCTTCGGCTTCTTCAGCTTCGGCTTCTTCAGCTTCGGCTTCCTCGGCTTCGGCTGTCTCCGCTGTCTCAGCTTCAGCGCTGGATTCCGCTTCGCTCACATCGGCTTCGATATCAAAGACATCGGCATCGTCGGTCGACACTTCGGCGAGGTCGTCCGCGTCCGAGGAAAACACCGGCTCATCGGCCTCTTCGGGATATCGCGTTTCGCTGATTTCGGCCCCATAATCGCGATGGGCCAGCTCGTGCAGCCTGCGCAGTTCGGCAGACAGTTCGGCAGTGTTGAACTCGCCGTCGGCGATTTCATCGCCCTGCAGACGCTCCAGACGTTTACGGAACAGCCGCTGGCAGTCCATGATCACGACCAGTCCGTCATCACCGGGCAGTTCGCCGGTGTGGGCCAGCTCCTCAAGGTACTGCTCGAAGATCTGCGCGGTATCGGTTTCGTCACCGATCGGCGCCATTCGCATGGTTCCCTTCATGGTGTGCACAGCTCGCACCAGGCGATCATCGATGCGCCCGGATGCATCGCGTTCGACTGCGGCCGCAACCCATTCGTCCAGCGGCTCAAGGTTCTCCGACAATTCCTTGATCATCAGTTCGATCAGGGTTGGATCAAGCCCTTCAACTTCTGCGCCACCGGCTGCGCGCACGGCCGCTTCGGATTCTTCCCCGGCCGCCAGTCGCTCGGCACGCCGGGCCAGTTCGGCACAATGTGCTTCGTCGTGGGCCTCGTCACCTTCGCCGCTGAGCCGTGCACGCATGCTGGGCAGGACAGTGACGGCTTGCTCGACCAGCTCGATCACGTCTTCGGCGGGTCTGAGCTGGCCGTCCAGGACGCGGTTCATCAGGTGCTCGATCTGCCAGGAAAACTCACCGATCTCTTCAGCGCCGGCCATCCGGCCGGAGCCCTTGAGCGAGTGAAACGCGCGCCGTATGGTGGTCTGGACATCGTTGTTGTCCGGCTCTTGCCGCCACTGCGGCAGCATCTCCTGCAGTGTTTCGGTTTCCTGGTCGAACTCCTCGAGAAAAATCTCGGTAATGTCGAAGTCTTCAAAGCTGAAACCGGCGCCCGATTCGTCCGCCGGCGCCGGGCTGTCTGCAGGAGTCTCGTCGGGTTCGAGGGTTTCGTCGAGGCTGGCCGGCTGTTCTTCGGGAGCCAGGGTGCTCTCGGCCGGTTCAAGTTCGGATGTGAAGTCGTCCTCGAGATCTTCAGTAGTCCCTTCGGCTTCAGCCATATCCTCGGCCGGCTCGGGCGCTTCGACGGGTGCGACCTCGTCCGACGGCCAGTAACCAAACTGCTCCAGCTGCTCGCGCGTGTTGTCGAAATACTCCTGGCCCTTGTCATCCAGACGCGTCTGGCTTTCCAGGTAGAACTCGGCGACGGTCAGCGCCTGCGCCAGCGCTTCGAGATGGTCGGAGCGGGGAGATGTCTGGCCGTCGAGCAGCTGACTGGCGACCAGGCGCCGCGCGCCCTCGATCATGTTGGCCCCGTCAGGCAGCATGGCCATGTCGAGGGCGTGGGAAATCCGCTCCAGCCGGGCATGTGCCTCCTGGGCGGCATTGGCGTCGGCCTTGCCGCGATTGACCGCGTCGAGCAGGCTTTTGGCGTGGGCCAGGTCTTCGCCCGCCTCGTGGAACAGCTGGCGCATGACCCGCCGTTTTTCCGAAGCCGGCAGCAGTGTGGCATCGTCGGCTGATTCGATTTCCGAGTCGCTGACATCGTTGATACCAAAGTTTTCCTCGAGCTGCGACTCGACGACCAGCAGCTCTCGCGCTACTCCGAGTAGCGTTGGGTCATCGGGGTCGGAGCCCAGCTCGGACAGCTGACTGGCCTGAGCCTTGATACGTTCGGACAGGGTATCCAGCCCCAACATTGCCAGGCTTTGGCCAACCGATTCCAGCAGCTCGGTTTGCTGTTTGAGTACGTCGGGATCGGCCGCGCGTTCCAGCTGTGAGCCCAGGGTGTCCTTGATTTGCGCCAGGTCCTCACGCGCCGCGGCAGTCACCGCGGCAAACAGCGCGCGGTTGCGGCCTGCCAGGAAAACGCGTGCTTCGGTTGCGTTCTCCGGCGCGTGCCGCACCAGATCAAACGCTTTGTGGACTGCTCGGGCCTGATCGTTATCGGGCCGTGCCACGGCGATCTGGAACAGAAAGCTGCGGCAAAGTGCGTCAGCCGCATCATCAATGCCGGGTGCATCGTCCAGCAGCTGTTTGAGCAGGGCATCGAGGCGCGCATACAGGCGGGCCATGGCCGGGCCGCTTTCGAGCTGCCCCTGCGCGAGCGAGTCCGAAACCGCGCCTGCGGCCCATCCGACGCGGCGTACTGATGCCGGCAGGCTGGCCTGGTCGCGCAGCTTGAAGGCGACGTCGCTGATCGCCTCCAGCGCCTCGGAGTCGCCATTGTTGACCAGGAACCCGCTGAGCGCTTTCTGATAACTGCGCCGCAGCGCATTCGGTTCATGACCATCGCCGTCGTGGTCGGGCAGTTCAGCCGCATCGAGCGGCGGCTGGAAAAAGCGGGCTTCGTCGAGCGGCTCGGCATTGACGACTGCGCGCAGGTTGTTGATGGTCGCGAGCAGCACCACTGGCGCGTCGCGCTGCGTGTTTTCGAGATAGTCGAGGTAATCCGGCACCACCGCCGTGGCTTCCATCACAGCGTTGATCGCCTCGTCCTTGCGCGCGAAGTTGTCGTCGCCCTGGACCGCTTCCAGGACTGAGGCAATCGCTTCCCCGAGCATTTCCCCACTCTGGAATTCCAGCACCGACAGGCTGCCGGCCATCCGGCGCGCCGCGTCGATGGCGCTGTCCAGGCCGTCGTTCGACGGCTCGGCGTCGGGATCGCTCCATTCCTCGACCGTCTGCCGGATGTCCTGACAGAGTTCGTCGAGCAGCGGGCGTGTCCACTGAAGGGACTGGTGGCTTGTGCTCGAAGGGCTCATTTCGATAACGTGTTCATTCGGCTGCAAGGCATGTCATTGTGCTCCCGGCCGGTTGTCCGATTCAGCGCGCGCAACGAGGTCTGCTCAGGACTCGTCCTCGGGCAGCTTGAAGTCGGCCACCGAGTCGCGCAATTCGCGCACCAGGTCGGCCAGATTGGCCACCGATTTGGCGGTCTTGCCGGTCCCTTCGGTGGTTTGGATCGAGATGTCTCGAATGCTGTTCATCATCTCGGCGATGCGAGTCGCGTTTCTGGATTCCTCCTGCGCCTGCCTGGAAATGTTCTGAATCAGTCCAGCCAGGTCGTTGGAAACGTTTTCGATCGACTCCAGGGCTTCACCGGCATCCTCGGCCAGCCGCGCTCCGGAAACCACCTGTGAGGTCGTTTGCTCCATGGATGTGACCGCTTCGGAGGTGTCGGCCTGAATGGTCTGGACCAGGGCCTCGATGCGTCGCGTTGCGTTGGTGGCCCGTTCGGCGAGTCGCTGCACTTCGTCGGCAACCACTGCGAAACCGCGCCCGGCGCCGCCGGCTGAAGCCGCCTGAATGGCAGCGTTGAGCGCGAGCACGTTGGTCTGCTCGGAAATGCCGTTAATCAGCTCGACGATATCGCCAATTTCCTGCGAGGACTCACCCAGGCGTTTGATTCGCTTTGAGGTTTCCTGAATCTGGTCGCGAATGTTGTCCATCCCGGAAATCGTCTGGCGCACCATGTCGGCGCCGCGGTTGGCGATTTCGACCGAATTCTGCGCGACCTCGGCCGACTCGCTTGAGCGCTTGGCCATATCGTCGAACGAGCGCGCCATTTCGTTGATCGTCTCGGTGGCCGAACGAATCTCCTGGGCCTGGTGTTCGCTGGCCTCGGCCAGCTGGGTGGTGGTTGCACGTGTCTCCTGCGCCTGGGCGGCCACTTGCTGAGCCGTGGTATTGACGCCCGAGACGAGGTCGCGCAGTGCTTCGACGGCATAGTTGACCGAGTCGGCGATGGCGCCGGTGACATCCTCGGTCACGGTGGCCTGAACGGTCAGGTCGCCGTCGGCGAGCGAAGACATTTCATCGAGCAGCCGCAGAATGGCTTCCTGGTTGCGCTGGTTGACTTCTGCGGTCTGGCGCGCGGCGCGGCGCTGCTGGAAATAGGCGCCGGCGCCGATCAGGAACAGAATGAGCAGGGCGACGGCCGCAATGGCCAAGCCGGCCAGCAGCGATGGCCAGATCACGCCTTCGCCGAGATTGGCGTATTCACTGGCCAGGTCGCGTGCCTGATCGGTCAGATCCTCGGCGTCGAGGAAGATTTCGTCGGCCGCCTCGCGCACCTCGAACAGGTCGGTCGACGCAGTGAGAATGGTGTCGACGTCAAACCGGATTTCCTCGAACACCGGCACGACTTCGGCCAGCGTCTCCAAAACACGCGGATTGCGCACCGCCGACAGGCCAAGCTCCTGGTCGCCGTTGATCAGGCCGTTGAGCACGCGGTTGAACAGGCTGGCGTCGCGGCTGAACGCGTCGGCTGCGGTGATTGCGCCGGTGCCGCCGGCCATGATGTCGCCGACGCGGCGCAGCATGCGGTCGGCCAGGGCCAGCTGGCGACTGGCCACGTAAATCTGGACGGTCGGTGCGCCGGTTTCGATCATGCGCCGCACCACCTCGTCCGAAAGCGCCTGCAGCCGAGGAATGTTGTTGGAGAACGCTGTGGCACTATCAGCCAGCTCGATGACCAGGTCCGTTCGATCCAGAATGCGACTGGCGTTGGCGTTGATGGTGTCCCACAGATCCTCCAGCGTGGACAGCGGCGCATCGACCCGGTCGGGTGAGGGCGGCAGATTGGTGGCCGGGTTGCCGTTGCGCAGCTGACCGATCGCGTTGCTGATGATGTCGCGGGTCTCGCGCAGCTCATCGAATGCATCGAAGTTGCCGACCGCGGATTCGCCTGCAGCCTTGGCCAGCTGCTGAGCGCGCACCTGAATTTCAGTGGTCAGTCCGAGGTACTGGGTTTCCTGCTGGTTGCGCTCGTTGAGCAGGTAAAAGTTGTATGCCACCAGGCCCAGGAGCAAAACGAGCAGGATAAACAGCAGCAGTTGCAGGGGGGACAAACGCTGTTGCGTTGCTTGGCTCACGACGCTACTCATGCCTTCACCTCATTGTTGATTCTCGCGGTGCGATTCACCGCGCCGTCCCGGCACGGCGCCGTTGCGGCGGGTCTGCCGTTTTCAAACCCTTTTACGCCCGCTGTTGCTGGATATCGTGTCATGTCAGTCTGCCTTGGCACCATTGATAAACTCCCGATTGCGCTGCAGCTCCTCTAGCTTGAGGACTCCCCAGTTGCGCTCATTGGTTTCGAACTGATGGGTGACCAGTCCGGCAAGCTCGGTGGTTTGCCATCCGGGCTCGCGCTTGAGGTTGTCGGTGTGGAAATGCCGCTGTCCGAACACCTCGTCGACCATCAGGCCGGCCAGCCTGCCTTGCAGGCGGGTCATGATCAGTCGCGTCCGGTTGGTCACCGGCGTGCGGGTGTTGAACAGATACCACCCGAGATCCGAAACCGGTGCGAGGTTGCCGCGTACATTGGCCAGACCGAGCAGCCAGTCCTTGGCGCCCGGAATCTGGGTGTAGGGCGGGAAGGCGATGATCTCATCGATCTGGTCGATGCGGCAGGTCAGGAAGTAATCGCCAAGACGGAATACCACACCGTCCCAGTTGCTGATCTGCTGCTGTTGGGAAGCCTCGCCGACGTCATGGGCCAGGCTGCGCTGTTCATAGTCGACGAACCGGGCCAGCAGTGTTGACTGGCCGGTTTCCTTGACGAGGTCTGTTTGCTGCTCCCCTTGCATTGTCCCTCTCGTGTGCGAAAGGCGGCCCGACTCAGGCAGCCTCGCTTCTGTGTCGTTGTTCACGCACTGTATCAAGCAGTTCATCGCGGGTGAACGGCTTGGTCAGGTAGTGGTCCGAACCGACGATGCGTCCTCGCGCCTTGTCAAACAGTCCGTCCTTGCTCGTCAGCATGATGACGGGAACGCGCTTGAAGCGCTGGTTGTTCTTGATGATGGCGCAGGTCTGGTAGCCGTCGAGCCGCGGCATCATGATATCGACAAAGATCAGGTCAGGCTCGTGCTTGTGAATCAGCGACAAGGCCTCGAAGCCGTCGTTAGCGGTGATCACCTCGCAGCCCTCGCGGCTGAGCATGGTTTCCGCCGATCGCCGAATCGTCCGGCTGTCATCGATCAGCATGATCTTCAGTCCACTGATGTCAATATCGGCCTGGTTGCCGCTGTCTGTTTTCTGGTCTGCACTCATCGCTAGGCTCTACTGCTGGTCCGGGTCACCGAAGTGCACTCCGGCGTAGGTTAGTCTATCTTCACCGGATTTGCCAATCCAGTAGAATTGTGTCACAGAAGTCTATGGGAAAACAGAGTTTTCTCGCGGTTTCCGGCTTTGCGGCGGCTGCTGGCGCATGATTTGGACCCTGACGGAGGGGGCATGCGAAAGAATCTCGTGATGGTGATGGACGATATTTCGAAGATCACCGTGGCCAAGGATACTTCGCTGGCGATGCTGCTCGAAGCGCAGCGGCGCGGCTATGCGCTGTACTATCTCAATGACACCGACTTGTATCTGGAAGGCAGTGCCGCGCGGGCGATCATGCGCTTGCTGACGGTGCGCGACGACGCTTCGGACTGGTTTGCGCTCGGTGATTCGCTGGACCGTGCGCTGGGACATGATGACCTGGTGCTGATGCGCGCCGACCCGCCGGTCGACAGCGCCTATCTGTATGCGACCTATCTGCTTGAACAGGCTGAACTGGCCGGTGCACGAGTGATCAACCGACCACGGGCACTGCGCGATTTCAACGAAAAGCTGGCCATTGCCCGGTTCGAGCGCTGGATGCCTGCGACCGTGGTCACGGCCAGCGCTGAGCGCCTGCGCGGCTTTGTCGAACAGCATCGCCGTACGGTGCTCAAGCCGCTCGACGGCATGGGCGGGAAGGGCATCTTTCTGCTGGACGCCGCTGACCTCAACCTCAATGTGGTGATCGAGACCCTGACCGACGGTGGTGCTCGCCTGGCCATGGCCCAGGCGTATCTGCCGGCGATTGCCGATGGCGACAAGCGGGTGCTGGTCATCCACGGTCGCCCGGTGCCGTACATGCTGGCGCGAATTCCCGGCAGCCATGACTTTCGCGGCAACCTGGCGCGCGGCGGGCGCGGTGAGGGCCGGGCGCTGGGCGAGGTGGAACGACGCATCGGAGAGGCCGTCGGCCCGGTCCTCCTCGAGCATGGCATCGAATTTGCCGGACTCGACATCATCGGGGATCGACTCACCGAGATCAACGTCACCAGTCCGACCTGCGTGCGGGAACTGGACGGGCAGTTCGGGATCAATATTCTTGCCGATCTGTTTGACGCCATCGACCCGTGAGAAGCGTTCGCACCGCAACCGTCAGCCAGGATACCCTGGCGCTGGCAGTCGCCTTCGCGCTGGCGCTGCATGCCGTGGTCATCGGGCTGGTGCATTTCGAGTTCCTTGGGCAGCGGCCGGATCGTGTGCCCAGCAGCCTGGATGTCATCCTGGTGGACTGGGCCACCGAGGAGGCGCCCGAGGAAGCCGATTTCCTGGCTCAGGCCAGCCAGCGCGGCAGCGGCGACAACCCCGAGCTGGAGCGACCGGCCGAGCGTGCTGCAGCCCAGGTCGCCCAGGCTTTCGATGCGGTCGAGCAGCAGGCTCAGCCACAGGATCGACGTGATCAGCCGGAACAGCACCTTGAGCAGATCCAGGTCAGCGACGAACAGCGGACACCGCTTGATCGCGACGCCACCGAGCCCGATGAGAATCCCGAGATCGACAGCTCACAGCTGGTCGAGAGTGCGCGCGCGCTGGCCCGCGTGTCTCCCGAACGGGTTGAGTACACGCGCGATTTTGCCGAACGGCCGCGGCGCAAGTTCGTGTCTGCCAATACCCGTGAGCACCTGTACGCGGCCTACATGCGCTCCTGGGTGGCCAAGGTCGAGCGGGTAGGCAACCTTAACTATCCGGAGCGGGCGCGACGTCGCAACCTGGCCGGCAGTCTGGTGCTCAGCGTCGACGTGATGGCAGATGGCAGTGTCGGTCGTATCCGCGTATTGCGTTCATCCGGCCAGGAGGTGCTCGACGAGGCAGCCGTGCGCATCGTGCGGCTGTCGGCGCCGTTCTCGCCGCTGCCTGCGGATATCCGGCAGGAAGCTGATATGCTCACGATCACGCGAACCTGGCAGTTTTCCAGCACGGGTCAGCTGCGCAGTGGACGGTCAGGATGAAGCGTCTGTTTTGAGCGGGGCTGGTAATATAGGACCATGAGCTACCTTGAACAGCAGTTTCTGATCGCCATGCCGGGCATGCAGGATCCGAACTTTGCGCGCGGGGTGACCCTGCTGTGTCAGCACAACGACGAGGGTGCGCTTGGTATCACCATCAACCGGGTTTCGGACTTCACGCTCAAGGATGTGCTCGAGCAGCTCGACATCGAATGCGACGACGAGGCGATCGCCGGATTGCCGGTGTTTGCCGGGGGACCGGTACAGCCCGAACGCGGCTTCGTGCTGCACAGCAAGGACAGCAGCTGGGACGCGACGGTGGCGGTTGGCAGCGATATACTTGTGACCACGTCGCGTGACGTGCTCGAGGCCATTGCGGGTGGTCGCGGACCGGAGAAGTACCTGGTTGCGCTGGGCTATGCAGGCTGGGAATCCGGGCAGCTCGAAACCGAGATGCGCGAGAACGCCTGGCTCAACGTGATGGCGTCATCGGAAATCGTGTTCGACCTGCCGGTCGAGCGGCGCTGGGAGCAGGCCGTGGCGCGGCTGGGTATCGACATCTCCAGCCTGCAGCCTGCCGGTGGTCATGCCTGAACGCGCCGGTGGCGCACTGCTGGGCATTGATTTCGGCCAGCGCACCGTCGGCGTTGCGCTTGCACATCCGATGACCGGTTCGGCCCGACCCCTGTCCCCCATCCGCCACCGCGATCGCGATACGCTCCTTGCTCAGCTTGGCGCCGTGATCAGGCAGTGGCGACCGAAATGCCTGATCATTGGTCTGCCGCTGGCCGGTGATGGCGGCGAGACAGAAATGAGCCGACAGGTGCGCCGACTGGCGCGTGACTGCGGCGACCGTTTCCCCGATCTGCGCGTGTGTCTGCACGACGAGCGACTGACCTCGCAGGCTGCAGCAGCACAGCATGCCAGCCGACGGCAGGCCGGTCGCGCCCGGCGGCGCGATGCGGTGCGGCTCGACAGCGTGGCGGCGGCGCTGATTCTCGAATCGTGGATGGCTGAAGCCCATGACTGATGGCCACCTGATCGACATTGACCGACTTGATGATGGCGACATCAGCCGCCTGCTCGGCCGGGCCTGCGCGCTCGCGGCCGGCGCCGATGCCGCCACGCTCGGGGCGACCGTCGCCAATCTGTTCTACGAGCCCAGCACGCGCACGCGGGTGTCGTTCGAGCTGGCTGCGCAGCGGCTCGGCATGCGGGTGATCAATATCGAGCTGGAGCGGTCTTCAACAACCAAGGGCGAATCGCTCGAAGACACGGTGGCCACGCTGACCGCGATGGGTGTCGATGCGGTCGTGCTGCGCCATCCCGATGATCAGCGACCCGCTGGCCTGACCCGACAGGTTTCAGGCGTACGGCTCATCAATGCTGGCGACGGCAGCAACGCCCATCCCAGTCAGGCACTGCTGGATGCCGCCACCCTGATGTCGAAAGGGGTTGACTTCGCCCGACTTCGCCTGGCGATGGTCGGTGACATTCGGCATTCGCGGGTCGCGCGATCGGGCCTGCATCTGTGGCAGCGCCTGGGGGTGGCCGATATCCGGCTGGCCGGTCCTGCGCAGTGGCTTCCCGCTGCGCCGCCGTGTGCGGCTGCCAGTCTGCACGAGTCCCTGGCCGACGCGATCGCCGGCGCGGACGTGATCATGATGCTGCGCGTTCAGCACGAGCGCATGGATCACACGGCCTGGCCGGATCGCGCCGCTTATTTCAGCCAATGGGGCCTGAAACCGTCTGACCTCGAGCGCGCCGCGCCGGACTGCGTTGTGATGCATCCGGGGCCGATCAATCGCGGCATGGAAATCGATGGTGACGTGGCCGACGGCGAGCGCTCCCTGATTCTCGAGCAGGTGCGGATGGGCGTGTTTGCCCGGATGGCCATTTTCGAGTGGCTGCTTGGCTGAGGCCTATGATTCCGGTTCCAGGCGTTGCTCGAGCGACTCAAGCTTCTCGCGCGTTCGCTCAAGTACCTTTTTCTGGATCTCGAACTCCTCGCGCGTGACCAGATCCATCCGTTCGAAGGCCGATTCGAGCACGGCGCGGAACTGCTCGTGAAGCTCGGTGCGAGCGGTTCTGAGTTCCGCAGGCAGGATGGTCGCCAGCTTGCGGGTGATTTCATCGAGGGTTCTGAAGTCGGGCTGCATGGTCAATCTCGGGCGGAGTGATTTCAAACCTGAAGAGTAACGCAGATTGCCGTTCCGGTATGATTCAGCGTGAGTCTGATTTCAACTGTCGATCCAACCTGAGGTGTAGTCCACGCATGAAGCTGATAACCGCCATCATCAAACCGTTCAAGCTCGACGATGTGCGCGACGCGCTCGGTGAGGTGGGCGTGACCGGCATGACGGTTTCCGAGGTCAAGGGCTTCGGGCGTCAGAAGGGGCACACCGAACTCTATCGGGGTGCTGAGTACGTGGTCGACTTTCTGCCCAAGCTCAAACTGGAGATTGCCGTGCCGGATGACGACGCCGAGCGGGTCGTCGAGACCATCGTCGAGACCGCCTCGTCGGGGCGCATCGGCGACGGCAAGATCTTTGTCAGCCCGATCGAACGCGCAGTTCGCATTCGTACTGGCGAAGAGGGCGACGACGTGCTGTAGTCGCGGGACACGAGCCACCGAGTCCGGCCACGCCGGATTGAACCGACCTGAGGAATATCCAGATGAGAAGAATGCCCTTACTGGTGATTGTCCTGCTGTGCCTGGCCGGCTGCCAGGAGCAGGTGCCGGAGCGGACCGAATCCCTGCCGCCGCTGCCGGAACAAGCGATCGCAACCGGCCCCGATCCGCACAGTTTTGCCGAATACGACAGAGTGCGCGTCGGCCACATGCAGCTGGTGCTCGATGCCGACATGCAGGCACGAACCCTGTCGGGACATGTGCTGCTCGAGCTGGAGCGCATCGACCCCGGCCATCCCCGCCTGGTGCTCGACAGTCGCGGGCTTGATATCCACGACGTGACCGCGCCGAAGCGCGACGGTAGTCATCAGCCGCTGTCGTGGCGGCTTGCCGGGGCGCACGGTGACCTTGGTGAACCGCTAATCGTCGTTCTGCCGGACGGGGTTGACCAAGTGCGAATCGACTACGCCAGCCGCCCCGGCGCGTTTGGCCTGCAGTGGCTAGACGGCGAGCAGACCTCGTCGGGGCAGCCGTTCATGTTCTCGCAGAGCCAGCCGCACTACGCGCGCACCTGGGTGCCGCTGCAGGATACGCCTGCCGTGCGCTACACCTTCGATGCCACGGTGCGTGTGCCCGATCGGCTGATGGCGGTCATGGGTGCGGCCGGCAACGCTTTCGAGCGCAATGCCAGCGGGGACTATCACTTCCACATGCCAGAGCCCATTCCCTCGTATTTGATGGCCATTGCCGTGGGCGATCTCGAGTTCGCCGAGATCGGCGAGCGCTCGGGCGTGTACGCGGAGCCGCAGTGGATCGAGGCCGCCGCGGAGGAATTCGACGTGCTCGAGGAGATGATCGACATCGGCGTCGATCTCTATGGCGAGTACCGCTGGGGCCGCTACGACTTGCTGGTGCTGCCGCCGAGTTTCCCCTTCGGTGGCATGGAGAATCCGCGCCTGAGCTTCGTGACGCCGACCATCATCGCCGGCGACGGCAGTCTGCTGGCCCTGGTCGCACATGAACTGGCGCATTCCTGGTCGGGCAACCTGGTGACCAACGCCGCCTGGCGCGACCTGTGGCTCAATGAAGGCTTCACCGTCTACTTCGAGTCGCGCATCATGGAGGCACTCTACGGCGAGGAAATCGAGCGCCAGCTCGCCGTGCTGGAATGGCAGGGCCTGGTTGAAGAACTGGAGATTACCGATGCAGGCATGGCCAGCCTGGTGCTCGATGTCGACGGCAAGGATCCGGAGAAGGCCTTCACCGGCGTGCCGTACGCCAAGGGACGATTCTTTCTGGACTGGATTGAGCACCGGGTGGGCCGCGAGTCCATCGATGCGTTTCTGCGAGCCTACTTCGATCACTTTGCGTTCCGGTCGATCACGACCCGTGTTTTCCGCGCATACCTGCAGGAAAACCTGGTCGCGCTGCATCCGGATGACCTGAGCATGGACGAGGTTGACCAGTGGCTCTATCAGGCGGGCCTGCCGGACTTCGCGGTGGTGCCGGAGTCGGACGCCTTCGACCGGGTCGACGTCTGGCGCGAGCGCTGGCTGGCCGATGAGGTGTCAACCGCCGAATTGCCGGCCGACCAGTGGTCGGTCTACCAGTGGCTGCATTTCATCATCGGGCTGGAGAACCGCCTGAACCTGGAGCGCATGTCCGAACTCGACGCGACCTTCGAACTGACGGCGTCGGACAACTACGAAATCCTCTTCCAGTGGCTGATGCGCTCGGTCGAGGCGCGCTACGAGCCGGGCATCGAGCGGCTTGAGCCGTTCCTGCTCGAGGTCGGACGCAACAAGTTCACGCGGCCGCTCTACAGCGCGCTGGCCAGCACCGACTGGGGCCGCGACTGGGCAATCGATGTCTACGAGCGCGCCCGGCCGGGCTACCACCCGCTCACCCGCCAGGCCACGGAACGTGCGCTGGGGCTCGAGGAATAGCCCGACGGCAGGGCATGTTTTGCGCGACCCGAAGCATCGTTGAATCATCCCGGGTTCAGCCGGATATAATAGGGACCAATTCAATCCTGTTTTCGGGTGAGTCATGTTTGGCAACGCCTACACGCCGGTCAAGTTCGAACGCGACTGCGGGGTCGTGATGGTGCCAGAGGGCGCCCCGGTCGAGCTGCCTGCCGGCACGGTCGGTTACATCACCCAGCAGATGGGCGGTAGCTTCACGATCTACGTCGACGGCCGCCTGTTCCGGCTGGCCGGCGACGATGCCGACGCGATCGGCAAGGAGCCGCCGCCGCGCCCCGAACTGCCTGAAGATGCCACTGACGAGGATGTCGAGGCGTTGGTGCTCGATCAGCTGAAAACGGTCTTCGACCCCGAAATTCCCATCAACATCGTCGATCTCGGGCTGATTTACGACTGCAGGATCGACATGATGGAGCAGGGTGCGCGCCATGTGTCGATCGACATGACGCTGACCGCGCCGGGCTGCGGCATGGGCGAGGTTCTGGTGGCCGACGTCCAGGAACGCCTCCGGCGCATACCCACGATCGAGCGCGTCGATGTCGAGCTGGTCTTCGACCCGCCGTGGGGACCGGCAATGATGAGCGAGGAGGCGCGGCTCGAAACCGGCATGTTCTGAGCTGAGCATATCGCCCTGACGGGGTAATCGTCCGGGTCATGGACCTGCGCCAACGTGCTCGCTACACTCATGGCTGGATCTGGAGCTGAGCCGGAATGGCCATGAAATCCATCAACCGGACTCGTCTATCAACAAAGCTGCGGGGTCGGGTGGCCGCGGGCATGCTGCTGGCCGGTCTGCTTCCCGTCGCTGTTGCCCTCGCCCAGGTGCCCGAGCTGATATTGAGAGACGCCGTGACCGGGCTGGGTGTGACCGGCCGAGTCACCCTGGCGCCGATCGAGGGTCAGCTGGCGCCGTTCCGCGAATTGATTGACGCGCATCTCTCTGGCGGCCAGCCGATACAGAAGCTTGCAGTGGAGACGCGCGTTGCGCTGGCGATCGAACAGCCGCATGCGCTGCGGGTCAAGGCGATGGGATACCGTCCGCTCCACACCGTATTGCGGCCGTCGGCAGATCATCGAGGCTGGACGCTGTTGCTCGAACCGCTCGAGGCTCCGGGAGCCATGGCGGCTCGTGCGGACGATCGCCTGGTGATCGATGGCTGGGTCCACGACCACCAGACATTCGAGCCGCTGGCCGGCGTGGCCGTTTCGGTCGGGCCGGGTTCTGCACTTGCATTGAGCGACCCGGGCGGCTATTTCAGGCTGGCGCTGGACTCGACCGAAACCGATCGGCGGCGCCCGGAACTGATCACCGTTCAGGCCGGAAAAAGCGGGTATCCGGACTGGACGCGGACCGACCTGTTGCCGGCACAGGGCCGCACGACGCTTCGAATCAGCCTGGGCGCGCCATCGCCAAAGGTGCCGTCACACCGACAGCTTGGTCGAGAGCCGGTTTGGCCAGCTGCCGATCCGTCGGGGCACCGGGCTCCTGCCGCTGCCGGCGGTCGGGCCGACCAGCCGCCGGTGAGCATTTCGGTCGGTTTCGGTGATGCCGGCTGCTCCCAGCCGTGCTGCACCGGCAACTGCCCGTACAGCTGCACCATGCCGCTCGAGACCTATGTCCGCCGCGGCATCGGTGACGAGTGGATCGCATCATGGAGCCACGACGCTCTGGCTGCTGGCGCGGTGGCCTACCGCAGCTATGGCGCATGGCACGTGCTCAATCCGCCCGCGCATGGTGCTTACGACATCTGCTCGTCGCCCTGCTGTCAGATGAACGACCCCGATACGCATACCGCAACCGAAGCGGCGGCCGCAGCCACCGCCGGCGTGATGCTGATCCACCAGGGCGGCGTATTCCGGTCGGAGTATTCAGCGCAGAACAACTGTCTGCAGGGCGAGATGTCGTGCAGCAACGCCGATCTGTCCTGCGGTGACGGCTATGCCGGCTCGCCGGTCACCGGCTGGCCCTGTCTGGCCGATCCGGTCGGTGCCGGACAGGACTGCTTCGGTCATGGCCGCGGCATGAGTCAGTGGGGCAATCATTTCTGGACCCAGGCCAGTCCGGCCCGAAACTGGAAGTGGCAGCTCAATCACTACTATAACGATCACGGCAACGGCAGCGATCTGCGCACCGCGGTCATTTCACAAGTGCTGTCGATCGAGGGGCTGTCTGTCAGTCCGGCCACGATCCAGCCCGGTCAGTCATTCACCATCGAGATCGATGGCCGCAACCTGGCTGCCGATACCCACGAGCAGGTGATGATCGGTGCCAGCCTCAGGCGCGGCACCGATCCGTTTATCGACGACCCGGACAACGATGAGCCGGTTGCGCTGCCGCCCGGGCTGTCGAGCGTGTCTCGCCCGTTCGATCTGCCGGCCCAGGCCCCCGCCGGCAGCTATGCGCTGTGGGTAGCACTGTGGATTGACGTCGACCGCAACGGCCAGATTAGTGGTGAGGATCTGTCCCAGCACCTGGTCATTGCCGAGAATGCCGTCACCGTAGGCGGTGACGACGTGTTCCGCGATCGCTTCGAGTGGGCTGCGGCACGCTTCGGCGCCGGATGGTGATCATCCACGCCAGCCAAGCGCCACGAACAGCGAGCGGTCGTGGGCGTTGAAGCCGAGCAGGGGCTCGTAGTCCTCGCCGGCGGCGTTTTCCAGCCGACCCTCCAGCCGGAAGCCGTGTCCCAGCGGCCAGCCAGCGCGCAGGTTGATCAGCGTGTAGCTTGCCAGGCGCACGCCGCCAACGTCCTGGCGACGGCCGACATGCACCAGCTCGACGCCCAGCCAGCCGTCGTTGGCCAATCGGTAGTCGGCGCTCAGCGATGCCTTGCCACGGGCGCGCCGCAGCAGCGCTGCACCGGTATCACGGTCCTCCGCGTCCTGCCAGGTATAGCCGCTCCGTGCGCTCAGACGACCGAGCTCAAGGGTATGCGACAGTTCGGCGCCGCGAATCCGGGCCTGGCCGATGTTGATCGCCTGGAACCCCTCGCCCGCGAAATCGATCAGGTCATCGATCCGGGTTTGGAAGACGCTCAGCGCGACGCGTTGCCTGGGGCTTGGCGTCCAGTCGGCGCCCAGCTCGAGCGACCAGGAGGTCTCCGGGTCGAGGGTCGGATTGCCGGCAAACAGCCCGCCGAATCCAGGTGAGTAGAGCTGGCTGAAAGTGGGTGCACGGAAGGCCCGGCCGAGACTTGCAAACAGGCGCCAGTCGCCGCGCGGTTGCCATCCTGCCGCGATGCTGCCGGTCACTGCGCTACCGAACTGCTGGTCTTCGTCCAAGCGCAGGCTGGCTTCCCAGTCGTTGTCCTGACGGCTGCCCTGCAGGCCGGTCCAGACGCCGATGTTGTGGCGGCTGTTCGACCAGCTGTTGCGATTGACGCCGGAAACACGCCAGGCGTCGATCCCGACCAGCCAGGTTCCGAGTTGCTCAAGCGAGCGCTCGGCCTGGACGGCCGCCTGGGTGCGGCGGGTCACGGTCTCGGTCTGACCGAACGCGGTCTCGGTGTCGAGGCGGTCGCGGTAGAGTCCGGCCGAAGCCTGCCAGCGCCAGCGCGATCCGGTGCGATGGTGGTAGACGGTCCGCAGGGCATAGTCGAGCATGTCCGACTCGCCCTGATCGAATTCCACCGCGCCGTCGCTGATCCGACCGGTCCAGGACCAGCTGCCCGAGCCGGTCTCCAGCGCGCCGCGGGCGGCGAGGCTGAGGTTGTCGAAGCCGTCGTCGTCGGGATCGTATGCGAAACCGCGCGTGTTCTGGGCCGAGAAGCCCCCGACCTGCCGCCAGGCCGCGGTCACCGAGAGCGTGTCATTGCCCAGCGCCGCCGACAGGCTGGTGTCGTCGTAACGTCCGTAAGCGGCGCGCAGCATTGCGCCGCTGGCCTGACGGGTAAAGATCTGGATGACGCCACCGATTGCATCGGAGCCCCAGCGCGCCGCGCGCGGGCCGCGCACGATTTCGATGCGGTCGATCAGCGCCGGGTCGAGCTTTTCCCAGGCAAAGGCACCGCTGCCGGCAGCGGCCACCCGCACGCCATCGATCAGCACCAGCACGTGATTGGAATTCGTCCCGCGCATGAACAGACTGGTCTGGCCGCCCGGTCCGCCGGTTCGCGCAATGTCGATACCGACCTCCAGGCGCAGCAGTTCGAGCAGGTCCGGCGCCTGGCTGCGGCTGATCTGCTCGCGGTCGATAATACTGACCCGTGCCAGGGTTTCGCTGCCTGCCTGTTCCGTTCGGCTGGCGGTGACAACCAGGGGCTGGATTTCAAGGGTATCGGACCGGGCCGGTGCCGCGGCATGGATCAGGCCGACGGCCGCCAGGCCGACGAGAAGAGATGGTTTCATGTTGTTCGCTCCTTGCGCTCACCCGCGCATTGCTGGGGTGCAGATGAGGCAGAGCGTCAACACGACAGACCAGGCTGTCTGTCAGCGTCCCCGGCTGCCCGCCGCAACCCAAGTGAGTCATGACAGCAGGCCGGTCTCCTGACTTCCGGCATCAGCGCAGTGCTGACGGGTCGCAGCCTTCCCCCGCGTGCCGCGGAGTGACTGTCTGGGCGACCACCTCGCCGTCGGGCGAGGCCGGTTACAGTTGCGGGGGCAGTACCGGACTTGCACCGGTTTCCCGAAACACCTGTTGCCGTGGCTGATTGTCGGCCGGCCCGAGTCGGGCCGGCGCGAAGAAAGTATAGCCGATCGTGCGGCGGCCTGGGTGCTCAGGCGGCCTTGCGGCTGCCAGCTGAGCGGATCTTCTTGCCGGTATCGCTCAGCCCGGCCTGGAGTTCTTCGAGGTCGAAATCGTCCACGCTGATGATCTCGAGCACGCGCTGTCGGACGTCGGTGAGGAATTCGACTTCGCGTTCGCTTAACACATCGTTACTGCGGGCTGTTTCAAGTTTCTCCTCGAAGGTGTAGCCGGCTACCTTGCCGCTGCGTTCGGCCTTGGCCAGCTTGCGCTCGAGCGGTTCGGCGGCGATCACGTCCGGTAGCAGCTTCTCCATCACGCCAATCCAGTGGCCGGCACGATCGGATCGATAGACGCCCCGGGTGAGGCGATCACGCGTCTCGGATGGCGACAGCAGCAGGGCGGCGACCTTGTGCCCCAGCCGGTCGTTCGGTGCACGCTCGAGGCGCCCGAGCGGGAAGATGATCATGCGCAGAAACGGCCTGGCCCAGGCCAGTGGATAGTTGTCGATCACGCCGCGCATGGCGGTCTGGATCTTGAAGATCGCATCGTGAAAGGCCCAGGCCAGAATCGGCTGATCGGATGCGGGCCGGCCTTCGTGCTCGAAGCGGCGCAGCGCGGAGGCGCAGATGTAGAGCTGACTGAGCACGTCGCCGAGGCGACCGGAAATCTTTTCTTTCTGCTTGAGCTTGCCCCCGTAAGTGAGCATGGCGATATCGGCCAGAAAGGCGAAGCCGGCGCTGTAGCGACTGAGCTTGCGATAGTACTTGCGCGTCTTGCGGTCGCCAGGGACGGCCGCGAATCGAGCAAAGCTCAGCCCCAGCACGAAAGCCCGCACGGCGTTGGAGATGGAATGACCGATGTGCGCGAACAGCAGCGTGTCAAACTCGGCCAGCCGCTCATCCTCGTCGTCGATCCGTAGTGCCTCGAGCTCCTTGAGCACGTAAGGATGACAGCGGATGGCGCCCTGCCCAAAAATCATCAGCGAGCGCGTGAGAATGTTGGCCCCCTCGACCGTGATCCAGATCGGCGCGCCCTGCCAGCCGCGCCCCAGATAGTTCTTCGGACCAAGAATGATGCCCTTGCCGCCGTGAATGTCCATCGCGTCCTTGATGACCTCGCGGCTCATCTCGGTGGTGTGATACTTGGCGATGGCGCCGGGTACGGCCGGTTTCTCGCCGTCATCGACGGCCGAGGCCGTTTGGCGGCTGAGCGCGCTGATGGCATAGGTGTAACCGGCCATCCGTGCCAGTGCCTCCTCGACGCCCTCGAAGCGACCGATCGGCAGATTGAACTGCTTGCGAATGCGGGCATAGGCGCCGGTGACCAGTGTGGCAGCCTTGGCGCCGCCGGTCGTCGAGGAAGGCAGGGAGATGGCGCGACCGACCGAAAGCGACTCGATCAGCATCCGCCAGCCCTTGCCGGCGTATTCGACCCCGCCGAGCAGGTAGTCGAGCGGCACGAACAGATCCTTGCCGCGAATCGGGCCATTGGGGAAGGGTATGTTCAGCGGCATGTGCCGTCGGCCGATATCAAGCCCGGGCGTGTCGGCCGGCAGCAGGGCCACGGAGATACCGATATCCTCTGTATCGCCGATCAGGCCGTCGGGGTCGTACAGACGAAAGGCCAGGCCAACCACGGTGGCACAGGGCGCCAGCGTGATGTAGCGCTTTTCGAAATTGAGCCTGATACCGAGCGTCTGCTTGCCGTTGTATTGACCCTTGCAGACCACGCCGTAATCGGCGATCGAGGTGGCGTCGGATCCGGCCACGGTGCTGGTCAGCCCGAAGCACGGCACCTCCTCGCCGCTTGCCAGCCGCGGCAGGTAATGGTTCTTCTGCTCATCGGTGCCGTAGTGCAGCAACAGTTCCGCCGGGCCGAGCGAGTTGGGTACCGCGATGATCGAACCGACCTGGGCGCTCATGCCGCCGACCTTTTCGAGCACGGCGCGGTGAGCGACCGCCGAAAAACCGAGACCGCCGTAGCCCTTCGGAATGATCATGCCGAAGTACTTGTGCTTGCGCAGGTGCTCCCACACCTGGTCGGATACGCCGGCACGGTAGTGGGTGAATTCCCACTCGTCGATCATGTCGCACAGTTCCTCGACCGGACCGTCCAGGAACGCCTGTTCCTCGGTGCTCAGCTCGTGCAGCGGCTTGTTGATGAAACGCCCCCAGCGCGGATTGCCGGTAAACAGCTCCCCTTCGAACCCGACCGTGCCGGCGTCCAGCGCCACCTGTTCAGTTTCGGAAATCTGCGGCGTCATTTTTTCGAATATCGCCAGCACTGGCCGGGTCAGGAATTCGCGGCGCCAGCTGCGGTTGTTGAGCGCCACAGCAACGGCGGCAAACGCCAGCCAGGCAACGGTCAGGCTGATCCAGCCCGGCGCACCGAAGATGGTAAACGTCAGCAGGACGGCAGCCGTAACGCCAGTCCATACGGCAATGGGTGTCTTGAAATACGCGCAACCCAGCCCCGCAACCAGCAGGGCCAGCAAAAACACGGCAATCATCATGACTGGGTGGCTCCTTGCGCAGTCTGGCGCTTCAGAAAGGGCGTGACCGCGCCCATGAAGTGATCGTTGCGGTCGCCGGCGACCATGTGCCCGGCATCCTCGATGGTGGCCTGTTCGGCATGCGGAGCGAGCTTGAGGAATTCCTGGATATGCGCCTCACCGATCATTTCGCTCTGCCCGCCGGCCACCAGCAAGGTCGGGATCTTGAGTCGCCGGGACGCCGACTTCAGCCGGGTCTGCAGGTTGGAGCCCTTCTCGGCCAGGGCCAGCATGGCCGGATCCCAGTGCCAGTACCAGCGGCCGTCATCCCCCTGGCGGAGGTTGCGGTCGACGCTGCTGCCCGAGCCGTTGTGGCGACGATGCGGCAGAAAGCCGCGGATCGCCTCGGTGGCGGCTTCCAGCGTTGGGAAACCCTTGGGGTTCTGGCGCATGAAGGCAAGCATGGCTTCGACCCCGTTGTCGTCCCAGCGCGGTGCAATATCCACCAGCACCAGCGACGACAGGTCGACCTTGGGCTTTTCCGAATGCGCCAGCAGCGCGGTCAGCCCGCCCATCGAAGCGCCGATGACCGCCGGTCGATTGGGTAGCGAGGCGCACACGCGCCGGAAATCCTCGATGAACTGCTCGAAATCGTATTCCCCGCTCGGGGCCCGATCACTCTCGCCGTGCCCGCGCGCATCGTAGCTGACCGCCTGCCAGCCGGCGGCGGCGAGCTGCCAGCCCGTTTTCTCCCAGGCATACTGGGTCTGGCCGAATCCATGCGCCATGAGCACGCAGGGCGCCCGCTCATGGCCGTAATAGCGCAGGCTCAGTCGAATCCCGTCATCGGTCCAGATCTGGCGGCGCCGAATATCGTCGTTGAGTTTGCGAACAGCTTCCATACGGCAGAGTATGGGTTGAGGTACCCATTTAGTCAATTAGTCTCACATATTGGTTCATTGTGAACCACAGACAAGGGCGTTACCACCCCTTTTGAGGGACAGAATGCAGTACCATCGGTTCCATCATGGTCAATCTGAAGACAGGCGCGTCCCCGGCGGGGGAGCGCGTGCCGCTGACGCCGGCGGACTGGGAGCGGGCAGCACTGGAGCTGATTGCCGAGGCCGGCATCGGTGCGCTGCGGGTCGAGCCCCTGGCCCGCCGCCTGAAAATCACCAAGGGCAGTTTCTACTGGCATTTTCCCGGGCGCGACGAGCTGCTGGCGCGCGCGCTGGATCGCTGGGAAAACCAGGACCGGCAGCATATCCGGCAGGCGCTCCGGGCCGACACGCAGCCGGCCGAGCGCCTGGCCGAGTTTGTCTGGCGCACCAGCCGCCAGACGCTGACTCACCGCATCTACGTGGCGCTGTGCGCAACGCCCGACGATCCGCGCATCGGGCCGGTGCTGCGGCGGGTGACGCGCCGTCGCATCAGCTACCTGGCCGGTACACTCGGGGAGCTGGGTCTGGACAGGGATGCGGCCCGCCAGCGCGCCAACCTGATGTATTCGTCCTATGTCGGCTATTTGCACCTGCAGGCCCAGCGGCTGGTGCCGGACAAGGACGACCCGGCGTTCGACGCCTATGTGCGCCATGTCATCGATACGCTGATCGAGCAGCACGATTGACCGGGCGGCAAGGCGCATCACATTCAGCCGCTGTGCCGGCTGTGACTGCACGGCCGCACCATGGACCGCATGGAGTCGTGGCGCCCACGCAGGGTGATTTCCGAGTTTCCCCAGGACAGGGCAGAATCCGGAGAAGTCCGGGTCGATGAGCATTTCGGGCACAGTCCGGGATCTTGCTGGAATTCAGCGGATTGGGCGTAAGCGCCTACAAATCCCCACCCTTGACGTTGCCCGGCAGTAATGCGTCAATATCGTCGATGGTTTCGGCCAGTGGCAGCTCTTGAAAAACCTGACGCAGGTAGGCATAGGGCTCGATGGCGTGGCCCTTGGCGGTTTCGATCAGGCTGTAGAGGTTGGCGCTGGCGCGAGCGCCCGCTGGTGACTTGGAGAACAGCCAGTTCTTGCGGCCGATGGCGAACGGCCGGATGGCGTTTTCGATGGCGTTGTTGTCGATCGGGTAGCGGCCATCGTCGAGGTAGCGCACCAGCGCTGGCCATTGGTTGTGCAGGTACTGAAGCGCTTCGCCCAGCTTGGTCTTTGGCGCGACACGCGGCAGTGTCGTGGTCAACCAGGCGTTCAGCTGGTCGATGACGGGCTGTGACTTGTCCTGGCGCAAGCGGTGGCGCTCGGTCGGGTTCAGCGCCTGGGCTTCGCGCTCGATCCGGTAGAGCTTGCCGATCAGCGCCAGGGCCTGATCCGGGCGTCCGATCTTGCCCTTTGGCTGGAGCTTGGCGGCATCGAAGAACTTGCGCCGGGCATGGGCCCAGCAGCCCAGACGGGTGATGCCATGGTCTCGACAGGCCGCGCCATAGCCGGAATAGGCGTCGGCCATCAGGGCACCGGAGAAGCCTTCCAGGCGCGCCACGGGCACATCGCCGGCACGACTGGCTTCGTAGTGATAGACCCGCAGCCGCTGCCCTGGTGGGCCAGATCCCATGACCCACATGTAGCTGTTGCTTCGTGCCGGCTTGCCGGGTTCGTCGAGGACCTGGACGGTGGTCTCGTCCATGCCGATGACCGGGGCTTCGAGGATCTGCTCGGTCAGACGATTGATCAGGGGCTGGACCAGCTTGCCGCAGCGGATCATCCAGTTGGCCAGGGTGGTGCGGTCGAGCTCGACGCCCAGCCGCGCGAACTGCTGAATCTGTCGGTACAGCGGCAGGGCGTCGACGTACTTGGCCGTGGCGATGTAGGCCAGCAGGCCCGGTGCGGCCATCGACTTGCCCAGCGGCTGGGCGGGCTTGGTGGCGGTGGCCACATGCCCTTCGCAGCAGGGGCAGGCGTACTTCAGCCGGACGTGGCGGATGACCTTGACGCTCGCCGGAATGATATCGAGCTGCTCGGAGGTCTCCTCGCCGATGCGCTCCAGAACCGCACCATCGTGCGGACAGACCTTGTCGGCCTCGGGCAGGTCGTGAATGACTTCCTCGCGCGGCAGCTCCGGCGGCAGGGCCGGCCGGCCCCGACGCTGGCGAGAGTGCGGCTTGACAGCGACCTCGGGGGGCTCGCTTGCCGCGATCTCCTCGGCTTCGTTGAACAGGCCCAGCTGATCTGCACTGGCCTGCTCGCTGGTGCCGGCAAAGGTCTTGCGCTGGAAAGTGCGGATGATCTCTTCGAGCTGATGAATGCGCGCTTCGCGCGCCTCGAGGGTTGCCTGCTGGCTGGCCAGCTGCGCCTGGAGAGCGGCGATCTGATCGGCCGTTGAGGGATCTGCAACAGAGGCTTTGTTGACGGCCGACGACATGCAGAAAGTATAGCATAATCAATAGCATGAAGCACCACCAATCAACGAATTAGTGGCCGAAAAGTGCAGTTGTTGATGGCCCTGCATGCGCATCACATCAAAACCCTCGAGCAGCCAGTTGAACTCACGCTCGCCCCAGCGGATCACGCCGTCGGCATGCTTGCGCGGCCACTGGAACTTCGCCTTCTCCAGGCGCTTGTACCAGAGGCAAAAGCCGGTCTGGTCCCAGTAGAGCACCTTGAGCCGGTCGCGGTGGCGGTTGCAGAACACGTACAGCGCATCGGCGAACGGATCCAGGGCCATCTGCTGCTCGACGATGGCCGCCAGGCCGTCAATGGACTTGCGAAAGTCCACCACGTCGCGGTGCAGGTAAACCTTGGGCAGGTCACGAAACAGACGCATCGGCCAGCTCCCGCATCAGTTGGGCGACCCAGGCCGGACAAGCCGAGCTTGGAAGCTCCAGCGCGACACCGCGCCACGACACCGCTATCTGGCCGGTGAGCTGAGACGGCATCGGCGGCGCGACCGCGACCAGGCCCTGATGCGTATCCGCCTCGCGCAGCGCCTTGCGGCGCCGGTAGAAGGACTTCGGTGTCAGGCCATGGCGCTGACAGAACTCAGCCACCGACTCTGCGCCGGCAGCCTGCTGCGCGATCAGCTCTCGCCACTGATCGGCTTTGAGGTAACGTCTGCTCACTTGCTTGCTCCATCCTGAAAATCGATGGAATCAGCATAGTGATCTATGCGTCGTTGAGAAGAGTGTCGGTTCGTAGGCGCTTACGATTGGGCGTGTAAGGTAGGGCCAACCTACCTCGGCCGGTGTTTGCTGATGCCGTACCTTCTCAGCCGAAACCTGTTCATCGCCGCGTTGTTGCTCAGTGTCCAGCCGGCAGGGCTTGCCGCCGAACTGCAGACCTCTGAAGTCATATCGCTGCAGCCCGGCAACGGGGTGACTTTCAGCCAGGTCGATTGGCCTGGCTTGCCGCAACCGGTCAGCGACACCGGGACGGGGATCATGGCTGTGGACCTGGCAATGGTCCGCCAAAGCGCCGGATCCGAAAGCGGTTTCCTCAACGTGGTGCGCAACGACAGCTGGCTGATCCGCAACATGCCGGTTTTCAGCGAGGAAGACTATCCCTACCCCGAGATGATGTCCTTTTTCCCGCTGGAAGCGCAGACCGGTACCGACGTGGTGTCGCTCGAGCTCTCCGTGACTTTCTCGTCTGGCATTATTACGAGCAACGCAGATGTGATGCTGGATTTCTATACCTACGAGGTGACCCCTGCACCGCTGAGTGTCGGCGGGCTGCCCGAGCCGGTCGTCGAGCCACCGCCCGACCCGGCGGTTGCCGCCATTCCCCAGCCGGTACTGGATCGCGCCAGCGTTCAGGTGATCCAGCGCGGTCATCCGAACGTCAATGCGGCCCGTAATCAGTGCATGCCGATGGCCATTGCCAACAGCTTGCAGTATCTGGAAAACACCACCGGACTCAACCTGCCTCAATCACACGTGCCGGGCCTGGCGCCCAACGGCAACAGCGATGGTTCGCTGGTCGGTGATGTCGAAGCCGAAACGACCCGGGCGCCGTCAGTGACCAGCCGAACCAACGCCGGGGCCACGGGCACCTGGGGACTGAAGGGTAAGCTGAAATTCCTGGCCAGGAACGGCCTGCACGAGGACATCCAGACGCGCCATTTCGGCAAATCCGGCAGTTCGCCGAACGGGGATTTCACTTCCGGTGATCTGACCGAAACGGTCAATGGCAATACGGCCCGCTCCAAGCCCTTTGGCAAGACCCTCGGCATTGCCGACCTGGTGAACTCCATGCGCGACGGTCAGGACTGCGAAGTCGTCTACACCTATCCCAACGGCGGCTCGCATGCCGTGGAGCTGGTGGCGGCAGGCATCTCTGGCGGGTTGCCGTGGACAGTGACGGCGTCTGATCTGGCGCAAACCCACCAGGGCGATGCCAACGATTCCTCGCTTGGCGCAGGCCAGGGGTTCGAGTTCAGCCTGATGTCGGACAAGGACGGTGACGGTTTTCTCGAGTTCCCCGACGGACGTGAACTCGTGACCGCGTATTGCCAGAAATATGTAGGCACACCTCCGCAGACAGTCACTGAGCCGGTTACGGTCGTTGAGATTGATGATCCTGCCGGCCACAGTTGCTGTGTCCAGCCGCCCGGATTCGGTATGACCATCACTCGTGACGGTTCCGATTTGCTGATCGAAGGCAGTGGCGATGGATTCCCGCTGCGCGGCTGGGTGGAATCAAACGGGGATTTTTTTGCCACCAGCATTACACCGGTTGCCGGCTTTCCGGCTGTTTACTCGACGATTCAGGGTCGCTTCAGCACCGACGGCAGCGCGCAGGGTGTTGAGCTCACCATCGGCGTGTTTGGCGAGTTGTTCGGAACGCCCATCACCTATATCCTCGACATTGGTGAGGCAGCGGATCAGGCCAGGATCGGGGGGTTGAAGTCTGCCGCCGCCAGCCAGGGCGATTTATTGAGGGTCAACGAAGGCGAAACGCTAACGGTTGATTCCGGAAACAGGCTGCTTGTCAACGGGCTCCTCTACAACGAGGGCAGCATCGTGATCTCCACCAATGCCGTGCTGCGCAACACCGGTTTGATCGACAACCGCGGCAGCATTTCGATTCAGGGCCGGCTCGAAGGAGGGGGTGCTGTGGAGAGCAAGGGGCAGATCACCAACGACGGCGTGATCGAGCAGACCGGCGCGATCCACCTCCATCAGTCTTCAGCCACCACGAATAGCGGCACCTGGAACATCGCCGACAGTGCTGGCCTGGCGAATGCCGGTTCATTGCGCAACAACGCCACGTTGAACCTTTTTGGCCGGCTGTCCAATCGCGGTCTGCTCGACGGTCCGGGGCAGACCGAAGTCAAAGAGGGTGGTCGCCTGGATAACTACGGTGAGCTCGACAGCGAGGTGGACAACGCGGGTCGTGTATTTAATGTCTGCGATGCCGTAATCCGGGGGCCGTTGGTCGGTAGCGGCGCGGTGCCGGCTTGTGGGCTTGCCGCGGTGCCCAGTGGACAGCAGGTGGTGCCGGGAGTCGTTTCGCAGAATATCGGCAAGGCGTGGTTTGGTCTGGATGTGGACGGTCGTGTGCTGGACTATGTCATCAAGCTGCCCGGTCTTGATCTCGACGGCACCCAAACCCCGGCAGACAGCGAAGATGATGTGATCGGTATCGAGATTCGCCGCGGTTCCTATCTGGACAATGGCTCGGTGGCATGGACCATCATGGACGAAAGCGGCACCGCGCCTGATCTGTCCGTCAATGCCGGGCACCATACCCTGATCGGGAGCTGGACCGGCTCGGACGAGGCGCCGCTGACGCCTTCGCTGGTCGGGCGGCTGCTCGACAGCACGCTTTATCTGCTGGTTCGCACCAACGCACATCCCGACGGTGAGCTGCGTGGTCAGATCCTGGCAGACAACGATGCCAGTTCGAGCGCCGATGAGCCGGTGCTAGGCATGCTGTTCGATCGCTCCAGAAATGGTCACGGCATGGATTTCCAGCGCTCCGGCGAGCTCTATTTCCTGACCTTCTATTCCTACGGTGACGACGGCACGCCAGAGTGGTTCATTGCCATTGGCAAGGTCGTGGGTGACGTATTCAGCGGCGAGTTGCTGCGGGTCAGCTACGATGCTGCCGATTCGCCGCCTCAGACCGCAACAGGTGTCGGCAGGGTCGAGCTGGAGTTTGGTGTGGAGGAGGACTCTGCTGCCTGCGCCGACGGCACCGATCGCTCGACTGCGCTATCGCTGGCCCGGTTCGGCTGGGAAATCGACGGCGAGTCCGGCGACTGGTGCGTGGAACCCCTGATTGTGGGCGGTGCACCGCCGAGTCCCGACTTCACCGGCCATTGGTTCGCAGGTCCTGCCGATGAAGGCTGGGGTCTGACGGTCTACCAGCAGGGGGATGTGCTGTTTGCAGTGTTGTATTTCTACGATGCGACGGGCAAGCCGCGATGGCTGATCGGCTCCACGCAGTCGTTTACCAACGGTGATACGCTGACTATGGACCAGATTAGCGGCTATTGTCGTGACTGCCCGACCGCCTTTGAGGGGACTGACGCGGGCACGCTCACGCTGACATTTGTCGAGCCAAGCCAGACGGAGGCCAGTAATCGAGTCAGCGTGGATGTGGAATACCAGGGCCCGGAAGGCGGCGAGTGGCTGCGTGAGGAAGCATCCATCCGCTTGTTGTCCGATCCGGCCGACTGATCAACGCCGACGCCTGGACTGAGAGCGGCCCACTAGCCCGCATTATTCATGAATTCACTCGCGCCCTTGCTTGCGCCTTGTCCGCACAGCGGATTTTCCTCCCTCGGAAATACAGCCTGGTATTCCGCTCGGTCGGAAAATCCGCTGTGCGAACAATCCCCTGCGCAATCATCGCGGCGATTCATGAATAATGCGGGCTAGGGCCGGTGGGGGCGGGCGAGATAATCGTGGCTCTGCATCTCGATCAGGCGTGAGGTCGTGCGTTCGAACGATGCAGAAAGCCGCGTACCGCAATACAGCGATTGCGGCGGGGCGGCGGCCAGCACGATCAGCTTGACGGCACGGTCGTAGCACTCGTCGACCAGATGAATGAATCGTCGAGCCGCATTGTCGTCGCTGGCGTCGAGTTGCGGGACATCGCTGACAATCAGGGTGCCGAAGCGCCGTGCCAGCTCGATGTAGTCCTCGCTGGCCCGCGGACCCCGGCACAGGGTGTCGAAATCGAACCAGACCACCGAACCGGCCCGATACAAGGGCCGGATACGGCGCTGGCGCACGTTCAGTGGTTCGCTCGAGCGGTCCTCGCCGGCCGCCAGGGCGCGGAATTCAGCCTCCAGCTCCGAGCGGTTTTCGGTGTTGACCGGGTGGCGGTAGACGCGATGGCGGCTGAGTTCGCGCAAGCGAAAATCCTCGCCGTCGCCAAACCGGACCACGTCGCAGTGTTGTTTGATCGCCTCGATTGCCGGCAGGAATCGCTCTCGCTGCAGGCCGTCGGCATATAGATCATCCGGTGCGGTATTGCTGGTGGCCACCAGCGTGACGCCGCGAGCAAACAGGCGTTGCAGCAGGCCGCCGAGAATCATCGCGTCGGCGATGTCGCTGACATGAAACTCGTCGAAGCACAGCACCCGGGCCCGGCCCCCGATCCGGCGCGCAATTGGCGAGAGCGGATCCTCGCCATGATGGTGCCGCAGCCCGTCGTGCACGAAGGCCATGAAACGGTGAAAGTGAATGCGCCAGCCCTTGCTGCGGGGATCGGACAGGCTTTGCGCCAGCAGATCCATCAACAGAGTCTTGCCGCGGCCGACGCCCCCGTGCAGGTACAGGCCGCGGACCGGTGGATGGCGCTTGCGCAGGCGGTCGATCCAGCCGGTCGGCCGGCGATCGATGCGCTCGAACAGCGCCTGCATGCGATCGGCAATCGCTCGCTGTTCAGGGTCCGGAATCAGCTGACCTGCCGCCAGCAGGTCGGAGTAGCGTGAACCCGGCCCGGCTGGCGTCTCCGCGCTCAAGGCAGGTTGGGCTGGACGTGGTTCTTGATCAGGCCGCGCAGATCCATCAGGCGGCGGTGGAAGAAGTGGCCGGTGCCTTCCATGACCACCAGGTCAGCGTCCTGGCCCAGGGTCTCGGCCCACGCGAGCACGGCCTCGGGCGAGACGACTTCGTCTTCGTCGCCCTGAACGACCAGCCACGGGCAGTTCGGCGGCTGCAGTTGATCAAAGCCGTAGCGCTCGACCGGTGGCGCGATCGTGATCAGCTGTCGAATCGGCAGGTCCTGGGCCGCCTTGAGCGCAATGTAGGCACCGAACGAAAACCCGCCCAGCCAGAGATCGTCGTCGGGCCGGACCTGGCGCACCCAGTCGACGATGGCCCTCAGATCCTCGATCTCTCCGTTGCCGTCGTCGAACGTACCCTCGCTGTCGCCGACACCGCGGAAGTTGAAACGCACGGTCCGCAGGCCGAGCTCCCGCAGGCTGCGCTCCATGATCGTGACGACCTTGTTGCGCAGGGTGCCGCCGTGCTGCGGATGCGGATGGCACAGGACTGCCGTGGCCGGGCGCTCGGCATTGGCTTCAGGGCCGTCAACCAGGCACTCAAGCCGGCCGGCGGGCCCCGAGATGAAGATTTCGGTCGACTCGTCGGGAAATTGGCCGGGATCCAGCTGCATGAGTCTTCCTCGGCGGTTGCCAGCACCCAGTGGGCGAGCGCATCATCATAACTCAGCCCCCGTACCCGATGCACAGAGCTGTTGCGATGAATCATCTGGCCCATATCGTACTTGCCGGAACCGACGAGGGGCTCCGCCTGGGCGCCTTTTTGGGTGATCACGTCAAGGGCCAGTCAGCGCTGGCCGACTGGCCCGATGCCTGGGCTGCCGGAATCCGCCTGCATCGGCGCATCGACGTGCTCAGTGACGCTCACCCGGCGGTTATCGCGCTGCGCAAGCGGCTTGACCCGCCCTGGCGACGCTATGGCGGCGTGATTCTGGATGTCCTGTTTGATCACATGCTCTCACGCCACTGGGCGGATTTCGGGCCGCAGCGGCTCGATCGGCTGGCAGACGCCATCGACGCTTTGCTGGCACGTCATCGCCACTGCCTGCCGCCGCGGCTGGCGCTATTCAGTCGCTGGGCGGCGGCGCAGCGTTTGTGGTTGCGCTACGGCGAACGGGCCATGCTCGAGGAGATCTTCCAGCGAATGGCGCAGCGCCACGGCCATCCCTGGCCACTGGCTGAAGGCCGGCGGCTGCTCGATGAACTGGATGGCGAGATCGAGTCGGCCTTTCTCGGGCTGTTTCCCGATCTGCTCGCCGAAACCGCCGATTGGCGCGATGCCGCTCAGTCGAGCTGATCGAGCATGTAGTCGACCGAGGCGGCAACCTGTTCGTCACCTAGATCGGCGCGACCGCCGCGTGCGGGCATGGCGTTGATGCCGTTGATGGCGTTGGCGATCAGCTTTTCGCGTCCCTTGTCGAGTCGTGCCTCCCAGTCGGCGGCGACCAGGCGCGGTGCGCCGGCCACGCCGGCATCGTGGCATACTGCGCAGACCCGGGCGTAAATCATCTCGCCATCCATGGAGCCGTCAAAGGCCAGCGCCGGGCCGTCATCGGCATCTTCTTCGACCTGTTCTTCCTGCGCGGCAGCGGCCTGCGACGCTTCGGTGTAGACGCCGGCGACCGGTCTGAGCCGCTCGACCTTGGCGGCCTCGCGTGCCGCGCTGGGCTCGATGTCCTGGTGACGATTGTGAATGACCAGCGACAGGCCGATGATGATGATGGCGAAGGCAACCAGCCCGACCAGCACCATGCTGAACGTGTGGATGAATTGTCGATCGTGTTCTTCGGACATGCCGCGCAGACCTCGTATCAATTGGGGCAATGACGCCCGACGACGGGCTTCAAAGCGACCGATTATACCGTGTGCCTGTTGTCCGCGCCGTTGCAGTCTTCGCAGCGCCGCGCCAGACCGGAACCAACCAGTGCGCCGCTGAGCGGCCATGCCGGCGCGATCAGCGCAAGCACGCTGCCGGGATCGTTGAGATTGACGACCAGCAGCATCGACAGGCCGAGCAGGGTGCCGCACAGCCAGCCCGGCAGACGCCGGCCTGTCACGGCGCTGGCCATGCATCCGGCCAGCAGGCCACCGCCGAACCAGGCAGCTGCGACTGCGAGTGCCGAAACCGCATCGAGTGGCAACCGGCTGATCAGCGGTTGGGGTGCCGCCGGGTCAAGCAGCAGCGTGATCATGGCGCAGACCGCTTCAATCGTGACGATTCCGATGAGCAGGCCGGCAGCAAGCGCGCCGAGTGTTCGCATGGTCGATTGACCCGGTCGGGCAAAGGCAGTTGCAGGCAGTGTAGCAACCGCGGGGCCGGGGCGCACCCGGCCGGCCCCTGCGCTATACTGGCGCGGTTGCAAGCACCGGCCGATCCGGTCATTACCGCCAAACGTGAAACTGACTGTGCCTCTTAGCGTGTCGCGTCTACCGGTCAGGCCAGGCCGTGCGGTTCGATGAGTTTTGGTGGGTTGTTCATGACAGGTGTTCGCCGGACGGCATCGCAGCGGCGCATGCTGCTGGCAGCCGCGCTTCTGCTGGCGGGTATCAGCGGGTCCATGGTGCTTTACCAGGGCTTGCAGCAAGCCGAGCAGCAGGCCCAGGCGCGCTATATCGAGAACATGGCGCGCTACATGAAAGCCGACATGCTCGGGAACCTGCAGGAGCAGATCAACGCGCTGCAGCGCATGAGCGTGCGGCTGGCCCACTACGGCTTCGAGGGCGATAGCGGCTGGCGCGTCAACGCCGATCTTTACCTGTCTCACTACAGCTACTACGAAGCGCTGGCCGTGCTTGATCGGGATCTGCGGGTGAGCCGGGTCCGTAATCGGCACCAGCCGCTGGTGCAGCGCGATGCGCTGTTTCCGGTCGGTGCCATTCCGACCGGCACGCTCGATGCGGTAAACAGGGGCGCGAGGCTGGGCGTCACGCAGCCGTTCCAGCTGTCCGATCAGCGCCCGGCCGTTACCTTTCTGACCCCGATCGGCGACGGTCAGGCGCATTTCGGGTACCTGGCCGCGGTGCTGGTGATTCCCGAGGCGGTGGACGCCATGATCCCGGCCATGTTCCGCGACGAGATCGTGCTGCGGGTCGAGGGCCGTGGCGAGCCGCTATTCGGTTCGGCCGCGTCCTCGGGCGACGGCGCGCAACCATCCTGGGACGCAAGCTTCACGGTTGACGTTGACGGCGACGGCGAGGGATTTCTGTTCAACTTTGCCGTCAGCGATGCGCTTCGCTCGCAGTTGACCACCGGGCTGCCCGAGGTCGTGCTCGGTAGCGGAATCGTAGTCTCGCTGCTGCTGGCTGCCATCGCGCTGCTGGGCATGAACGCCGTCGGCCAGGCGCGCGTGCTCACGGCATCCAATCGGCGGCTGGAGCAGGAGGTTGGGGAGCGCCAGGCCGCCGAGCGCGAGCTGGCGTTTCTGGTTCACAACGACGCACTCACCGGCATACCGAACCGGGCCGGCATTACGCTGTATCTGGAAGACGTGATCCGTGACCAGGGCGGAGGCGAGACGCAGTTGGCGCTGCTTTTCCTGGACCTCGACCAGTTCAAGGACATCAACGATTCGCTCGGTCATCAGCTCGGTGACGAACTGCTGTGTGAGGTGCCGCAGCGGCTCAAGGGCGTGCTCAAGGAGCGTGATTTCGTCGGTCGCCACGGTGGTGACGAGTTCCTGATCGCCGTCGAACGGGACAACCGGCAACAGGTCGAGCAGCTCGCCGGTAATATCCTGCGTTCCATGGATTCCGGCTTTGCCATCGGCGAGCATCGGCTGTTCGTCTCGGCCAGCATCGGGATTGCCTATTATCCCGAGTCCGGACATACCGTCAGCGAACTCATCCAGAATGCCGATACGGCCCTGTTCAAGGCCAAGAACGCCGGGCGCAACCAGTTCGCCGTATTCACTCGCGAGATGTTTGCCCAGGCCCAGCACAGGCTCAATCTCAGTCGCGATATACGGCATGCCCTCGAGCGAGAGGAGTTTCGTGTCGTCTACCAACCGATCATCAACCTGCGCAATCTGTCGCTTTGCGGGGTTGAAGCACTGCTTCGCTGGCAGCATGAAAAGGGCTACATGGTGCCGCCGCAGGAGTTCATTCGGGTGGCCGAGGAAACCGGCATCATCGGCCGCCTCGGCGCCTTTGTGCTGGATCAGGCGCTGGCCGATCTGGCCGCCTGGTCAAAACTGCCCGGCAAGCTGCCGTGGCTGGCAGTCAACGTGTCGGGCGCGCAAATTCAGGAGCACAGCTTCGCCGAGCAGCTCAGCGTACTGCTGCACCAGTACCGCATCGATCCGCAGCTGCTGCATCTCGAGATCACCGAAGAAATTCTGATCGAAAACCTGATGCGCAACCGGCGCATGTTGCACCGTCTTGATGAAATCGGCATGCGCATCGTTGTTGATGATTTCGGCGTTGGTTATTCATCACTGAGCTATCTGAAGAACTTCCCCATCTCGGTGGTCAAGATCGATCGCGGGTTCATTCGTGATCTGTCATTCGACCCGGAGGATCAGGCCATCACCCGCACCATTTGCAGCCTGGCTTCCGACCTTGGCATGTTGACCGTTGCCGAAGGCGTTGAAAGCGTTGACCAGCTCCATTTGCTGCGCAACTATCGCTGCTCGTTTGCCCAGGGTTTCCTGTTCTCGCGTCCGGTCGAGGCCGACAGCGTGGCTGCCATGATTGGGGAGCCCCGGCAATGGCGCGAAATCGCCGAGGCTGTGGAAGCCGGATCCGGGCTGGTATAATCGAAGGCCACGCGCAGCTTACAATACGATTTCAAGCGCCCGTAGCTCAGCTGGATAGAGTACCGCCCTCCGAAGACTGAGGTCAGGGCCGAAAACCGTTACAATCAGTTCCCCCAGTGCGCCCGTAGCTCAGCTGGATAGAGTACCGCCCTCCGAAGGCGGGGGTCGCAGGTTCGAATCCTGCCGGGCGCGCCAAATATCCCTGTAAATCAATCGCTTACCGATCCTGCCGAGCAAGCCTCTCATTGTCTCATCGCCGTCCCACGGCCGGTTCGGAAGTCGTTGTGAAAAACCGGGCGTCCGATCCAGTCCTGTCTCTTGATCATCGAGAATCAATGCCTGGGACGTATCTGGGACGTAATCGGGCGGCCCAGTGGCCGGCGCTTACGAGCAATTGACCACAGCCCTGCGTTTGTCTCAGCTCGCCTTAGCAGGACCTGCTCGTCAACCATTTAGTTGCCGGTACTACCAGCCCAGAGTGTCGGCGCCTATTGCTTTGATCTGATCGGCTTACACCCGCTATCCTAGCCGGGGCTCTGGAGTGTTCTGGGTTAACTGAGGGAGACGGGCGAGTGGAGCAACAGTTGGCACCCGGCATGCGCGTGGAGATTCGCGACGCTGAATGGCGGATTCGTCGGGTCGATCACAGTTCCGACGGTGGCCATCAATTGGTCTGCGAAGGTCTGTCGGAATTGGTGAGAGGGCGCGAGGGGCGCTTTCTCACCCGGCTGGAAGAAGGTATTCGCGTACTCAGTCCTGAAGACACTCACCTGGTTGATGATTCATCCGAGGGATTCCGCGCCGGCTTTCTCTACCTCGACTCGATGATTCGAAAGGCTCCGGCCACAGGGCCCGCCATTCAGCTCGGCCATCGCGCGGCACTCGATCCATTGCCGTTCCAGCTTGATCCGGCTCGCCAGGCCCTGTCCCAACCGCGGCCACGGATTCTCATCGCCGATGCTGTCGGCCTGGGCAAGACGCTCGAGGCCGGCATTCTGGTCTCAGAACTGATCGCCCGCGGCCGCGGCAAGCGCATTCTGGTGCTGGCCGTCAAATCCATGCTGGCGCAGTTTCAGCAGGAATTCTGGAACCGTTTCACCATTCCACTGGTACGCCTTGATTCCACCGGGTTGCAGCGCGTGCGCAACCGCCTGCCGGCTAATCACAATCCGTTCCACTATTTCGATCGGGCAATCATTTCCATCGACACGCTCAAGCAGGACATCGAGTACGGCCATTACCTTGAGAATGCCTGGTGGGACATTATCGTCATCGACGAGGCGCACAACGTCGCCGAGCGCAGCGGCAGCTCTCAGCGGGCCCGTCTGGCCCGACGCCTGGCCACGAGATCGGATGCGCTGATCATGCTCTCCGCGACCCCGCATGACGGCAAGGCCGAGAGTTTCGCCAGCCTGATGAATATGCTCGACCCCACGGCAATCGCCAACCCGTCCGACTACGCGCACGAGGATTTCCGCGACAAGGGCCTGGTCATCCGACGCCTGAAACGGCACGTGCAGGATCAGCTTGGCGGCAATCTGCCCGAGCGAGAAATCGACATCATGCGTGCCGGTGCTTCATCGCCAGAAGAGGCGGTGTTTGAACAAATGGCCAACCTTCGCTTCCAGGCGCTCGATCGCAAGACCCGCAGCGGCGGACACCTGTTTCGCACCACGCTCAAGAAAGCGCTTTACTCCAGCCCGGCGGCCTGCCAGTCGACCATTGATAACCGCATCGCCCGGCTCAAACGCCGCGACTCCAGCAAGGAGGTCCAGGCCGACATGGCGGTCCTGAGCGATCTCAGGAACGCCATTGCTCAGATTACGGCCGAGCAGTTCAGCAAATATCAGCTGCTGCTCGAGCTGCTGGGTACGTGCGAGCACAGTCTTGGCTGGAACCCGAAGGACCCGGAAGACCGCTTGGTCATCTTCACCGAATCGATTCCCACCCTGGAATTCCTTGTCGAGCGATTGCCGGCTGATCTGCGCGGGCTGAGCAAATCACAGGTCAGCACCCTGTCGGGCCGCATGTCGGACAAGGAGCTGATGGCCGCCGTCGAGGGTTTCGGCCAGCGCGACAGCAAGACCCGCGTGCTGATCTGTTCCGATGTTGCCGCCGAGGGCATCAACCTGCACCACCTCTCGCACCGCCTGATCCATTTCGATGTGCCCTGGTCGCTGATGACCTTCCAGCAGCGCAACGGCCGCATCGATCGCTACGGGCAGACGCGCACGCCGCAGATTCGCTACCTGATCACCCAGTCGGACAATGCCCGCATCACCGACGAGCGGCGAGTGCTCGAAGTCCTCATCGAAAAGGACCATCAGGCATCAAAGAACATCGGCGACCCGTCCGAATTCATGGGCCTGCACTCGGTCGATCAGGAGGAGCAGCTGGTTGCCGATTTCATGGAGCGAGAAGGCGATGACCTGGCAGCTCTGTTTGCCGGCTTCCTGGACGAGAACGTCAGCGACAGCGAACAGCCTCTCGAGAACTTTCTGCCGACCAACGCCCCGAGCAAGATTCTGGATGACATCACCGCCGATCGCCCGACGCTATACGAGACCGACTTCGACTACGCCGCGGCGGCGCTGAGCTGGCTGCGCAGCGAGGGGGTGCGCATCCAGGAAGAAATCGACCGCCAGAACCAGCGTCTGGTGCTCACCGCACCGCCCGACTTGCAGAATCGCCTGCGCTTTCTGCCGAAGGAGGCTCGCCCGGAAGCCGACCGTTTCATTCTCACGCCTGATCGCAAGCTCATTGCCGAGGATCTGAAGATCCGCCGCGATGAGGACAGCAACTGGGCCCAGCGCCAGTATCTGTGGCCGCTGCACCCGGTGATGGAATGGCTGGGTGATCGGGCCCTGGGCACTTTCGGCAGGCACACCGCACCGCTATTCCGCATTCCGGGGCGTCTTGAGCCCAATCAGACGGCCTTCCTGCTGGTCGGGGGCTACCCCAACCGCCGCGGCCACACGCTCATTCAGGCCTGGCTGGGATTTGTCCTCGAAGACGGCAACATCACGGAAGAACTGGATCTGGCCGGATTCATCCACCGGCTGGATCTGCGCCCCGGCCAGGTACCCAACCGCAACCGGGGCGGCCCGACAGATGCGGTTGCGGCCCGATTGCCGGGCGTCGTCCGGCGCGCCGAGCAGCGTCTGGCCGAGCATCGCAGGTCTGAGGAAGCCGCCATCGAAGACCAGTTGCTCGAACAGCTCCAGGCCATGGACGATCTCAAAACCCGTCACCTGCAGCAACTCGAGCTGGAGTTCGATCGCAGCGACCAGCCCGAGCATTTCAAGCAGCGCCGCCGCGATGACCGCCTGGGCCACATCCAGCGCGTGTTCGACGACTACGACAACTGGCTGCGCGACACCCACACCCTTGACGACCAGCCCTACATCCAGGTGGCTGCGGCTTTCACCGGTCAGGAGGGCAACCAATGAAATTCCGCTTTTCAGCGGCGCTTGACATGCAAAGGCTTCGTCGCAATACTGGTATTACATCCGCCCCTTGGCAGTACGCCGAACCCCATCGCGATCATGGGTTGGCCGACCCCCTGGGGCTTTTTCTTTTCCGGGGGGGAGGGGGAATGAAGGCGGCGATTCTGATCGACGGGGGCTATCTGCTCAGACGCCTGCCATCCGTCCGCAAGGATCTCGATCCCAAGGACCCCGAAGCCGTCAACCAGGCCGTCGGCCAGCTCGTCAGCCGCCATCTCTACAAGCTCAACAAGACGGCGCAGGCTCCGAATCAGAATGCGCTGCTCTATCGATGCTTCTTCTATGACGCCAGGCCGTACATGGAGAAGGGTCATCTGCCGGTCAGCAGACGCTCGATCGACTACGCCCGCTCCGACGAAGCACGTTTTCGCCTCGATCTGTTCGATCGACTCCGCCGCCGGCCCAACTTCGCGGTCCGCCTGGGCGAGGTACGACGCGAGCGCGGGTGGGTGCTCAACGAGCCTGCGCAGAAGGCGCTTCTGGCAGGTAAAAGATCGGTGCCTGATCTGACCGACTCGGATTTCACGCCCGGCTTTCGACAGAAGGCGGTGGACATGCGAATCGGAATCGACATCGCCTCGCTGGCGTTGAAGCATCAGGTCGACACCATCGTGCTGGTCGCTGGAGATTCCGATTTCGTTCCCGCAGCCAAGCTGGCCCGGCGCGAGGGGGTCAAGATCGTGCTCGATCCATTGTGGCGCAATGTCGCACCGGAACTCTTCGAGCATATCGACGGCCTCCGAAGCGGCTTCAACAACCCCGACCTGGCGGAAGGCCGGGAGGAAGAGACGGACCTGGATCAACAGCGATGACCTTCGCCGGCATCACCAACGAAAACGAGTTCTACTCCGAACATTACCTGGCCGATATCTTCCAGCGCGATATCGGCGAGCTACTCGAGGAGTGGCAGCAGGCCGAGACCCGGGCCCGCGAACAGACCGACGGGCCGCTGCCCGACGACCAGCTTGCCCCCTGGAATCGTCTCAGGCGCTTAGGCCATGCCTACAACCAGCAGCTGGCCATCGTCGAACGTCAGCGCGACCCCCAAGCAAGGGTCGAGGGTCAGCGCGATCTGGTGGCCGAGCTGCTGGCCGTGTTCGGTTATGACCACCAGCCGCGCCGCTTGCCGGCGGGCCCCGACGCCGAATTCCCGGTGCTGGCCGAATACCGCGCCAGCTATGGTCATCCCTTGCTCTGGGTGGTGCAGGCGGTCAACATCGACGACCCCAAGACCGATCCCCTGGCCAGCCCGATACTGGCCGAACAGCTCACCAGCCTGCATGCCGCCCCACCGCCGAAGGCCATGCAGGCTGCCGAACAGTCCGGCCTGATCGACTGGCAGAGCGCCATCAGCCGTTTCGTCTTCGCCCAGCCCAATCCGCCGCGCTGGCTGCTGCTGGTCTCCACCCGCCAGTGGCTGCTGATTGATCGAACCAAGTTCGCCCAGGGGCGGGTGCTGCGCTTCGACTGGGTCGAGCTGTTCTCGCGCCGCGAAGCCGACACCCTCAAGGCCGCCTGCGCGCTGCTGCACAGCCGTTCGCTGACCGACGCCGACGGCGGCAGTTTCCTCGATCAGCTCGAAGAAAACGCCCACAAGCATGCCTATGCCGTCTCCGAAGATCTCAAATACGCCCTGCGCGAGTGCATCGAGCTGATCGGCAACGAGGCCGCGCAATACCTCATCGAGCGCGCCCGCGAGCGCAAGGAAGGCGCCTTCTCAGGCCAGCTCGACGGCCAGCAGATCTCGCTCGAAGCCCTGCGCTACATGTACCGCCTGTTGTTCCTGTTCTACATCGAGGCCCGGCCCGAACTGGGCTATGCCCCGGTCGGCAACCGCGCCTATCTGGCCAGCTACAGCCTGGAACACCTGCGCGAGCTCGAAATGGTCGAACTGACCAGTCCGGCCGAGCAGCAGGGCCGCTACATCCACGACAGCCTGCAGCAGCTCTTCGGCCTGGTCTTCGAAGGCTGCCGCGACGAGGGCAGCCTGCTGGCCAGCCGCTCGGACGCCGACGCCTTTACCATGGCGCCGCTGCCGTCCCATCTGTTCGACCCGGCCCGTACGCCCAATCTCAACAAGGTGGTCTTCACCAACGCCACCCTGCAGAAGGTGATCCGCCTGATGTCGCTCTCGCGCCCGGCGAAAGGACAGCGCCGGCGCGGGCGCATTTCCTACGCGCGGCTCGGCATCAATCAGCTCGGCGCCGTCTACGAGGCCCTGCTGTCCTACCGCGGCTTCTTCGCCCGGACCGATCTCTACGAGGTCAAGCCGGCCGGCAGCAACAACCCCGACCCGCTGGACACCGGCTACTTCGTCACCGCCGAACAGCTCGAACATTACAAGGATTCAGAGCGCGTCTACGACCGCGACGAGGCTGGCCGCAAGGTCTTGAGAAAACACCCCAAAGGTAGTTTCCTCTACCGCCTGGCCGGCCGCGACCGGCAGAAATCGGCCAGCTACTACACCCCCGAAGTGCTCACCCGCTCGCTGGTCAAGTACGCGCTGAAGGAACTGTTTGCCGAACAGCTCGACGATCTGGCCGACGATGCTGCCCGTGCACGACGCGTGCTCGAGATCAGCATCTGCGAGCCGGCCATGGGCTCGGCCGCCTTTCTGAATGAGGCCATCAGCCAGCTCGCCGACAAGTACCTGGAGCTGGCCCAGTCGGCCAAAGATGAGCGCATCCCCCAGGCCGACTACGCGGCTGAGAAGCAGCGGGTGATGATGTACATCGCCGACCACAACGTCTTCGGCGTGGACCTCAACCCCGTCGCTGTCGAGCTGGCCGAAGTCTCGCTGTGGCTCAACGCCCTGTCCGACGACCGCCACGTGCCCTGGTTCGGCCTGCAGCTCAAGAACGGCAATTCGCTCATCGGTGCCCGCCGAGAGGCCTTCGCGGCCAGCCAGCTCAAGCTCAAATCCGGTGACGACAAGAGCTGGCTCAAGTCCGCACCCGAGAAGATTCCGCTCGGCCAGGAACGCCCCGCCGGCCGCATCTGGCACTTCCTGCTGCCGGACAAGGGCATGGCCAGCTACAGCGACAAGGTCGCCAAAAAGCTCTACCCCGACCAGATCAAGGCGATTACCGAATGGCGCAAGGCCTTCATCAAGCCCTTCGACCAGGAAGAGATCGATCGCCTCGAACGCCTCTCGGCCCGGCTCGACGAACTCTGGCAGCAGCACGCCCGGGATCTTTCCCGCATGCGGGCTCGTACCACCGATCCCTATCCGGTCTACGGCCACGATGACGACGGCAAGGCCACCAGCCTTGACTACAAGGACCAGGTGCTAGCCGGCGAGCTCCACGCCCGCGACCAGAAGAACGCGCCGGCCTACCGCCGCCTGAAGCTGGCCATGGACTACTGGTGCGCGTTGTGGTTCTGGCCGATGGACGCACACGAGGACCTGCCCGAGCGCGACGACTATCTATTCGAGCTCGAAGCCCTACTGCTGGGAGATACCATCCCAACCGGCTCGGCCAACCGAATCCAGGACCTGTTCGCCCCCACCCAGGATGAGCAGGCCGGCAAGTCCTTTATCAACCGCTTCGGCGTGGTCGATTTCAACCAGCTCTTCCGCGCCTTCCCGCGCATGAAGCGGGCCCACGTGTTGGCCGAATCCCGCCGCTTCTTCCATTGGGAGCTGGAGTTTGCCGACCTGTTCATGGAAAACGGCGGCTTCGACCTCATCCTCGGCAACCCGCCCTGGCTGAAAGTCGAGTGGCAGGAAGGCGGCGTCATGGGCGACCACCAGCCCTTGTTCGCGCTGCGCAAGTTTTCGGCCAGCAGGCTCGACCAACTGCGCGAACAGACCTTCCACGAAAATCCCGAGCTGATCGGCGCCTGGAAAGCCGAGCTGGAAGAAGCCGAGGGCACCCAGGCCTTTCTCAACGCTCCGGTCAATTACCCGGAACTCAAGGGCGTGCAGACCAACCTTTACAAGTGTTTCCTGCCGCGCGCCTGGGCCATTAGCAACTCAAAGGGGATTTCTTCATTCTTATATGAATCAGGCGTATATAATGATGCAAAGGGTAAGGCTTTCAGGGCGCTCTGTTATCAGCACTTGAGGCGACATTACACCTACTTCAGGGCAATGAGCCTCTTCAACATCAAGGGCAACAACAAGACCGACTTTCACTGTTCTGTTTACGGTCATGCCCGGGATGAAGTTCGGTTCGATGCTGTTAGCTACTTAAAGCACCCATCTCATCTAGACCAGGCGTACTTAAAGCAACCGGAGCGGATTCTTCGGATTGATATAGATGATCTGAAGCTCTTTGCCGAGCTTTACGATGCCAAGGGTACGAGGCCAGTAGAAGCTCGCTTGCCCGCCTTGCATGATCGTCGATTGGTCGCCGTGCTCAAGAAATTCGCTGCCCAGCCGCGCCGCCTCGGCGATCTCAAGGGCGAGTATCTCTCACTGGAAATGTGGCACGAGACCAACGCCCAGAAAGACGGCACCATCCGCCGCGAAACTCGCTTCCCGGAAAGCGCGGAGGAGTGGATCCTCTCCGGCCCCCACTTCTTCGTCGGCACGCCGCTCTACAAGACCCCGCGCGCCGAGTGCACCCAGAACAGCCACTACGACAACCTCGACCTCGAAACCCTGCCCGACGACTACCTGCCGCGCAGCAACTACCTCCCCGCATGCGACCGCGACACCTACCTCGGGCGCACACCGAAGGTGCCTTGGGCAGATCAAGCGACTGAAACTGATTCTAGGGTCACCGACTACTACAGGCTTTTCTGTCGGCGGCAGTTGAGCCAGTCCGGAGAGCGCACCCTATTGGCCTCGATCGCCCCAAAAGATGTGGCGCATATCCATCCAGTCATATCTACGACTTTCAGAGACCCCAACCAGCTTCTGGATTTTGCGACGGCTTGCATGTCGCTGGTCTTCGATTTCTGGATCAAGACCACCGGTAAGGGTGATCTATATGAATCCCTACTTCGTTTGCTGCCCCTGATTGAAACACCGCAGATGCGAGCTCGTGGGTTGGCGCTGGTAGGCATTACCAGCCACTACGCCGAACTCTGGCAACAGTCCTGGCAAGACGATTTCCGCAAGCAGCACTGGACGATCACCTCCGACAGTAAGCGCACCGGCGCCAACGCCGTACCGCAGGAGTTCTTCCAGCGGCTCACTCCCGACTGGCAGCGCCACTGCGCCCTCAGAACCGACTACGCCCGCCGCCAGGCCCTGCTTGAAATCGACGTCCTCGTCGCCCAGGCCCTGGGGCTCACCCTGGAAGAACTGCTCACCCTCTACCGCGTCCAGTTCCCCGTCATGCGCCAGTACGAAGCCGAAACCCACTACGACCAGAATGGCCGCATCGTCTTCACCCCCAGCAAGGGCCTCAGCGGCGTCGGCCTGCCCCGAAAAGCCCGCAAGGCCGACCTCGACAACGAAATCGAATACGCCATCCACACCCCGGGCCGTCAAGAAACCGGCATCGCCCTGGGCTGGGAAGACATCCAGCACCTGGAGGAAGGAAAAGTCACCAAGACCTTCTGGAACCACACCCTCCCCACCGGCCCCTGGCGCCAGACCATCGAATACCACGCCCCCTTCTTCCGCCCCGACCGTGAAGAAGACTACCGAGTCGCCTGGAGGGTGTTTCAGTCATGATTCCAGGGTTTGTCGCACGACTGCCGCTCAGCTATTCTGCGCTGGCCAGTGTGCAATTCGCGAGTGGGCAGATAAAGAGAGAGGGCAAGGGGTAACCGGAATGGATTATGCAAAGGAGCGCAAAAGGCTAGTCGAATGGGTCCGACAGAATCTGACCGGCGAGGGTTTGCCGGTTGAGCTGGTTGGCATCAATCCCCTGGAGCGCTTTCCGACAGCTATCCTTTTCCCTGTCTCCGAGCTCGATGAGGGTATCGATCCAGCCTCCGAAGACGAGGCAGAAGATGAACTGCCGGATATTGGCGGACCGGATCACGCCCCCTCCGAAGTCAAACCTGCCGCCATTCGCAGACGGTACATCCCACCTTCATCGGTCGGATTTTCCTTCTATGCAACGGGCCCGGACCTGAGCTTCCAGGTCCAGGCATCTGCGAAAATCTATGAAAAACCCGGTCGCGGAAAGACATGGATAAAAACCACCATTGGTGGCGAGCAGTCCGCAAGACGTATCACAGGGCCAGTTAGATTCCCGGATTTCCTTGCCCAGGAAACTGGACATAATGGTATTCAGACCCCGAGAGGCGGTCTTGATGTGCGCTGGCGCGAGCACCGAAAAGGCGAGCATACAAGAGGTTGGATCGTCACTGTGACCCTGTTCAATACGGAACGTTTGCCACGAGATATCGACCGGAACAGAGTGCTCGAGCAACGTGCATCGATGTCATTGTTCGAGGTGAAGTTGAAGTGCACCTTCGACGCCGGCACTATCGGTGACTACCCGCGGGTCGAATACAGCCTGCTTGACGAGGAAGAGCAAGAGCTGGAGCTTCGTTACAGGAACCGCCGCATCTATGCAGTAGGGCATGGGGCTGCCGTGGATTGGAAGGGAGAAAACGGCAAGGTAAAGTCCATCTTCACCGATTTTATCCCTCGCACCGAAGTCCCGCAAATGACTGCCGATGTGGGTAGCGGTTCTGAGCAAGCTTTGTCAATCGAGCATTTGGCGACTATCGATGACCACAAGCAGCAAGCGATGGATCATCTCACCCGATTTGTCGATGGCTATGGAGACTGGAGCCGACAGCAAACTAAAGACTGCAGCCAATTGCAAGGAGAAGAAAGGCAGGCCGCGGAGCGTATCGCTACCCGCATCGATCTCGCCGTCAGTCGGATGCGTGGCGGTATTGCCCTGCTCGACTCAGACGAGACAGCACGCCGGGCATTTGCCCTGGCCAACCAGGCCATGCTGGACCAGATGATGCAGAGTGGACGGATCAACCAAGCTGCGAAGGAGCCTGCCCACTACTGCTGGCGCCCCTTCCAGTTGGGCTTCTTGTTGACCACGATCCATTCTGCAATCGATGAACAAGACCCGTTTCGGGATACCGTTGATCTGATCTGGTTTCCTACCGGCGGCGGCAAAACCGAAGCCTATCTCGGGTTGATCGCCTTCCTCGCTTTCTATCGTCGTTTACGCTATCCGACAAACGGAGCAGGAACAGTGGTCCTGATGCGCTATACCCTGCGCTTGTTGACTACTCAGCAGTTCGTTCGCGCCGCACGCATGATATTTGCCATGGAACTGCTCCGCCGCAAATCCCCAGCCGAACTGGGCCAGGAACCCTTCACTGTCGGACTTTGGGCCGGTGGCGCATTGAGCCCGAACACGCTCGACCAGGCTGAAAAGGTCCTTGGCCGTATGCGTGGCGGAATTGAAGAGGCCAAGCAAGCTCTTGTGCTGCACCAGTGCCCCTGGTGCGCGACCCCGCTGGATCCAGCTCGGGGATATGAACTCACGAGCACAAGATTCACTTTCAAATGTCGCAACGAACAATGTGACTTTGGCGGAGGGAATGCCGACGCCCTCCCGGCCGATGTCGTTGACGAGAGCTTGTATCAGAACCCACCAACCCTGCTGTTTTCAACCATAGACAAATACGCTCGCCTGGCCTGGGATGAGCGTCCGGGTGCATTTCTGGGCAGCGACGGTATGCTTCCACCGTCACTGATAATTCAGGACGAACTACACCTGTTATCCAGCGATCTTGGCTCTATCGCTGGAGTGTACGAGGCTGCCTTGGATGCGGTGCTAAGGAGTAAGGGGCAGTATCCCAAATATATTGCCTCCACCGCGACAATTCGCAACGCCAAGGCCCAGGTAAAGAAAATGTACGGGCGCGAGTTGTCGGTGTTCCCGCCACCAGGACTGGACGCGGATAACTCCTATTTTTCTCGTGTCGTGCCCCTAGATAAACGCCCCGGCCGTTTTTATCTCGGTTACCTGGCACCAGCGCTTGATCGCGCCCGCTGCATGGGGCCGTTGGCTGCGACTCTGGCAGCAGCGCCGGAAAGTGTATTCAGATCGGGGTATGAGAACCGCGAGGATTTGCTGGATGCCTGGTGGACGATGGTGGTCTACCACGGCAGCCTACGTGGTGTTGGCAACAGTAAGAATGCCTTCTACAACCATGTTCGAGACTTTCTGTCGCGACTAAGCGAAGAGCAAGAAAAACCGCAGCTGGACGATACAGGCGAGCCACGTGACGAAAGGATTATATCCAGGCAAAGGCCGTCCACCGGCCAACTCACGAGTCTGATGAGTGCCGCGGAAAACGCTGCCACGTTCGGCCGACTCGAACAACCAAAAGGCCAACCTGAATGCCTGGATGCAGTACTGGCGACCAACATGATCTCGGTGGGCCTCGATGTCGCCCGTCTGGCTTTGATGATCATCAATGGCCAGCCCCTGACCACGGCGGAATACATCCAGGCCAGTAGTCGCGTGGGCCGGTCTGAAGTCCCAGGCATTGTTTTCGTCAACTATTACCGTGACCAGGCCCGGAGCCTATCCCACTACGAGAATTTCCGTGCCTATCACGAGTCTTTCTACCGATTCGTCGAACCTGGCAGCATTACCCCGTTCACGCATCAAGCCCGGAAAAGGGCACTGCACGCAGCGCTGGTCATTGCAGTGCGCCATTCCCTGTCGACGATGGCCGCCAATGACAAGGCCGGTACATTCGACCCTGAGAATCCAGCCATCGCAAAGGTGATTGAAACCCTTTCCGAGCGTTGCGGAAAAGCCAGCGGGGAAATGGCTGAGACCGTTCAATTGCAATTGGATGGCCTGGCAGCTGAATGGAAACGATTTGCTGAGATTTGCCAAAGCAATCGGCAGCGCCTCTGCTACGAGGAAAGAGATGACCGCAAAAATTCGGAGCGCCTTCTGTTTACGCACGAAGCACGAATTCGTGGCTTATGGCCGACCCTGAATTCAATGCGCCAAGTCCAGCAATCAGGGCTTCTGAAAGTGCTATGACCAAGCAAGTCTACTTTCCGGTCCGCCTGCACCATTTGCTGCGTCATTGCTCGCCAGGGGCCATTGTCCGAACCGACGACGAGCTTGTGGTGGTCAAGGACATTTGTTTCTGGACTGACAAGTACGGCAATCCTGCCGGTCAATTCATACCGTATGCCGAAGCGGTGAAATCGGCGTTACAGATTGATAAGCACAAGAAACTCATCGCACCGCCGGTCGCAAGGCAACTTGACAATGGCCAGATTCAAGGGGTTTGTGTGCCAGGTCAATGTTTTCCCACCTGGTATGTATGCACCGACCAACGCTGTGGTCGGCTCGTGCGGTTGTTCCGGAAACCGGATGACCACAATAAGCCCCGCTGCACTTGTGACCGCTACTCGGACTTAAAAAAAGCGCCATTGCTGGAGCAGGTGTCCTGGGTCATGGTGCATTCAGAGGGCTATCTGGCGGATCTGGACTTTCATTTCCTTGCCCACCGAGACCAGCGAGGAAAGAAGTGCGAAGATCGCGATAATTTGAGCCTGAAGGTGCTTCCAGAAGGAACCTTCGTGACTTGTGGTAGTAAGGGCTGCGGCGCACGAGGCATGCTTGAGGAACGCGTCCCGATTTCTTTTGGACGAAACAACAAGCAGCCCTGGCTGCGGGATTCTGTCACGCCACAAGACCCAGCCTTGGCCGTACTGGTCAATGATCCTGGCGTGCACATGCCAGTCACGAAGTCCGGGCTGGTGGTGCCACCAGAATCACGCGCTATCCGCGGCGGGGTTCTCGACCGTCTGTATCAGAACACGCGCTTGCTGAGGGATTTGGAAGCTGCAAGAAACTCCTTTCAACGAAGGAGCGTAGAAGCCAGAGCAGCGCGTGAGCTTCAGTGTACAACGGAAGAGTTGGAAAACTGTTTCAAGGCGCTCGAGAACGGATATCCCCTCTACGGAGAGGTAACTTCGGACGACTTGGTTGTGCGTGAATGGCAGGCTTTTCAGAATGAAATCCCCAATCTCGATGAGGATGAAGATTTTGTCCCCCGAGAAAAGACTCAAGAGTTAAAAGAGCTGCTTAATCGAAAGTATGAGCTTGCCGTCAAATATCCGTTGCTAAATCATATTCGCCTTGTTTCTGTCCAGCGACTGAGGAAGATCGAGGTGCTACGAGGCTTTTTCCGCGCTGAACCCTCGCATCCGGATCCTATACCCCCTGATCTCGATGGTCAACTGGACTGGCTGCCGGCGATCGAACTTTTTGGTGAAGGGGTATTCTTTTCGCTTGCCGAAGCATCTCTTCGGCGCTGGGAAAGTCAACCCGTGTTGCAGAAGTATGTCGATGTGGTCAAGCGCCGCTATGGAAACATGAAATTCAACTTGGAGCTTGAACCCGTCCAGACACCAAGATTCCTGCTTCTGCATACTCTCGCCCACCTGCTCATGCGGCAGCTTGAGTCCAGCGTGGGGTATCCAGCCGCTTCGTTTCAGGAGCGGATCTATACAACAGTCCAACTCGACCGGCCTATGGCTGGAATCCTGATCTATATTGCCGTGCCCGATCAGGTTGGTACGCTAGGTGGATTGTCCAGGATGGCGGAGCCAGAGAAGTTCGTGAAGTTGATGGCGGCTGCCGCTAGGAGGTCTAAATGGTGCTCGTTGGATCCGGTTTGCTCAGAACACGAGGGCCAGGGGCCCGGACTGCTCAATCGTGCTGCCTGCCATGCTTGTTGCCTGGTTCCAGATCCGTCGTGTGCCTACGGCAATGTATTGCTTGACCGGACCATGCTAATCGGCAGCGATGCCCACGGCTTCAAAGGATTTCTCGAATACTAGTGCCAGGGTGAAAAGTGGCTAAGCGGCGATTTCAATTACCAGGGATTCACGAGCTCAGCAAGGAGCAGGAGTTGGTGCGGGCCTGGCCGCTGGAGGGTCGCTTTTTCCTCACTGGTGGCCCCGGAACTGGCAAGTCGGTCATGTGCCTGCTGCGGGCTCGTCGGCTTCATGAAGCGAACAAGAAATACTGTTTCCTGGTCTTCAATCACTTGTTGCGATTTGCCAGCCACCAGCTATTTGGAATTGATCTACAGGCTGTTCAGTGGCAGGCGTGGTTTTACAAGGTTTTTGAGGAAATTACCGGCCGAAAGGTCCCATATCTCGATGTAGGCACGGGAGAGAGTTGGCGGCCTGTTGATTGGAATACCTGTCTTGACCTGGTTGGCGAGCAATCTGCTGACGCCTTGGAGAAGCGATACAAAGACCAATATCTGATTATTGACGAAGGTCAGGATATGCCTCCCGGCTTCTATCAGTTTTTGAACGCGATTCCCTTCGAAAATGTTTTTGTTGCAGCGGATTTCAATCAAGCTATTGGTCACGAAAATAGTAAGTTTGACGAAATTCATGGTGAGATCATTCCTGATTCTGAGCATGAGTTGAAGAGTAACTACCGGAACAAATATGGAGTTGCCCGTCTGGCGCGAGATTTCTGTTCTGGAACGCCTGGGACTAATCCGCCGTTGCTTCCGACCCGGGGCAAAGGTTCAACTCGACAGCCTGTGCTTTTCACCTATACCAAAGACCATGAAGGCCGGATTTTTCGTCGCTTGCTTCTCTATGCTGGCCGGAATCCGCGGTTCTTGATAGGCGTAATTGCTCCCAACAACAAGGTTCGAGAAAGGTTCCTTGCTAAGCTGAGAGCGGCAGGAAACAATATTGAAGATCTCGCCTGCCCCATATCGACCTATTCAACCGAAGAAAGAAATCAATTGGATTTCAGCGAAGGGGGATTCATCGTCATCAACGCTCAGAGTTGCAAAGGTCTAGAGTTCGATGTGGTTTTTATTGCTGACATCAACGAGTTTCCTTGTTGGCGATCTATTGTGGATGAAAAGAAGATGCTTTTCTATGTCATGACAGCACGTGCAATTCATCAGGTCTTCATGCTGAGAAAAGCCGATCAAAAATGCCCCATTGAGGTGATCCTGCCGGACGACCCTGAGATTCTGGAGAGACTCCCATGAAAAGCAGTGATTTATTCGACAAGGCCGGCGACGAGGAATCGTCGCAGAAAATTACAGAATGGCGATTGGCCACCAATCACCTCAACCTGTTCTTCATGCTGGGGGCGGGTCTGATTCTTCCATCGAACGCTTTTGGCGACAAGTATTACAGCGACTCGCTCTCAGTGGCACCCGGGTGGCTGCCCCTGTTTACTGCAAAGCCTGCGGATGGCCTTATAGAGCACTGCTGCAGCGAAGCGTCTCATCTGATTCCTTGCATCGTTGTGCTTGATCTTTCTTCGCTCTCCGGCCCGGTTCACCGCTGGGCTGCTGACGGATCAGTTCAGTCGGAGATGTTCGAATCTGCAGAATTTGACGATTCTGATTGGCTCATGCTGAAAGCGCCGCTGCCTTTAGGCTGCATAGAAAGAATCGAGGTCAGAGACATGGCTGCAAAAAAGGCGTTGTTGGACTCGGCGAAGGATCTGCGAAATGTAAATTTAGGCGTTTTTGACATACGAGCCAGAAAACCATCCTTTTCCCCAAGCAGAGAGAGAGTTTGGTCGGAAGACCCTACTGATCTGGAACGCGTAGAGCTGAACATGTCGGAGCTGGGTGCTGTTGGAGCCTTTCTGGCGTTGTGTGCAAAGCTAGCCGATCGCTCTGAGAATCTTTCCTACATATATGATTGTTTTGTCGGCGGGGAGTTTAAAGCTGAAATCGCTCCATTGCTGTCTGTTATCGGAAATTGGCTCCATTGCGGTTCACCGGGGGAGGATCTGAGCCAGTCAGCCAAATTGCTATGGGATCTACACAGTGCCATTCAGGGAGATGAAGATGATTCCTTGAATGGTGCCGTGGTGACCTATCTTGAGAGGCTCGTTCCCGGTATGGACGGAATAGCACAGGTCGCAACCCAGTCTCTTGTTGATGATCTTCGCGGTATCGAACGATTGACCGATAAAACCGAGCAGGAGCTGCTTGCTGCCCATAACAAGCCTCTTTCTCGAGCCTTGATCCTGGCCTTCCTGCATACGGATTTCATTGATTTTCTGGAGTTCAACAAAGTTTCTTTGGGTGATGAGGAGTTCGTGATTGCTGCGTTTCTGCTGGCCTCCAACCAGGGGTGGATTCAAGTGCCAGAACAATTGCGAAACATTCCGGGATTGCAACCGGCAATCTCCGGCAGGATGGCCAAGATTGCCCATCTAAAGCTGGGCTCCGGCCTGGAATTGGGCCCGGCGCCTGCTTTCCCCCGGGGGCTTCGCAAGCTGTTCGAGCCTGGCAAGTCAGGACTTTCAAAGTCTCAAAGACAGGCTGCTATCAAGATTGCCAAGGAAATGAACTGGGAGATTATTCAGACCCATATCCGATTGCCAAAGGGCAGCTACGACCTGCAGGTCACGCCAAGTGGACTTCATCTAAGCATCCCTGGAGAAGCTGACGTAGTTGAGTTGGTGGTTGACGGAGACGAGCTTATTGAAAGGCTTGGGAGTACAGTCCTGCCGAGCTCTCTGGAAGCTGATTCCCGTTCGAAACTGGGTGCCTGACAATCATGAGAATGATCCCGGCTTCGCCCTATAATCGAAAGAGCCGTGCAGAGTTGCGCGTATTCGATGCCCTGAAGCGCAGCGTGCCGCAGGATACTCGGAACGAGTACGTTGCCTACCACTCCCTGAATCTGACCCGGCACGCACGCAAGCGCTTCGGAGAGCTTGATTTCGTCATTTGTTGCCCAAGGGGCATTTATGTCCTGGAGGTAAAAGGCGGAGGTATTGCCTGTCGGCAGGGTGTCTGGTATTCGACGGACGCGAGCGGCACTGAGCACCGCCTTTCAGAAAGCCCTTTTCGCCAGGCTGAAACGGGCTTGCACGGCTTGATCAAGAGACTCAAGGAGACGCTTTCTGCCCCGGTATTTGCAAAGCTTGTTTTTGGCTATGGGGTTGTCTTTCCGGATACGGACTGGCGAGATTCAGGCGTGGAATGGGATCGGGCAATGGTAGCCGACAGTCGGATCGTCAAGGATCTGGATAGATGGTTGCGGAGTCTCTTCGCTTATTGGGAAAAAAAACCTGGCGTTCAGGCGAGAAAAATCGACAGTTCCGCTCTTCAGGAACTCGGTTCTGTTATTCGGCCCGAGGTTGAGGCTATCGTTCCGTTGCATGTTCAGGCCAGCCAGGCGGCCGACCAGGTAATTCTGCTCACCCAAAGCCAGCTTGCGCTTGTTGACTGTTATTCCGAGAACCGCAGGGTGCTTTGCTCAGGCGGCGCAGGAACTGGGAAAACTCTGATGGCACTGGAGTTTGCGCGTCGCTGGACCGGTTCTGGTAAACAGGTTGCTCTGGTTTGCAAGTCTCCCTGGTTGCAAAGCTATCTGCGCATGCATTTCAGCATGCCGAATCTTGAAGTTTGCCGACTCTCTGGCCTTGAGGTAATGCTGCGCCGAAAAAATCTGGATGCTTTTGATGCCATCATTGTAGATGAGGGGCAGGACATGCTGCAAATGGCCAGCCTTGACCTGCTCGACAGGAGTCTGAAGGGTGGCTTGAGTGATGGTCGCTGGTGTTTCTTTTATGACATCAATAACCAAAGTGGCTTTTTTGGTGAAGCAGAGCCTGAGGCTTTTGAAATCCTCAGAACATACGGCGCGGCTCTGGCGACATTGACGAAGAATTGTCGAAATACACGGCTCATCCTGGAAGAGGTCAAGTCAGCTCTCGGTGCCGACATGGGAGTTCAGGGGGCCGGCGAGGGTCCGGCAGTACGGAAAAAACTGGTTGATGGCATCGAGCAGACGGTTGCTGAGCTGGAGGCGGAGCTGGAGTTTCTTGTCGAAGAAGGTGGATTGGCGCCCGCTCAAATTACCATTCTTTCAGGTCAGGAGTTCCGCCATTCGGTCGTCTCGGCTTTACCGGAACACTGGCGCCAACAGATCAAGCAGGTCGATGAATATTCACTGGCCAACTTTCCGCCAAGCACCATGACTTTCGCCCGAGTGGCTGATTTCAAGGGTCTGGAAAATGACGCGATCGTTGTGATTGACCTGCCAGAGCCGAATCCGAAGAACAAGCAAGATATTGCGACCCATTATGTGGCGATGAGCCGAGCGAAGGCTGTACTATCAGTGATTTACCATGGAACTGACTAGTAGGCCAAGTGGCTAGTAAGCTCATCAGGGGAAGGAGAAAAAGATGGCCGGGGAAACAGAGCATTTCTGATTGGAAATCTTGGGACTGATCCTGAGACGAGGACGACGCAATCAAACCCCATGGTGACCAATCTTCGATTGGCTACCAGCGAAAGTTGGCGTGATAGTAACACGGGGGAACGCCAGGAAAATACCGAGTGGCATGACGTTGTCCTGTTCGGCCGCCTTGCCGGGATCGCTAACGAATACCTTCGAAAAGGCAGCAAGGTGTATATCGACGGGAGAATTCAAACACGCAAATGGCAGGATCAGGAAGGGCGTGATCGCTATACCACCGAAATCGTAGCGCAGAATCTTCAGATGCTGGATACTGCCGGAGGTGTGCAGGGTGATCAACCCGAATCTGCGCGGACCGGCGCAACTAGAGAGGCGAGGAGTTTGAGTGAACACGACCCCAATGACATTCCGTTCTGACATCTGATGCAGAAAATTGGAAGAAGGCTCCTGTTCTTGGCGGCCGTCCTGCTCTGCCCAATCGAAGCGGCACAGGCCCAGCATGGTCGCTTCACCGATGAATTGCTTGATACAGGCGGCGGAGGGCTGGGGCCGGTTACAGCTGTTCTTGCTGTGCTGGCCACCGTGCTGATCGTCACGGCCTTACTCAAAGGATCTGACGAAACCAATCGCCGGGCCGCGAAGCCTGGCCTGATCGGTGCGGCGATTGGAGCTTTTCTGGGATTATTGATCGGCTGGCCTGTCGGAATGTTGATCTTGTGTGGAGTGATCGGGTTTTTCATCGGTTACGGGAACCAGAGCTCTTCGTAGACTTGATCGGAAACTGAACCCATCATGCGACTGGGTGACGAAACACAAGCAGTTCTCTTGCTCACTGCCCGTCTTGGTGCGCAAGACCCTAAGGATGCCAAGCCATTGGGGCCGACTGAGTGGGGTGACTTCGCCGAATGGTTGAAGCATCGAGGGTGTCGACCCGGAGAGCTGGTCAATGGGCAGGCGGCAAGCCTGCTGGCCGAGTGGCGCCACCCGAAAATTCCTCGCGAACGGCTGGACAAGTTGCTGCAACGCGGCAATGCCCTTGCCCTGGCGCTGGAGAAGTGGGAGCGGGCCGGTATCTGGATTTTGACACGGGCCGACAAACAGTACCCGACGCTACTCAAGAAACGTCTCGGAAAATCCGCCCCGCCGGTGTTTTTCGGCTGCGGCAATCGTGCCTTGTTGCAGAACGGCGGCCTGGCCGTGGTCGGTTCCCGCAAGGCCGGTGAAGCTGACTTGGCTTTCTGCCGCCAGATCGGCGCCAAAGCCGCGGCCGAGGGTTATTCGATCGTGTCCGGTGGGGCGCGGGGTGTGGATGAGACGGCCATGCTGGCGGCACTCGACCATGAAGGCACGGTTATCGGTGTACTTGCCGACAGCCTGATGCGGGCCGTCACCAGTCAGCGCTACCGCGGAGGTCTGCGCTCGGGCGACCTGGTGCTGGTTTCGCCCTATCAGCCGGAAGCTCGTTTTCTCGTTGACAACGCAATGGGCCGCAACAAGTACATCTACTGCCTCGCCAATGCAGGACTGATCGTGACCTGTGAGAAGGAGTCCGGCGGCACCTATGCCGGCGCCAAAGAGGCCCTGAAGCATGCCTGGGTCCCAGTCTGGACGCATCGCACCGCATCTGCGGCCGAGGGCATGGCCGCGTTGGAAGCGCTGGGAGCGGCCCGCTTGCCTGGGTCCGAGTTCCGGATTGAATCCCTTTTCGAACAGAAGCCACTCGCGCCGGAAGTCGCCCCAACTGACAGCCCCGAGGAGTCGGCTGCGTCGGCGCCGGAGCAGGTCCACGTCGAGTCGGAGGAACCGGTGCTCTACGCGGCATCCCCCAAGGAAGAGCCAGAGGCCCCAGCCGAAGCGCTGTTCCAGGCTTTTCTACAGAAGCTTCAGCCGATGATCCAGTCTGAACCCCTGAAGCCGGATGAGATCGCAGAGCGATTCGAGATCAAACCGGCCCAGGCCAGGGACTGGCTGCAGCAGGCCGAAGACGCGGGGTTGGTTGATCGAGTCAGCAAAAAGCCATTGGCCTATTCGTGGGTATCGCAAGGCAGGTTGACGCTAGGTGACTGAGTTGATTCACGTTCTCCGCCCCGACGGGACCCTTGCACTCTCGTTTGCTGCGGTGGCTACTGGTCAAACGGAGCCGGGTGCTCATCGCCTGCTGGCGAGAAGTGATCCAGCGGAAACCTTTTCATTCCTCTCACGGCATGAACGCTCACTTCCCTTTCCCTGAGAAGGCGAGCATTGACATCAATATCTGCCTGTTCGAATCTTGTGATCAGTGAGTCAAGGGATTTCCTTGCGGATTCCAAATGGCTCAATTTGTCCGCCGGTATCGTCGCCAGGAGATTGATCTGATACTTTTCGCGGGCCTCCAGATCTCGATCCGGAACAAGGCTGAAGTAAATAGCGGAGATATGGGGAGATAGGTTTTTCTGATCTTTCCTGACCTTTTTGTCTGATGGCGGGATCAGCTTGTTGAAATCATCTGGCAGCGCGGCTCGCCGGTAGCGCTGGCTTAGCCAGGTTGCAACAGTCTCGATGTCGCCGTCCAGCAAGAATCGGTCTGGATGAGGCTGTCTGTGCGCCAGCTCGCTACGGTTTATCCAGACCCGCTCATGACAGCAAAATTCGTACCAGGCGCTGTCTTCGAGATTGGACTGGATTTCCAGGCAGAGTCGGCGCGCGCTCTTGCCGTGGGTGAAATTTCCCCTTTGTGCCTGATCATTTGCCCGTTCAGTCATGTAGCCCACGATGAGTTCGACATGGGGTTCGGCTTCGATGCTGGGGTGGGTGAGGTCACAGGATTGGGTTACCACGATGCCTATTCGTGGTGCCGGTACCGAGTTCTTCCGGGGTACGAGTGCTGACAGGTCCTCGTCACACAGAACCCTTCCCTGCAGCCAACCGCTTTCCTTGATTGTCGCCCCTACATTCGACACTGATGGTTTCTACTCGAAAGGATCCGGAATCACCTCGGCGGTTTCATCCAGGTCTGCCAGCTTCAGGCGTTGTCCGGCAAAAAGAATTCGCTCAACATCCACTGGGTCTTCATTCAGCAGGTCGAGCAGCGTCTTTTTCCGCATGATGGGTTCGTGCAGGTGACTCTTTGGGTATGGATAGGCTTCGCGTCGCCAGTTCAATGCGGCCTCGCGGAGCCTGAAGATCCGCCTTTGGTGTTGACGGTTTGGTACAACGCCATCATCGAGCCATTTGTAAACTGCCTTTCGAGTGACACCGCATGCATCCGCAAGCATTTCCATGGTCAGCCCAAACGTCGTTCGAATCGACTGCAGGGCTTCCGTGATCGGGTTGGCCCGGGTTGATTCGCTTCGCGTCTGGGTGTGGACCAGAACCCGCAGTTGACATCCGGTTGCATCGAAGCTCGGCATTTCTGCGTGAGGTCCACCTGTGCTGTCCCAGGTAAACGGCGACACCCCGGACATGCAGGCGCTGGCCGCCATGAATCGCGCCATGCGTTTCGTTTGCGGTTTGCAGTGGCTTAGCGCCATTTTTCATTCCTCGCAAAATCCGTGGTGACGTTCCAGAATGCTTCTCGGGCAGGTTCGTGGAGCATATCAAGACGCTTGATCGCCTGATCTACGTTGAACTCGCTAGTTGCCTGGTTTGCATCCTGCCAATAGTGATCAAAATCCAGGACTGCGGTGGCACGATCGTCCGGGACCTCAATCGGCGACTTGAGTCCAAAAAGGTCTCTTACATCAGGCATGAAACTTTGGCCATGGCAGCCCAGTAGCGCTCGAATTGCAAGTGTTCCGGACGGTGTGCTGAATACGGTCTCGGTTGTATGTCGGGCCACTGGCAGCGGCTTTTCGCCAAACGATGGCCATGGCAGGAACGTGGCCTGCAGGTAATCGGACAAATCCTCGTCTGCTTCCGGCACGACTGCGTCGTTGAAGCGTAGTCCAACTCTTTTCAGGTCCTTCAATGGCATGGCCGCCCGAAGTGCAGCAAGCAGTTCCCTGACCTTCCTGGAAAAACCGGAGAAGCGCGGGTACCGGGTTGTTGAGAATATCAGCCGGTTGGCCTCCAGCTGAACAGATTCACCAGCCTCATCTGCATGCCAGCGCAGCAGCGGGCTGGCGGTGATGCGAAGTCCGTCGACCTCGAAGCGGGCATTCTGAACGGTGTTCTGCATCGCTCGACCGCCCATTCGGGCGTCCAGTTGCTCTCGGAAGGACCACAATTCCTCGCTATCGAGGTTGAGCGGGGCAAAGCGAAATTCAGCCACAACCAGTGTAAGTGGCTGTTTCCCAAGCTTCGGATACCCCTCTGTTTGGCTCACCTGATGCTCCATGGCTGCCTGGAGTATACACAAAAGTACACATTTGGTGTGAGTGTGGACAACGAAGTCTGTGTGCGGTTCGTTCGGGAACACCAGCGCGCCATCTTCCTGATGAGAGCGATGTCGGGCCAGCGGCCCTGGAGCGCGATCAGGCCCAAAGGATAAAGCAGTCCGCGATTGTGTAACATGGCTTGTATGTGCCGGATTCAGGGGAGGTCATAGTGAGGGGAGGGGTGTGTTCCCGTCGATAGTTGCCAGCGAATTGCAGCAAGCCATCCATGGCTTCCTGCACGCCACCTTCCCGATGACAACCCCCGGCTTTCGGCGGGATGACGGGCGCACGATGATCGACGATTTTCTCGATCAGCAAGGCGTGTTGTTCAAGGGTCCGTATGTCAGCCTCGGGTTGCCATTCCGAACAGGTGAAGGTGCCGAGCTGCCATTCAGCCGGATTGCGCCGGAGTTCAATCCTTATCGTCATCAGGTCAGTGCATTTCGCCGGCTGTGTGCCAGCCCGCCCCGGTCCACACTGGTCGCCACCGGCACCGGTTCGGGCAAGACTGAATGCTTCACCCTGCCGATCCTGGATCATTGCGCCGGGAATCAGGGCAAGGGCATCAAGGCGATCATCATCTACCCGATGAACGCGCTGGCCGGCGACCAGGCCCAGCGTCTGGCTAAAGCAGTCTTTCGATATCCCCAGACCCGAGGGCGCATCCGCGTAGGACTGTATACGGGTGACAGCGAAAGCTCCCTGCAGCGCCAGATGAGCAAGGACTCGGTGATTACCTGCAAGGAAACCCTGCGGGACAGCCCGCCCGATATTCTGCTGACAAACTACCGCATGCTGGATTTCCTGCTGATGCGCCCCGGTGATCAGGAACTGTGGAAGCACAACGATGGTGATCAATTACGGTTTCTGGTTGTCGATGAGCTACACACCTTCGATGGCGCGCAGGGCACCGATCTGGCTTGCCTGATTCGTCGTTTGAGAACGCGACTGGCGCCAACCGGTGATCTGGCCTGCGTCGGAACTTCGGCCACCATTGGCGGGGCCGAAAACGCTCGGGCATTGCTGGATTATGCCGGAGAGATCTTTGCGGCCGATTTCGATGATGACTCGCTGATACTCGAGGACCGGCAAAGCCCGGTTGAGTTTGCCGGATCGCAGAGTGCGGAGCTGCGAGAGTGGCCGACTACTGCGACCCTGCACCGGCTTTCTCCCGAGTTTGCGACCAGCCCGCTGGACTTTCTGCAGCGCCAGGCTGCGCTCTGGCTGGGTGAGGCAGCCCCTCGTCTGATTGATGGCGATGAAGGAATTGCTTCGCGGATTGAGCTTGGCGAACAATTGCGCCGCCATGAGGCGGTTCGCGATTTGCTCGAGCGCTGTCAGGGCGTCGCCTCGATGGCTGACCTAGTGAGGGCCTGGCAACATCGGCTGGACGTTGACGAGGAACGGGCCCGAGCCATGCTCGACAGCCTGCTGGCCCTGATCTCCTGGGCGCGTGCCGGCGGCGGTGAGGCCGGGCAAGCAGCGCCTTTCCTTCAGGTTCGACTCCAGCTGTGGCTGCGTGAACTCAATCGTCTGACTGCCCGAGTCGATGCCAAACCGGAACTGCTGTTCAGCGACGACCTCAGTGGCGAGGATGTGCCATTCAGCCTGCCGGTAGCGCATTGTCGGGAATGCCACACCAGCGGCTGGGTTGGGACGCGCAAGCCAGATGCGGACGAACTGGGCCATGACCTACAGAAGATCTACCGGGCATGGTTTGGCCGTCACCCCGATGTCTGTCTCATGATTCCGGCCGACCGGTCTGCTGATCTGCAGCGAATCAGCCATCTCTGCCCAGCCTGCCGCAAACTGGTCTCGGCCAGGGCCGAATGTTGTCCCGATTGCGCGAGCGATGCGTTGATCAGGGTCTGGCTGCCGATCATGACCCGGGAAGCCGCCAGCGATGAAGCGCGCTCGTTGCTGTTCGACAATCGCTGTCCGTCGTGTGATTCCCGAGACAGTCTGAGCCTGATGGGCTCGCGGGCCGCTTCCCTGGCCAGCGTCTGGATCGGTCGCCTGTACGCTTCGCGCTTCAACGATCACCATAAGTTGATCGCGTTTTCTGACTCGGTTCAGGACGCCGCGCACCGCGCCGGGTTTTTCGGTGCGCGCACCTACAACGATACCGTTCGGGCCGCGCTGGCGGAGCTGATCGAGGTCGAGGGCGAGGGCCAGCCCCTGAGCCTGCTGGCCGAACGGGCCCCGCGCTACTGGCGGGAACGCTTGCGTAGCGATGCCGACTTTGTCGGCACCTTCATTGCCCCCAACATGACCTGGCTGCGCGACTACGATGCGCTGAAGTCTTCGGAGGATGGCAAGCTGCCCCGTGCTTCCAACTTGCCGGAGCTGGTCGAGAGGCGCCTTGAGTGGGAGGTCTATCAGAGCTTCGGCCTGCGCGCCCGCATCGGCCGCACGCTGGAACGACAGGGCCGTGCCGCTGTCGGGCTGGAGGCTCGGCGGCTCGATGAAGTGGCGGAGCGGCTGCATGTGGTCTGGCGCGAGGAAATCGGGCAACTGACCGATCTGGAGCTGCGTCAGGTGCGCCGCTTTCTGGCCGGCTTTCTCTGGCGACTGCGCACTCAGGGCGCCTTCTATCACCACTTTCTCGACGGCCTGATCGAAAACAAGGGCAAGCCGTTCGTGCTGACCCGCTCGAACTTCATGCCGCATTACGGCATGGGCGTGCGTCCGCCTGCGCTGCTTACGCTCGAGCCGGTCAGCCACTACTTTTCCGCGCTGCATCGCGAAAAGGGCAGCTGGTTCTATCAATGGTTTTCTCGCCTGATCGCCAGTGGCGAGGCGGTACTGGCCACTGCCGAGTATCGCCAGGCCATGACGCTGCTCGTCAAGGTGCTTTCGCAGTCGAAGCTGCTGCTGGAGCGCTCGGTCGGCGGGCAGTCGGTGTGGGGATTGAGCGCAGAGGACTGGCTGGTGACTCGCCAGGTCCAGACCCTGGGATGCAGCGCTTGCGGGCATCGAATTCAGGTTCCGGCCGGCGACTTGGCGCGCTGGAACGAGCTGCCCTGCCTGCGCAATGACTGCGCCGGGTGCTACGGAATTCCGGAAGAAAGACAGGGGCAGCGACCCCCGTCCAGGGGCTTGCCGCGGCGGCTGGTGCCTGCCGAGCATACCGGTCTGCTCGACGCCGATACCCGCATGATCGTGGAGCGGTCATTCATGCAGGGCGAGCGCCCCTGGCATATCAACCTGCTCTCTGCGACGCCCACACTTGAGATGGGTATCGATATCGGTGATCTGTCGACGGTGCTTTTGTGCTCGGTGCCACCCGGGCAGGCGAACTATCTGCAGCGCATCGGCCGCGCCGGGCGCCGCGATGGCAACAGCCTGGCCCTGACGGTGGCCAACGGCCACCCGCACGACTTGTACTTCCATGCCGAGCCGGAGCGGATGATTGCCGGCCAGGTGGAACCGCCCGGGGTATTCCTGCGCGCCACGGCGGTGCTGGAGCGTCAGCTCATGGCCTGGTGCTTTGACCGATGGGTGGCAGAAGAGCCCGAAGACGCGAAGATACCGATGCGGCTCGGACAGGTGCTCAACCGCGTGGAGGTCCGCGGAAACGAGGATTTCCCGGTCAATTTTCTCGATTTTGTCGAGCGAAATGAAGCAGAGTTGTTCGAGCAGTTCCGCGCGCTGTTCCCCGATCTGGACGAAGCCGGCCAGCGGCATCTGAAAGCCTATCTTGGGGGCGACGGCAGCCAGCAGCAGCCCAGCCTGAGCTGGCGGCTGGACAATCGCCTCAAGGAGCTTGCCGCTACACGCCGGGAATGGTCGCGGCGTATCGAGGCGCTGAAGAAGCGCCTGCAGGCGCTTGAAAAAGAGCCTGAAGACGAGCGTGTGCTCGAAGAGCTCGAGCGGGTTCGATCCGAGCGCAGTGCGCTGATGGCGCTGCGGCGACGAACGAATGACCGCCATACTTTCAATTTCTTCACCGACGAAGGGCTTTTGCCCAACTACGCTTTTCCCGAGGAGGGTGTGACGCTGCAGTCGGTCGTGATCAGGCGCTTGAGCAAGGCCGAGCGAGAAGAGGACGGTCATACCAGGTCCTACCAGAAGATCAGCTACGAAATGCAGCGGCCCGCCCAATCGGCGCTGAGTGAGCTGGCGCCACTGAACCACTTCTACGCCGTCGGCAGGGCGGTGCAGATCGATCAGGTCGACCTTTCTGCCGGCAATGCCAGCCCGCAGAGCTGGCGCCTGTGCAACCAATGCCAGTTCATGGAAAACATCGACGCCAATGGCGATCGCCACGCTGCCTGTCCGCGCTGTGGCAGCAGCCAGTGGGCAGATACCGGCCAGCGTCAGTCCCTGCTCAAGCTGCGCCAGGTTTATGCGACGGCCGACGATCGCGCCAGCCGCATCGGCGACGACAGCGATCAGCGTACGCCGAAGTTCTATAACCAGCAGATGTTGGTCGATATCGATTCGAGCCAAACTGGTCCGGCCTGGCACATCAAGCAGGAAAGTCTGCCGTTCGGATTCGAGTATGTGCCGCTGGCCACGCTCAGGGAGGTCAATTTCGGGGAACAACGTGGCCAGGAGCGGGAAATTGCCGTGGCCGGCGAGCTGTCCTCGCGCCCGGGTTTCAAGGTCTGTCGGCATTGCGGAAAGGTACGCTCCCCTGATCCGCGCCAGCAGCGCAGGTTCGAACATGCCTTCGACTGCAAGTTGCGCCGGCCTGGGGCAGTCGAGAGCGACGACGACTACTTCGAAGCGTTGTACCTGTATCGCGAACTGAAGTCCGAGGCGGTGCGCATCCTGCTGCCGATGAGTGAGATCGGTTCGTCCGATGTGCGCCGGCGCTCGCTGATTGCCGCACTTCAGCTGGGCTTGCGCCGTTACTACCGCGGAAAGGTCGACCATATCCGCGTGACCAGCTATGCCGAGCCGGTCACCGGAGGAGCCGGTCACCGGCAGTACCTGGTGCTCTACGACAGCGTTCCCGGTGGGACCGGCTATCTCAAGGAATTGTTGAGCTACGGCGAGAAGCTGATGCGCGTGCTCGAACAGGCTTTGGAAGTGTTGCGCGATTGCGCCTGCCGCGAGAATCCTGATCTGGATGGCTGCTATCGCTGCATTCTGGCTTGGCGCGAAAGCCGCCACATGAAAGAGATCTCGCGCTCTGTGGCCGAGGATCTGCTAGGCAAGATCGTCGAGGCGCGCGATCGGCTCGAGGCCATCGAGCACCTCAACAAGGTGCCGATCAACGCCCTTCTCGAAAGTGAGCTGGAACAGCGCTTCCACGATGTGTTGGCGCATGACAGCGGTCTGAGCTTCAAGCGTCAGCGTGTCAACGAAACAGCCGGTGCATTCATCACCGTACCAGCGCCGGAAGGTGAATCGCCCATGGGCTGGAACCTGGAGTTGCAGGTTCGCCTGGGACGGGATCACGATGTGGCCGTCGGCACGGATGCCGACTTCGTGCTCTGGCCGGCCCGGGAGCGTCCGGGCTTTCTTCCTGTGGCGGTGTACCTCGATGGATTTCGCCATCACCATGACCGCAATGCCGACGATGTGCTCAAGCGTCAGGCCATCCTGGACAGCGGAAATTTCCGTGTCTGGTCGTTGAACTGGCACGACTTGCCGCTCGATGGGGCGAGAATCCGCAACCCGGCCGGGCCCTTGCTCGGGCGTGGACAGGACAGCGGGATGATCGCGCTGCTCGATCGTCTGGCCCGCAGCGGTGATTTCGAACCCTATCTGCACCACAACGGCCTGATCGGAGAGGGCCCGTTTGCCTGGTTGCTGCTCTACCTCTCCGGCAGGGCCGAGGCTCTGGACCGACTGAGGCAGGCCGCATTCTCGCGTGCCTTCGGCTGGCTGCGCCAGGACAGCGTGCGTCAGCGTGAGCTTCGTCGGATGGTTTGTGAGGAAGTGGTTCGTCGCACCCCCTGGCACCTTGCCGAAGCGGTGGGCGCTGACGGGGACGGGAGCGACCGGGTTTTTGGCGGGCTGCTGGAGAGTCTGGGTACGGCGGCCGATCATGTGGCTGCGGTGGCGGCTTTGCCGCAGGACGCCATGCGCCGTGCGATGGGCGGCGAGATCGAAGCGCTTTCCCGGCAACTGCACCTGCTGTGGATGCTGGATGATCGGAGCGCGGCCATGGATGAGCGGTTCGAGGCAGCTTGGGCCGGGTTCTGGGGCGCGTCGAATTTGCTGCAGTTTCTGGATCACTTCAGCCTGCTCAGTGCCGACGGCGTCGATCGTGGTTTGTACACTGCTCCGATGGGGCTGGGGCTTGCCGAACGGCCCGTGTCTTCGGCCTGGAGCGACCTGGCGGAGCTCAGCCTGCTGCCTGGCGATGAAATCGAGGCCCTGGAGCGCGCCGGCTTTCCGGTGCCGGAATCCGGTCTGGAAATCCGGGATGCTTCCGGGGCTGTCATCGCCGAGCTGGAGCTGGCCTGGCCGGACCAGAAGGTCGCTGTGGTGCTCGAGGCCGATGACCGGGAAACGGCGAGCAAGCAGGGATGGAATGTTCTGGACAACCTTGACGCAAACTCACTCACCCGGCTCGAGCGCTGGCTGGTCGAATGACGGAAAGAAGCCCATGAGCATGCAACCAGTCATCAGTTTTTCAGTCGATATTCTCGACTGCCTGGCCAATATCCCCAAGCAGGAGAACAAGCGGGTTCGCAACTTCATTACCAAATTCCGCCAGGATCCGTTCAGTTCGGGGATCAACTACGAAAAAATCAATGATGCCGCTGATCCGAACTATCGGTCGGTGCGCATGGGCGACAACTACCGCGGCATCGTGCTCAAGCCGGACACGGGCAATGTCTACATTCTCCTCTGGGTTGCCAAGCATGACGACGCCTATGACTGGGCCCGCCGGAATCGCTGCAACATCCATCCGGAAACCGGCAGTATTCAGGTGTTCGATGCCACGCATGTCGAGCCTGTTGAACAGCCTGAGGCCAGGCCGCAACGGCCGGAAGTGCCGCCGTTGTTTCATGAACGGCGTGATCGGGAACTGCTGCGCCTGGGTGTACCCGAAGAGCGGCTCGACCTGGTACGTGAAATCCATACCGAAGAGGAGCTCGAAGCCCTGGAAGAGCGGCTACCGCGCGAGGCCTTCGAGGCGCTTTACCTGCTGGCCGCTGGCACTGATCTGGATGAGGTCATGCGCGAGTATGCGCTGCCGGCCGGCCCGGTTGACACTACGGACTTTGCATCCGCGCTGGAGCGGGATCATTCCAGGAGGCGCTTTGTCGTCGTGGACGATGACGTCGAGCTGGAGCGGATTCTCGATGCGCCGCTGGAGAAATGGCGGGTTTTTCTGCACCCCTCGCAGCGTCGAATCGTCGAATGGGAATGCAATGGCCCGATTCGGGTTCTTGGCGGCGCCGGAACCGGCAAGACCGTGGTCGCCATGCACCGGGCGCGCTGGCTGGCGCGCAATGTGTTCGCCGGGCGCGATCAGCGCATCCTGCTGACCACGTTCACCGCCAATCTCGCGACCGATATTCGCGAAAACCTGAAGAAGATTTGCCAGCCCGAGGAGCTGGATCGCATCGAGGTTATCCACGTCGATGCCTGGGTGTCGCGGTTTCTGCGCGCCAGCAAATACCCGCATCGAGTGGTCTACTCCGGTCAGCCGGCCATGCGCAAGCTCTGGCAACTGGCGCTCGATAATGCGCCGGCCGAGCTAGACCTGCCTGAAAGTTTTTACTTCGAAGAGTGGGACCGCGTGATCCTGCCGCAGCGGGTCACCAGCAAGACTGACTACTTCCGGGCCCGGCGCATCGGTCGAGGCGTGGCACTGAACCGTCGCCAACGGGCACAGATCTGGCCGGTGTTCGAGGAAATGCACATGCGGCTCCAGCAGCAAGGCTTGCGGCCGGCTGAAATGGCCAAGCAGGACGTCGTCGAACTGATGAACGAAGGGCAGAGTTTCCGCCCTTACGCCTCGGTCATTGTCGACGAAGCTCAGGATATGGGGCCGGATGCAATGAAGCTGATCCGAGCCATGATCCCGGAAGAACGTCCCAACGACCTGTTCATTGTCGGCGACGGTCACCAGCGCATCTACCGCAACCGCTTTGCGCTGAGTCACTGTGGCATCAATATTCGCGGGCGCAGCCGAAAGCTGAGAATTAACTATCGGACCACGGAAGAGACGCGATGTTTTGCCGTTGCCGTTCTGGAAGGCCAGGAGATCGATGACCTGGATGAGGGTCTTGATACCAGCATGGACTATCGATCCCTGATGCACGGCAGGCCGCCGGAAATCGGCTTGCTGGACGATCAGAAGACCGAACTCGACTGGATTTCCGAGCGCATTGAAGAATTGCTAGAGCGTGGTATTGCGGGTGCCGATATCTGCGTGGTGGCTCGCACCAACCGTTTGGTAGCGCAGCTGGAGGAGGGCCTGAAGCAGCGGGAACTGGCCACCCGACGACTGAGCCGGGATGCCGGTGATGATCGCAACCAGGAGGGCGTGCGCCTTGCCACGATGCATCGGGTCAAGGGGCTGGAGTTCAGCTACGTCTTCCTGGCTTGCATCAATGCCGGGATTTGTCCGTTGGAGGCAGCCGTTGGCAATACCGAGGACCCGACTGAGCGACGCTCCAGTGAACTCAACGAGCGGGCGCTGTTCCACGTCGCCGCGAGTCGCGCAATACGCCGTCTCTGGGTCAGCAGTTCCTCAGAGCCAAGCGCGTTCCTGACTCAGAATGCTTCCTGAGTCAAAAAGGCTCGGTAACAGGACGCAACGGTTGATGCTCAGATTCTAGAAGACGCCTGATTTCTCGAGTTCATTCGCTCTCGGCCGTCGGAGAAACGTACTCGAAGAGCTCACCCACCCCGCAATCGAGAAACTCGCAAAGGGCGTCAATCTGATCCAACTCTACCCGCGTCGCGGTCTCGTGGTAGAGGCGAGTGACAGTGTTTCGGTTCAGCCCCGTTTCCCTTGCTACGTCGGCGATACGGAGCTTTTTCTCACCCATCAGTGAGGATAGGTGGCACTTAATCATTCTGACCTCCCAGGCGGCAGAAATAACCTGCAGAAATAAAAAATAACCCACAGAAGGGCAAAATAACTTGCAAAAGGTCATCGTTGTGCATAATATGACCTACAGCAGGTCATTTTAACCCGCAAGAAAGCAAAACGACCTGCTCCAGCTTACCACTCACAACCTGGAGAAGTCGATGACTACTGAGTATCTGACGACTGAGCAGCTCGCTGAGCGAATTCAGTACGAGCCCCGCACCATCCTGACGCGTCTGAAGGATGAGGTGATGAAAGAGGGCGTTCACTACATCCGACCCTTCGGACGCCGGAAGATCCTTTGGCTGTGGGACGCGATCGAGCGAGACATGGCAGACTTTTCGCAGTCTCGCGCCCCGGTCATTCCGATGGCCAAGGGCCGGGTGGCCAGCCATGGGTAAGGTGCGCGTCCGCCCTGAAACTGGCCGTTTGTACCTGGATTTCACCTACCACGGCGTTCGGTGCCGAGAGTACACGGCGCTTTCCGACAAGCCCGCGAACCGGCGATCCGTCCAGAAGCTGCTGGATAGGATTGAGCGTGAGATTGCCCTCGGAACCTTCAATTACGGAAGCACCTTTCCGGGCAGCAAGCTCGCCGACCGTTTCGTGGGGCTGGAAGCTGGCGGAGGATCGGCTGCTGGCCGTGCCGGGGCAGGGGGAGTAGACCACACCCCCCGCTTCCGAGCCTTCGCCGAAACCTGGGTCGACGAGAACCGCCCCGCCTGGCGCCGCTCCTACGAGGAAACGGTGATCGGCACCCTGAACCAGTACTTGCTGCCGAGGTTCGGCAACCGGACGGTCGGCTCGATCACGCGCGCCGAGCTGCTGGCGTTCCGGGCGGATTTGAGCAAGACGGTCAGTGTGCGCGGCAAGCCGCTGAGCAACACCCGGATCAACAAGATCATGGGGTTTGCCCGGCAGATCCTGAATGAGGCGGCCGACCGCTACGAGTTCCGGCGCTCGTTCCAGGGCATTAAGCCGCTCAAGCAGAAAAAGCCGGATATCCACCCATTCACGCTCGAGGAGGTCAACCGGATTCTCCAGACCGTGCGGTCGGACTATCGCAACTACCTGGCCGTGCGCTTCTGGACGGGACTCCGGACCGGTGAGGCCAACGCCCTGCGCTGGGACCGGATCGATTTCGACAACAACGTGATCCTGGTCCGCGACACCCTGGTACGCGGGCGGCTGCAGAGCGACACCAAGACCTACGACTCCGCCCGGGATGTGCCGATGCTCCCGCCGGTACGTGACGCGCTGCTCGACCAGCGCCGGCGCGTGCCCAAGGGCGTGGACTGGGTGTTCTGTACCCGCCGCGGCTCGCCGATCGACAACCAGAACTTCACCAAGCGCGTCTGGGCGCCTCTGCTGGCCGAACTCGGCCTCAAGTACCGTCGGCCCTACCAGACCCGCCACACGGCCGCGACGCTGATGCTCGGCGCCGGTGAAGCACCAGAGTGGATTGCCCGGGTGCTGGGCCACACCACCACCGAAATGCTCTTTCGGGTTTACAGCCGTTACGTGCCCAACCTGACCCGTCAGGACGGCTCGGCGATGGCGCGCCTGCTGGCCTCCCAGGCCGGCGCACTCAACTACAACGACAACAACCAGGAGGACGACTGATGAACGAGTCCATTCCCCGTCTCCGTCCGCAGGCGCTTGCGGACTACCTCTGGCACCGCTTCCAGATTAGGCCCGGGCAGGCCATGTGCCTGGCCCTGGGCCAGCCCGACACCCGCGACAACTACGAGGCGCTGGTCGCCTGGGCGCGCGAGGCCATCGAGCGCTATCGCATCCAGGGCCCGGAAGACCTGGTCAACCTGATCGAGGGCGACCTGTTCGAGCAGATGTTCGACGCCGGTCTGGCCGGCGGCATGGTTGAAATGCAGCCGGTTCCCGAGCCGGTGAGCAGCCGCCTGTTTGGCCCGCTGGACCGCCGGCAGGCCGAGCGGGTCGGCATCCGTGCCAGGAAGCCGGCCTCGCACAACCCCGCGAACAACATCATCGACTTTGCCGGGAGGACGCGCCATGAGTGAATTCCGCGACATCGACTTCCGCTCCAAGGCCTTCAGGGGCGGCAACCTCAAGCGCACGTTCGACTTCGCCGTGCGCGGCCTTCCGCGCCACATGCTGCGCGGTGAGCAGTTCGTCGACCCCGACTGGGCGTTCGGCATCTACGAGCGCGAAATTCGGCAGCTCGATGACTTCAACATTCACCCCAAGTGGTTTTCCTCCGGGGTGCTGGGCGCGGCGCTGATCAGCCTAAAGCTGTGCCCCCAGACGCAGGAGCTGTGGCGCCGATTCGCGCAGCATGAGGTATACCGAGACGAGATCGGCTCGGACGCACCGGGATTCCTGCGTGACCTGGTCGAGCGCCACCAGAACGACCGGCGTCTGACCCGCAGCCAGTACTACCAGATGTTCCTCTTTCAGGCCGCACTGGCGATGGCGCGGGCCTGGACACACCACGGCAACCCGGATCTGCGCTACCAGTTCCTGCCACCGGTGCCGGATGCAGCCGAGCTGATTGCCGAAGTCCGCACGCTCTGCAACGAGCGACACTCACTGACGGGCTTTCGCCCGCCCCGGGTGACCCGGGACCACTGGGTCGAGCTGCAAATGCCCCAGGTCGTCCACGAACCCGATTACGAGCAGGTCTTGCAGCTGGCCCAGTGGGCCGCAACCCTGGAAGAGACCCCGCCGAGCGCAGACGCCCTTGAGGAAGCGCTGGCGTGGGTGGCTCAGCCCCACCCGCCGCTGGAATTTCGCCATCCGGCCGTGCTTGCTGCCACGGTGGTCACCATCGCCCAGGCACCCGAAAGCCGGGATTTGTGGAACCGGGTGTTCGGGTTTCTCGGCTGCCGCAAGCCCAACAACGGCCGTAAGCCGTATTCGGATCTGTCGGCCTGCCTGATCGACTGCATCCGGCTGGCCAACCGCAGCAATGACCCGGAGCGGGCCGCAACCGCGCTCTATGGCCGCGCCCGGGTTCTCGTCGACCTGTGGCTCGAGGATCCGGATCAGTGGCGCGTGGCGCTGCCCCGCGCCCCAAAGGAGCGGCCGCTGGACGATCTCTGGGCCGATCTCAACGTCAACTTCGCCCCGCAGGTCATCTTCGAGTGCGAGCGCCCTGCGCTGATGCTGGATCCCGATGACGATGAATCCGGCGGGGAGGGCGGCAACGGAGCAGCCAGCCGGAAGAAGCCCGACCCGGATACGGCCCGAAAGCGCCTGGAAACCGGAGAAGCGGCCGAGCAGTGGTTTCTGAACAACTACCAGTCCGTGTACCCGGAGTTTCGTGGGGTTCCCCTGGTGGACTGCCGAGAGCGCCGGTCTGGGTATGACTTCAAGCTCAAGCCGAAACAGGAGGGGCCCTGGCGCGTTGAGCTCAAGAGCCTCTCCAAAGGCGGAGCGGTCAGCCTGACCAACCGCCAGTGGGAGCGGGCCCAGCTCGAGGGCGAGAACTACTTCCTGATCATCATCCGGGGCATCCAGAGCGACCGCCCGAATGCGATGGTCATCCGCAATCCCTTTGCGAAGCTCAAGCCCAAGCGGCAAAAGCCCGTGCAGAGCATCAGCTGGCGCCTCGAAAGCGACGATCTGGAGGAGGCCGCTGACAACTCAGAGGAGGAATGAGTTGCGCACTACCAGCCCCGGGTGAGCCTGAAACGGCAAGCCCGGGGCCGAGCCTCCCGGTCCCACATCTGACCACTAACAACTAAATCCAGGAGACTGTCATGCACCCGAATCGAAGGTTTGAGATTTCTGAGGGTATCTTTGCCGCCCGGCTGGCCCATGGCCCGCTGACTCGGCGGGAGACCCGCTACCGGGCATTTCTGAGCTGCGAGTTCTGGGAATTGCTCGATGTTGACCCGTGGCTGGCCACGGCCCGGCCCACTGCGCAGGGGCAACGGATTCTGGTTCCGCTGATCCGCCAGGTGCTGGGGCACTCCGGAGAACTTCCGGCCAGCATGGTGGACTGGGTTCGCCTCTATCGCCGGCTCGTCCAGCGCATTCTGGAATACTTTGACGCCTGGCGTCGGCCTGCTCGCATCCATCGTGAGCAAACGCTGACGCGACGGGCTTCGGGCTCAATTTCTCGCGTTGGGCCCAATATCGGACGCTCGGCCGAGGTTGTCCCGATCCACGCGACGCGAAGCCCTTGCGGAGTGACCAGCCCGTAGGACTCTGGGGCTAGATCCGCAAAGTTCCCGCGCCATGAACAAGAACACCGCTCCCAGAAGCCTCAGCCAACGCACGGTAAACCGCATCCAGCCGGGCCAGTGGCTGTCCGAGAATCTCGGCTACGGTCATGGTTCATTACAGGTGCGCGGGACAAGGACCGGAGGACGGTATTACCTCCGCATTGGCGGAGGCAGTGCACGCATCCCCCTCGGCGTCGCGAAGGGCCAGGGGCGCCTCACCCTCGACGAGGCAAGGCAGCGTGCCTGGGAAGCTTCAGCCGCTGGGCGCCATGGGCCCGCCCATCAAAAGACACTGGGCGGGTTGCTGTCGGCGTACTGCGAAACTCTCGCTCAGGAAGGCAAGAGTAGCCATGGAAGTACCCGGGCACTCCTGCGCAGGCACGTGCGCGACCCTCACCCGCGGTTGTGGGAGCAATCCGCTGGATCCATCACCGCTCAGCAGCTCGTCAGTGTCCTTGACCCGCTAGTCGCGGAGCAAAACCTTGGGACAGCTACGAAGCTCCGATTTAGCCTGAGTGCAGCGTTCAATCGGGCTCTCAGGGCTGACCTATGCGCCCAGTCCCCATTGATGCGCGGATTTGACCTCAACCACAATCCCGTAGCGCTGATCGCGCCAATATCGCTCAGTCGGAAGACGCCAGACCGAGTTCTGACGATCAGCGAGCTCCGTCAGCTTTGGGATGCCCTACAAGGCCTACGAACCCCTGCGGGGGCCATACTGCGCTTCTACATGCTTACGGGCGGACAGCGGGTTACCCAACTGCTACGCGCCGGCCGAGAGGACCTAGTCGAAGGTGGCGTGATGCTCTACGACCGAAAGGGCCGTCGGGCCGTCCCTCGTCCGCACCTGGTGCCGATCATTGAACCTGCCCGCCGCGCTCTGGAGGAAGTCCCAGTCGGTGGGTCGTATCTCCTTAAACTCAGGAGTGGCGAGGCAGCACCGCACCACGCTACCTTGTATCGTCACCTCCAGTCCGTTGCCAAGGGCCTTGAGGATGAGGGAATGGCCCGAGGAGGAATCAATTTCGCCGCAATTCGCCGCACGATTGAGACGCAGTTGGCCGCTACAGCTGTGACGGCAATCGTCCGCGGACACCTCCAGAGTCACGGTTTAGACGGAATCCAGGCCCGCCACTACGATCACCACACCTACTTCGACGAAAAGCGGTCAGCGCTAGAAACGCTCTACCGCCTGATGACCAAGGCCTGATCAATCGGCCACCGGAAGAATCAGACCTTAGTCGGTATTGGTTTACGGTTGCAATCTGACTGAAAGTTCGAAATAGTATTCCGTCAGAGTTGGTGCCAGGCAGACTACGGCGTGGCGCAAGATCATGCCGAGGCAGATAACTGGCATCAAAGGGCCGCCGAGCAGGGCCATCGGGAACGTCAATACCAGCTTGCCCGCTCGTGCCTCCACAGTCGGGGAGTAGAGCAAGACTATGTCGAAGCGGGGAATTATCATCGGCGGACCGCCGAACAAGGGCATGCCTCGGCCCAGGTCGAGCTAGGATCTCTATATGAGAGTGCGGGGAGAACTTCCAAAGACAGAATCGAAGCCGTGAAGTGGTCTCGACGAGCTGCTGAAGAAGGCGACGCAACGGGGCAAGATTGCTCGGACCTATATATTGGGTTAGGCGGGACGTCCTTCGAGATTACATACAAGCGCACAAATGGTTCAATCTGTCTGCGTCACAAGGCCATCAAAACGCGGCCGAGAATCGATGTACGGTCTCCCAAAAGATGATTCCGGCACAGGTTGCTGAAGCGCAAAGGCATGCGCAGGAGTGGTTGGAGCTCAGCCAAGCCCTAAGCCTCTCACCTGCATGCTAGATGCTTTTAATGTTGGAGCATGATGCGCCACGGATAATGATTTAGGCACTATTGCAGCAGGTAGGCAACTAGATTTGAAAGTTACTGGGCGGGCGTATGAGCAATAAAGGTACCGACTCTGCAGCAGGGTTTATCATCCTCGCAGTTCTGGCTGTTGCCATTCTAGTTGAAGGTCTTAAGTGGATCTTTGGGATTCTTTTTTTATTAGCTAAATATGTAGTTTTACCCGGCGCGGCACTATTCTTAATTTTTTGGTCATGCTATTGGCTCGGACTTCGTGTGTATCATGCGGTAAACCCTAATGCGAAGCGAGAGTATTTGGAACGCAAGGCTAGAGAGAAAGCCCAAAAAGCGAAGCGAAAGGAAAGGGAAGAGGCCAGGCATCGTGCTCAAGTCGCCCGTAACAAAGCTAAGGCGTCTGCTCGGGCGAAGCGAAAAGAACGTGAAGTTCGTGCATTAATCGAGCAGAGAGAGTACGCGCGAAGAAAGAAGGTAAGCGCCTACAAATCCCCACCCTTGACGTTGCCCGGCAGTAATGCGTCAATATCGTCGATGGTTTCGGCCAGTGGCAGCTCTTGAAAAACCTGACGCAGGTAGGCATAGGGCTCGATGGCGTGGCCCTTGGCGGTTTCGATCAGGCTGTAGAGGTTGGCGCTGGCGCGAGCGCCCGCTGGTGACTTGGAGAACAGCCAGTTCTTGCGGCCGATGGCGAACGGCCGGATGGCGTTTTCGATGGCGTTGTTGTCGATCGGGTAGCGGCCATCGTCGAGGTAGCGCACCAGCGCTGGCCATTGGTTGTGCAGGTACTGAAGCGCTTCGCCCAGCTTGGTCTTTGGGGCGACACGCGGCAGTGTCGTGGTCAACCAGGCGTTCAGCTGGTCGATGACGGGCTGTGACTTGTCCTGGCGCAAGCGGTGGCGCTCGGTCGGGTTCAGCGCCTGGGCTTCGCGCTCGATCCGGTAGAGCTTGCCGATCAGCGCCAGGGCCTGATCCGGGCGTCCGATCTTGCCCTTTGGCTGGAGCTTGGCGGCATCGAAGAACTTGCGCCGGGCATGGGCCCAGCAGCCCAGACGGGTGATGCCATGGTCTCGACAGGCCGCGCCATAGCCGGAATAGGCGTCGGCCATCAGGGCACCGGAGAAGCCTTCCAGGCGCGCCACGGGCACATCGCCGGCACGACTGGCTTCGTAGTGATAGACCCGCAGCCGCTGCCCTGGTGGGCCAGATCCCATGACCCACATGTAGCTGTTGCTTCGTGCCGGCTTGCCGGGTTCGTCGAGGACCTGGACGGTGGTCTCGTCCATGCCGATGACCGGGGCTTCGAGGATCTGCTCGGTCAGACGATTGATCAGGGGCTGGACCAGCTTGCCGCAGCGGATCATCCAGTTGGCCAGGGTGGTGCGGTCGAGCTCGACGCCCAGCCGCGCGAACTGCTGAATCTGTCGGTACAGCGGCAGGGCGTCGACGTACTTGGCCGTGGCGATGTAGGCCAGCAGGCCCGGTGCGGCCATCGACTTGCCCAGCGGCTGGGCGGGCTTGGTGGCGGTGGCCACATGCCCTTCGCAGCAGGGGCAGGCGTACTTCAGCCGGACGTGGCGGATGACCTTGACGCTCGCCGGAATGATATCGAGCTGCTCGGAGGTCTCCTCGCCGATGCGCTCCAGAACCGCACCATCGTGCGGACAGACCTTGTCGGCCTCGGGCAGGTCGTGAATGACTTCCTCGCGCGGCAGCTCCGGCGGCAGGGCCGGCCGGCCCCGACGCTGGCGAGAGTGCGGCTTGACAGCGACCTCGGGGGGCTCGCTTGCCGCGATCTCCTCGGCTTCGTTGAACAGGCCCAGCTGATCTGCACTGGCCTGCTCGCTGGTGCCGGCAAAGGTCTTGCGCTGGAAAGTGCGGATGATCTCTTCGAGCTGATGAATGCGCGCTTCGCGCGCCTCGAGGGTTGCCTGCTGGCTGGCCAGCTGCGCCTGGAGAGCGGCGATCTGATCGGCCGTTGAGGGATCTGCAACAGAGGCTTTGTTGACGGCCGACGACATGCAGAAAGTATAGCATAATCAATAGCATGAAGCACCACCAATCAACGAATTAGTGGCCGAAAAGTGCAGTTGTTGATGGCCCTGCATGCGCATCACATCAAAACCCTCGAGCAGCCAGTTGAACTCACGCTCGCCCCAGCGGATCACGCCGTCGGCATGCTTGCGCGGCCACTGGAACTTCGCCTTCTCCAGGCGCTTGTACCAGAGGCAAAAGCCGGTCTGGTCCCAGTAGAGCACCTTGAGCCGGTCGCGGTGGCGGTTGCAGAACACGTACAGCGCATCGGCGAACGGATCCAGGGCCATCTGCTGCTCGACGATGGCCGCCAGGCCGTCAATGGACTTGCGAAAGTCCACCACGTCGCGGTGCAGGTAAACCTTGGGCAGGTCACGAAACAGACGCATCGGCCAGCTCCCGCATCAGTTGGGCGACCCAGGCCGGACAAGCCGAGCTTGGAAGCTCCAGCGCGACACCGCGCCACGACACCGCTATCTGGCCGGTGAGCTGAGACGGCATCGGCGGCGCGACCGCGACCAGGCCCTGATGCGTATCCGCCTCGCGCAGCGCCTTGCGGCGCCGGTAGAAGGACTTCGGTGTCAGGCCATGGCGCTGACAGAACTCAGCCACCGACTCTGCGCCGGCAGCCTGCTGCGCGATCAGCTCTCGCCACTGATCGGCTTTGAGGTAACGTCTGCTCACTTGCTTGCTCCATCCTGAAAATCGATGGAATCAGCATAGTGATCTATGCGTCGTTGAGAAGAGTGTCGGTTCGTAGGCGCTTACGAAAGAAGGAGGAGCATAGAGACGCTGACCAACAGGAAACCCCGTACACCTATGAGATTGGAAGGCATGGAAATGAATCTCTTGCCATCCGGTATGGCATCGCCAACCAGGAAAAAAAGGTCAAGGAATACTGGTACTTTGCAAAGGGTGGTGAACGTAAGAGAAACCCTGAAAGAGACAGTGTCTTCTACGAGCCCGCCAAAACCATCAGGTTGCAAAAAACGGAACGTGTTGGCAAAGATTTGTATAACGTGCTTTTGACCGAATTTAGGGACCGCAAGGCTAGAGCGGTGATAGAAGTAGGCACAGAGTATGTTAAGACGTTTTATCCCCTTGATGACAGTTGGTTTCAAAGGCATTCGGAGCTAGAGAACACATTAAAAGGTAATAGCTCCTTTAATTTAAAGGAATTGGCTACCTTTCACATCCAGAAAGCTGTGAAGTGAATTGTCCCGCAATTATTCGAAATCCGCGGGCCGAATTTGATCAGCTGCAGGGCGGAGCCTGCTAGTGACCCTTGCGCAAGGGTTGTTGGTAGACCCTTGCAAAAAATTCCGTGGGCCCTGACAAAGGGTCAGCAGGCCACTCCGTGCCGATCTGTCTTAATGTGGGTGCCAATATGAAGGGCTAGCTGGGTGGCTAGCCAATGCCTCGCTCTGGATCTTAGCCATGACTTGCCAGAACATGCCTTTTCCACCCCGGACGCTTCAGAGCACCCCTAGCCCTATGCCGACTTACGGTAGTAAGCTTGAAATAACGCCATTTTGAGGATGTATGCATGGAATCTAATTCCGCTGACGTGATTTTTCAGCAGTCGAGTCGTGAGCATCTCTCAGAGCTCTGCGATCATCTGTTCCGGCTTTTACTCCATACGCTTATCGAGCACCGGCTTGCTGAGAGTCCTGAAGATCTACACTTCATGCTGAGTGAGCTCGATAAGGTCCCAGCCGGAGATTTGGGTGAGAGTCTGAACCGATTGATCGTGGCAAGGTTTGTTTCAGCTGACGGTCGACCCTTACTGCTTCGACCTCGCCAGTATGTTCGTCCGCTTAGATCGATAGATCGCGAGGCAGCTGCGGCTTGGGACGAAATATTTTCCATCTGTTCGCTGATTTTGGTCTATCGCAATAATCATCAACATCAACCAGACAGCGAACCGTCCAGGACGCATAATCTCGTCTTGGTTGGTGCCATAGCCCGACTTCAAGAGCTAGGAAAGCGGCTCTTGCCTCCCGAAGGAAAGAGAGCGATCAGTGATGATGGGTTCTATTTAAACCCTACTGTTGCATAAATTCCGGACTTTGAGGCGCTCAAAGTCAATGACCGTGGGCATTTGACAGCGTTTTTATAGGTGTCGCCAAAACTCACCGTTGGTGAGGTTACGCGACGCTGAATTTCAGGCCCGAATCAGCGTGCATAACCCCTTGAAAATAAGAAGCGGCCAGACCGTTGCGATATAATTGGTGGTGACAAAACCATTACCAAAAAACGCACACGGAGGGCCGCTTGAGATGAAGTATAGCAAAGCTGATACCGTTCAGAAAACCCATCATCTTCCCACGCTGAAGTTCGAGGACCAGCAGCTCACTTCGTTTTCCGGATTGCTGCTTTTTCAGCAACTGTTCAACCTCATCGATCTACGTGAAAGTCTGCGTTTGTGCTTCCGGCACCAGGAAGTGGGATCGATCTTCGGCCATGGCCGCATTGTGTTGCTGTTGATTGTGCATTTCGTTCTGGGCTTTCGTCATCTGCGTGAGATGCGGTTTCATGCCGGCGACCCAATTGTCCAGCGAACTGTCGGTCTCAAACGCACGCCAGATGTGGCCACCGTCAGTCGCGTCCTGGCCGGTACCGATCGCCAGTCAGTGAACAAGTTGCAGAAACTGCTCACTGACCTGGTGCTGGATCGCCTGTTGGACCTGCAATTGACCACCGTGACGCTGGACTTCGATGGCTCGGTACTGTCGACCGGCCGATTTGCCGAGGGCACCGCGGTTGGGTTCAATCGTAAGAAGAAAGGCCAGCGCAGCTACTACCCGTTGTTCTGCACGGTGGCCCAGACCGGACAGGTGCTCGATGTCCTTCATCGCTCTGGCAATGTCCACGACTCCAATGGCGCCGCGGCCTTTATTCGCGGCTGTGTAGGCCATATCCGGCAGGCCTTGCCGGGGGCGCGCATCGAGACCCGCCTGGACGGGGCGTTCTTCAGTGACCAGATTGTCAGCCTGCTCGACCAACTGGGTGTCGACTACAGCATCTCGGTCCCGTTCACCCGACTGCCAGCGCTCAAGGAGATCGTCGAGAATCGGCAGCTGTGGTATCACGGTAGTGCAGGCATGCAGTACTTCGAGCTCCAATGGAAGCCGAAATCCTGGCAGCGGCGCCATCGCTTTGTGGTGATTTGCAATGAGGTCAAAATCCAGTCCAAGGAACCGGTCCAGCTGGATTTGTTCCAGCCTTTCAAGACCGGATGCGATTTCAAGGTGGTCATCAGCAACAAATCGCTTTCGGTTCCCCGCCTGATCGATTTCCACAACGGCCGGGGATCCCAGGAGGGCATCTTTGGTGAATTGAAATCGGAAAACGCCCTGGGCTATGTACCGACCCGGACCTGGACCGGCAATCAAACCTACATGCTCGCAGCACTGCTGGCCCACAACCTGACCCGTGAGTTGCAAATGCGCATCCAAGCACCTCACCGACAAACCAACTCCAAGCGTGCCAGTCTTTGGAAGTTCATGAACATCAACACGGTCAGGAGGCAGTTTGTTCAACGTGCCGGTCGCCTGATCCGTCCCCAGGGCAGGCTTGTGCTGTCAATGAGCGCCAATGCAGCCGTCAAAGAGGACATGTTGCATATTCTCGATGTTCTGAAAGACGCCGCTTAGGCCGGAAACCTGCCGGAATTTATGCAACACTGGGGTAAACTTGCTTTCAGAATTGACCTCTAAGGACCAAGACAAAGGGAAGAAGGTCGTTGGAAGTGCGAAGAAAGAAAATCAGTTGGCTTCATCGCACGAGGAGTTGCAACGCCCCGAAGCACTAACGTCAGAGGTGATGAGTGTGCTCACGCGAATCGATATTGCAGGCTGCTCGAGATTATTTTCTGGCATTTTTGGCGACAAGGGACTAGATCGCCCGCAGTTTAGAGACTCATCGAAAGAGTACAATTCAAAAGTACAAATAGCCGTTGCAAGCGTTCTAGCAAAGCTTTCGGAAGATAAGCGGGAGGCCATCATGGGCTTTTTCTTTGAGGACCCTGACCCTGAAGAAAGTGTTGACGTCGAGGTGGTCCAGAAAGCACTTAGGATGATTCGTCATCCGACAAGGTCCGAATCACTTCGGAAATTCTTATATAGAGTGCCTGATCAGTGAGTATGGCGCGGCAAAACCGAATAGACGGGCGGAGCCTAATCGCCAATGAGGGTCGCTGTAGTTCGCTCATCGAGTAGCGAAGTACAACTAGTACTGTGTTGAGAGGCGGGCCTGCCCCGAGACGCTCCTATAAACAGACTGTTGGGAGATGAAAGCCTCGCCTTTGGCGCCACCGTAGCGCGTGTGGTCGTTTCTCACCGCTTTAGTGACGAAATGCGTGGCGAGTTCCAGTGTCGCGCTTCTGCAATACTAAGGGTGCTCTACCCCTATTAAACACAAAGTTACGGCGGGGGGTGGCGACCCTCATTACCGTTCATCGAGGGGCGCTTTGCATGGGTTTAGGTTGTTCCCTTGCACAGCGCTCGAGCCTTGGCACACCGGAAATCCCGCGCAGCGGGTGCCCGGTTGATCGTCTCTGGTGCCCGTTTGCACCCGTTGAATCTGGACTGCAGCACTAGCCCGAGGGCTGATCAACAGCCGGGGGCGACTTGTCCGTGCAGTTCGCCGTGGAAAGCTGTCAGTGGCCGTGGCAAGCGGGCCAACTGCATGAAATCGCGAAATTCGAAAGACTCAAGGCGTTCCAACTGACCTCATCGTGAAAGTCTGAGGTGTCTAAGAAGTAGGGGAAGTCCAATCCTCGGTCTCATCCCGGCAAGGTTCCTGAGACATTTCGATTTCAATTGTCGTATGTGTCAGCTCAAATGGTAGAAGCGCCTCACCTATTGATTCCTTGACGGTGCCGTACTGCTCTGCGTTGAAATCGATATCCACCACAATGTGGGCCGTCAGCACATGATGCTCGCCATCGAGGGACCACAGGTGTTGGTGATGAACTCCGCAGACGCCATCCGTTTCGAGAAGTGTTTGCCGGATTCGCTCATGAAGTGCACGGTCGGGAGCCGCCTGGAGAAATAGCTTGCCGGTAGCCCATAGATTGCGGATCACGTTGACAAGAATGAAAAGGGTGAAGCCAATCGACAGCAATGGGTCGAGGATGGGCCAGTCGGCGAACTGCAGTACGACGGAAACCACCAGTACGGCCACCCATCCCAGAACGTCCTCGAGCAAATGCCAGTTTAGAACTTTCTCGTTCAGGGTGCTGCCTTTGCTCATTCGATAAGCCGCGACCCCGTTGACTGTAACCCCAAGGATGGCCAGTGCAAACATACCCTCCGTGACTGGCATGACCGGGTCGGTGAGTCGAGGGATGGCTTCGCTCAGGACCCACAGCGAACCACCGATTAACACCACACTATTGACGAATGCGCCGAAAAGCGTCAACCGGCGGTAACCGTAAGTGAACTCACTATTGGCGGACTTTCGTCCTTGCCGATCCAGCAACCAGGCGCTGCCGAGGGACAAACTGTCCCCCAGGTCGTGCACTGCATCGGCCATGATGGCGGTGCTGTTGGTCAGCAGACCGCCCACAAATTCGATGACGGTAAAGCCCAGGTTGAGGAAAAAGACCAGTCCAATCCGTCTGGAGCTGGCGCCGTGATCGTGACTGTGGTCGTGCATCGATGCATCTCCTGTGTTTCAGGTCATCCGGTTCGATGGACACCAGCGCACCCAGCTCGAAGTTCGAGCCGGGGGTGCTGGACATTTCACGGGTCAATCAATCGCTCGGCCGTCCTCGATTCGTCGGGCCGTCGACAGATCGCTTACCGTCACGATCCCGTCGCCGGGGTGCCCCTCGCCGCTTCTGGCGCTGGACAGAATGCGATCCACGATGTCGTCGACGCGATCGGCTTCAGCGTTGATTTCGAGCTTGACCATTTCGGTTCTCACGAGACCGTTACCGTCGTCAGTAGCGTGGCCGTACTCCTGGACGGGCACCACGGCGATACCGTGGTGCCCGCCAACCCTGCCCAGCGCATCGATGACGTGATCGACTAATGCGGGGCGGATATAGGCTTTTATTTCGAGCATGAGTTCACTCCTCCGTTAACTAAAATCAACTTCTCGGCGAGGTTCGGCAAACCAGCGATAAACCGCCGGCAGCACCAATAGCGTCAGCGCTGTCGATGTAACCAGACCGCCGACAACCACGGTTGCCAGGGGGCGCTGGACATTGGCACCGATGCCGTTCGCCAGCAGCAGGGGCACCAGGCCCAGAATGGCCACTGATGCGGTCATGAGTACGGGCCTGAGGCGGCGTTCGGCACCCAGACGCACGGCTTCTTCCAGCGAGCGACCGCGTTCGCGTAGTTCATTGATGTAGGACACCATGACCACACCGTTGAGTACGGCCACACCGAACACAGCGATGAACCCCACCGCGCCGGGCACCGACAGGTACTGTCCGGAGATCCACAGCGAAAAGATGCCGCCGGTGACCGCGAAGGGCACGTTGAGGAAAATCAGCGCGGCATAGCGCATGCTCGAAAAGGCCATGAACAGTAGCAGGAAGATAAGTCCAAGCGTGATGGGCACGACGAGGTAGAGCCGGGCCATGGCGCGCTCCTGGTTCTCAAACTGGCCGCCGTACTCGACGAAGTAGCCGGCCGGCATCTCCACTTCCTCGGAAATACGCTGCCGGATGTCGTTGACCACGCTACCCATGTCGCGGCCGCGCACGTTGAGCTGCACGAACAGTCGGCGACTGGCCTTCGAGCGCGAGATCTTCTTGGGCCCGCGGTAGACCTCGATATCGGCAATCTGCGACAGCGGGATGAGGGCCCCGGCCGAGGTGCGGAAATTGAGGCTTCGGATATCATCCACGCTGGCGCGCGCCGGCTCCTCCATGCGCACGAAAATATCGAACCGGCGAATGCCTTCGAAGACCTGGCCGGCCTTTGCGCCGCCGATACCGGTCTCGACCACGCCGAGCACTTCGTCGAGTGAGATGCCGTGGCGCGCCAACGCTTGCCGGTCGGGCCGCACGACAATCTGCGGTTTGCCGCCTTGCTGCTGCATCCGCACGTCGGCCGAGCCCTGTACCTCCCGGGCAATGGCGGTTACTTCTTCGCCGATTCGGGCCAGCTCGTCGAGATCCTCGCCGTAGATGCTGATGACCACTTCGGCCATGATCCCGGACAGCAACTCGTCCGTGCGAAGCTGGATCGGCTGCGAGAAGTTGTTGGCCAGGCCCGGCACCTCTTCGGACAGGCGCTCGGCCATGGCCGTCTGTAACTCCTCGTAGTCGCGCCCGCTTTTCCATTCGTCGAGCGATTTGAGCGCAACCAGCGAGGCGACCACGTTGACGGGTTCGGGATCGCCGCCGACCTCTGCACGGCCGACGCGTGCATACACGCCGGTAACTTCCGGATATTCACGTATGACGTTGGCGACCCGGCCGGCATACTCGTTTGCGGTGTCGAGATTGGCGCCGGGCGGAAGGGTCGATCGCACCAGGAAGGTGCCTTCCCTCAGGGTCGGGACGAATTCCGTACCCAGCATCGGGAACAGCGCCAGCCCGCCGGCGAACAGCACCAGGGCTACTGCCACGGTGCGCTTGGGATACGCCAGTACGCCATCCAGCAGCGGCCGATAGCCTTTGCGTAGCCAGCCGACCAGGCGAGGCTCGCCGTGCACGCTGCCCTTCTTGAACAACAGCGTCGTCAGGACCGGGACCAGTACCAGGGCGATTAGCAGGGAGCCGGCCAGCGCGAAGCTGATGGTATAGGCCATCGGCGAGAACATCTTGCCTTCCACGCCCTCGAGCGTGAACAGCGGAAGGAAGACGATGATGATGATGGCGATGGCGAAAGCGATTGGTTTGGCAACCTCCCGTGCAGCCTCACCGACCAGACGTGGAAGTGAGATGTCCTCTTCCTGTCGCTCTTCCATGTGCCGGAAGATGTTTTCGATCATTACGACTGAACCGTCGACCATGATGCCGATGCCGATGGCCAGCCCTCCCAGACTCATCAGGTTGGCCGACATGCCGACGTATCTCATGGCGATAAAGGCCACCAGCGCCGACAAGGGCAGGCTGACGATCACGATCAGGGTCGATCGTATGTTGCCCAGGAACAGCCATAGCAGGGCGAGCACCAGCACGGCCGCCTCGAGCAAGGCCTTCTCGACCGTGCCCACGGCTTTGCCGACCAGCTCAGCCTGCGAGTAATACGGCTCCATGCGCATGCCCTCGGGCAGGGCGTCGTTGATGGTCGCAACCTTGGTTTCGATGGCCGTGAGCAGATCCTGGGTATTGGTTCCGATCAGCTTGAGAACGAAGCCGCCGACGGCTTCTTCGCCATTCTTCATCAAGGTCCCGCGACGGATGGCCGGCCCGAATTCCACATCGGCAATGTCGCCGAGATAGACGGGGGTGCCTCCTTGTTCGCTGATCATGATGCTGCGCAGATCCTCGAGCCCCTTCTCGCCGGAATCGATCCAGCCGTAGCCGCGGACGATGTACTCCTCGCCGCTGCGCTGGATGAAGGAAGCCCCCACGTTCCGGTTGTTAGCGGCCAGGGCGGCACGGATATCCCCCACGGTCAGGTTGCGGGCCGCCAGTGCCTGCGGGTCGAGGTTGACCTGGTACTGCTTCTCGAAGCCGCCGATCGACAGGACGCCGGTGACACCGGGAACGGTGCGGAGCTGCGGCTTCACGATCCAGTCCTGGGCCTCGCGCAGTTCGGTCGGCGTATAGTCGGCGCCTTCTGCATTCTCGACCGTGTACATGAATACGCGGCCCAGGCCGGTCGTCAGCGGGCCGAGTTGCGGATTGCCCATGCCCTCGGGAATTTCCTGGCGCGCCTGGGCCAGGCGCTCGTTGACCAGGCGGCGGGCAAAGTAGATATCCGTGCCGTCCTTGAAATAGATATTGACGCGCGACAGCCCGAAGATGGACGTGCTCTGAACGCGCTCGAGGCCCGGCAGGCCGTACATGGCAATCGAGATCGGATAGCTGATCTGGGTTTCCACATCCTCCGGTGACAACCCGGGGCTGGCGGTAAAGACCTGCACCATGGTGGGGGTGACGTCCGGGAAGGAATCGATCGGGACGCTGCGGAAGGCGAATATCCCGGCAATCAACAACGCCGCGGCGAAGACCAACACCAGCAGCCGATTGGAGAGCGCCGTTCGAATCATTGCATCGATCATGAATCTCTCCTAGTGCGAGTGGGCCGCGCTGCGGGTGGCGGCGGTCAGCGCCGACTTCAGGTCGAAGGCACCGGAGACCACCACGGAGTCCCCGGGCGCGAGACCCGCGAGAATTTCGACGACGCGGTCGTTTTCCGCTCCCAAGGTGACGGGAACAGCCCGGAAATGACCGGTTTCTTCACCCGGTACGAACACGATGTCCTGGCCTTCGAGCTCCTGTACCGCGTCGAGCGGCACCAGCGTGCGATTGGCGGCCTCGCCGATCTGGACTCGGGCCGTGCCGAACATGCCGTCGCGCAGCACCCCGTCCGGATTGTTGATGCCGGCGCGTGCGGTCAGCGTGCGCGATTCGCGGTCCAGGCTGCTGGAAATCCAGTCCAGTTCGCCGGAAAAGCGCGTAGTCGGCAGGCTGCGCACCACCAGATCGACCGACTGCCCAGCTTGGAGAAGCCCGGCGTCCGACTCGCTCGCTTCAATCATCAGCCACAGGGTCGAGGTGTCGACGATCGTCACGGGCGTTTCGTTGGCGCCGACGGTTTGCCCCGGCACCACGTCGCGGTGCTGGACGGTCCCGTTGATGGGGCTGGTCAGGATGTAGCGGGAAAAGGGCACGTCGGCGTCGGGCTCGACTGAGTCGATCTCCTGCGGCGACAGGCCGTAGAGGCGCAGTTCCTCGTCAGCGGAGTCGTGCTCGGCCCGAGCCTCGGCCAGCAGCGCGCGCGCCTCCTGGAGCTCAGCGTCGCTGGTGATCTCCTTCTCGTTGAGTTCGTGCTCTCGCTCGTACTGCGCGCGAACCGTATCGAGTCGAGCCTTTGTAGTAAGGTGCCGCGCCTTGGCCTTGCCCAGCGCTACGCTGTCGAGTTCAACCAGCGGGTCGCCGGCCTCGACACGATCTCCGAGGTCGGCAATGACGCGCACGACTTTGGCCTCCAAGCGGGGGCCGACCCGTGCAATTCGGTCCTTGTCGTAGGTTAAGGTCGCCGGTGCAGAGACTGTGTCGCTTGCAGAGCCCGAAGTGGCGTCCTCGATCTGGATCGACAGGCGTCGCTCCTGGGCAGCAGTGAGCTCCAGGGTACGAGTTTGCTCACTCTCGTCGTGTGCGTCTTCGCCCTCGTGTCCTGCTTCCTCACCCTCATGGCCGGCTTCTTCCCCGCCGTGATCGTCGTGGTTGTCGGCGGATTGGGCGGTCGATGAGTTGTCGGCGTTGTGGTTGGTTTCGTGGCTCGCTTCGTCCGTGCCGCAGCCGACCAGGACTGCGACGAGAACGAGGCCCAACAGAATATTCAATCGGTTCATGATCAGGATTCCTTCTGATTGGTTTCGGGTTCCGAACTCGGCGCCGGCTCAGCAGGACGGCCGTGAACAACCAGCAGGCCTCCACTGGTGCGTTCGAGATCGGAAGCTGCCTGAATGAAGGCCCGTCGGGCCTCGAGGTAGGCGCGGCGAGCCTGCAGCAGGGATTCCTGCGCCGATGAAACGGCCGTGATGCCGACCTCGCCGGCGCGAAAGGCCTCATACGTCAGGCGAACGTTGTCCTCGGCCGAGGCCAGTACCTGCCCCGACACGGCCTCGATCCGGGTCTTGGCGACCCGGTAGTCGGCGATGGCGCGCTCGAGTCCGACTCGGACTTCCAGCAGTAGGGCATCGCGCTCGATCTGGGCCTTCCTGAGATTGGCCTGCGCCTCCTTGCGCTCGCCGCCGTAGCGATGCAGTACCGGCAGCGGCATCGATACACCCACCCCCGTGATGTCCTCCTGTTCTTCCTGCTCGTAGAAACCGAAGACGGTCAGGTTGGGGATCAACTGGCGACGAGACAGGGCCAAATCACTCTCGGCAGCAGCAATATCGGCAGCGGCCGCCGCCAGATCGCCGCGATGGGCCACGACGCGATTGAGCAGCTGACTTCGGGGCGGCAGGTCCAGTGCCCGCAGGTTGAAGTTGCCCGAGACCTCTACTTCTTCCGGCACCTCGTCGGCCATCAGCTCGCGCAAGCGCGCGCGAGCGGCGTTCTCGTTCGCCCGCGCTTCGGCCAGGGCTGACTTTGCGCGGCCGACGCCGATCGAGGCGGAATTGACCTCGATGCGATTGGCCTCTCCCGCTTCCTTTCGCGACTGAGTGGCCTGCTGGATTTCCTCGGTGACGGCCACCGCGCGCTGCGCGGTTTCCACGGATTCGCGCGCCACGAGCAGGTCGAGAAAGGCTCGGCGGGTTCGCGCGGCGACGGTGAGTTCCAAAAACTGGATCATTGCCCGCGCGCTCTCGACTTCCGATTGGCGGGCACTGCGATTGAGACCTCGCTGGCCGCCGATCCACAATTCCTGGGAGATCTCGACCCCGAAATCCGTGCTGGTTCTGCCCGGACCGGGCGGGTTGCGCCGGCGTTGCTGGACCGAGATTTCGGGGTTGGAAGGCACCCATCGACTGGCGTGCTCAAGCCGGGCCCGTGCGGACAGGATTTCCTGCCGAGCGGCATGCAGCTCGAGATTGCGTTGCACGGCCGTGGAAACGGCCTCGTCGAGGGTCAGTGTCTTTGCAGAAGGCGGCTGTTCAGATTGGGCCGCGACCCACAGCGGCGCCACGAGAGCGACGGCCGCGACTATTGCGGCTATCACTCCACGCCCGCTCGAGCGGGCACGGTTTGCAGATTGCATTGATTCGATTCCCTGTTGTTCAGCGTACAGTTGCGATCAATGACGGCCCTGGGCAGGCGGTCATCGCAAGAGGTTTGACGCGGAACTCAGGAAATAGGGGGTCTGAAGGGGGAGTCTCGACCGCTGGAGGTCGGTAATTGAATGATGCCTTCAAGCGAGGCAGTGCGCTTTCTCGGGGGCAGCAAGTTGGGTAGAACAGGTACGGCCACCAGGTGAGAGCTGGCGTGGCAGTGGTGGTCACAGAACTCACCGCCCTGTTGACCGCCCTGCTGATCGCCGTGCTCGATCAGGCTCGAACCTTCCTCATGCGGCTCGGCGGACACGGCATGGCCGTCCATGCTCCAGCCGAGTCCGGCGAGGAGCACGCTCAAGGCCAATAATTTGCAGATCGCTTGCTGCATCGCGTAGAGCTTAACATGCGGAAAACAGATGCCGATTGCCGGCCTATTTTTGGAGCACCGATAGCGTGTCAAAGTTCCTTCCGAATGTCAGGTTCTGGGAAGGGAGAGTCGCCGATACGGCTTTATTATGGTTGCGTCCGCACGATCCCCGCTGACCGTTCGCGTAACGACACGATCAGTGGGCAATGAATGCTACCTTCCTGCTGTTGGCATTCACTAACCAGTTCAGTCAGAACACGCTCTATGCTTCCCAGCACGACGATTTTTTTCCGCACGTCAGCGAGCTTTTTCTCGGCTAGCCCACGTGCCTCGTCACAGTCCGTGCCGTCATCGAGTCGCAACAATTCTGCGACCTCATCCAGACTGAATCCCAGTTCCTTTGCTGTCCGTATGAAGTGGAGCCGCGCTACGTCGGTCGGCCCATAACGGCGGATACGGCCATATGGGCGTTCAGGTTCGCGAAGCAGACCGCGGCGCTGGTAATAGCGAACGGTTTCGACGCCGACCCCGGTTTCCTGAGCAAGCGCGCCGATCGTGAGTTGCTTGGTCTTATCGCCCATAGGAGCTCCAAACCCCGTAGTTCGGTACGGATATACATTACCACTGGCACCCAAGCTGCTGCCGAACACGATCCCGATTACGCTGAGGAAAGGTCTTGATTCTGTACCAAGGTACGGGTCTATGCTCGTCACTAACATTGACCTAAAGGAGTTTTAAGAAAATGAGAGACTCCATTGACACTTCCATTGAGTCCGATTCGGCTGAATCCGGTTCCAGCGGCGGCGACAAGGGACTTCTAGCCTTGGGTGGGCTGGGCGCGGCGGTCGCCTCGGCCTGCTGCATCCTCCCCTTTGTCCTCGTCACCCTGGGCCTGGGTGGGGCCTGGCTGGCCAACCTGCACGCGCTCTATCCCTATCGCTGGCTATTTATCGGTGCAGCGGCAGTCGCCCTGTTTTTTGCCTGGCGACGGTTATATCGGCCGCAGACCGAGTGCGCCGATGGCGAGGCCTGTGCCGTGCCCACGGTAAAGCGAGTCTATCGGGTGCTGTTCTGGGTCATTGCCGGCCTGCTCGCGCTGTCGGCGGTTGCCCCCTACTTGCTTGGCGCCATCCTCAACTAAACGCATTCAAACCGTATCGAAGGAGATATGAAGCCATGTTCATGACATTTAATCCAATTGGCGATCGCCTGGCGATCGTGGCCACGCTAGTTCTTGGCTTGTTTCTGCTTGCCGGCTGCAGTGACGAGCCGGATGCGCATGCATCCGCTGCCGAAGACGCGACTGAGCGGCGCGAAGTGGTGCTGTCGGTGCCGGACATGACCTGCCCGACGTGCCCGATCACGGTCCGGCGCTCGCTGCGCGGCGTCGACGGCGTATACGAGGCTGAAGTGGATTTCGAAACCAAACAGGCACGCGCGGTGTTCGACCCGGCGCGCACCGATGTCGACATGCTGATCGCTGCGGTCGAGAATTCGGGGTTCAGTGCCACGCTCAAGAGCAAAAGCAATGAATGACACGAACAAGACGGAGTGTTGCGATAGCGATACCCCATCCCCGTCGGACGACAGGCTGCATGTCGCCATTGTGGGCAGTGGCAGCGGCGCGTTTGCCGCAGCCATTCGGGCCGCGGAGGAGGGCGCCCGGGTGACCATGATCGAGCGCGGCACCCTCGGCGGGACCTGCGTCAACGTAGGCTGCGTGCCGTCCAAAATCATGATCCAGGCCGCGCATGTAGCCCACGTACGATCAAGCAGTCCCTTCGATGACGGCATCTCCGCCACTCCACCACAATTCAATCGCAAGACGCTTGTCGCCCAGCAGCAGGCACGGGTGGAAGAGCTGCGCCAATCCAAGTACCAGTCCATTCTGGACGCCCACGAGGCGGTCACCCTGATCCGTGGCCAGGCGCGCTTTGTCGACGGAGACACACTGGATATTGAAACTGAATCCGGCGCCCATCAGCGCCTGACGTTTGATCGTTGCCTGATTGCGACCGGCGCCCGCCCCGCAATCCCGCCCATTCAGGGCCTGGCGGACACGCCTTACTGGACCTCCACCGAGGCCCTGGAGAGCGATACGATCCCGAAGCGCCTGGCCGTGATCGGTTCGTCGGTTGTAGCCGTCGAGTTGGCCCAGGCTTTTGCGCGTCTGGGCAGCGAGGTGACGATTCTGGCCCGCAACACACCGCTTTTTAGAGAAGACCCGGCCATCGGGGAACACCTGACCAAAGTCTTTCGGGAGGAAGGCATCGAGGTGCTGGAATACACCGAGGCCAGCCAAGTCGATCATATCGGCGATGAATTTCATCTTGCGACCAAGCGGGGCACGCTCAAGACCGACCGCCTGTTGGTTGCCACTGGCCGGGCGCCCAATACAAACGCGCTCGGGCTCGACACCATCGGCGTGGAGACCGGAAGGAACGGCGCAGTGATTGTCGATGACTACATGCGAACCAGCGCCCCTGGCATCTATGCCGTTGGTGACTGCACCAACCAGCCGCAGTTTGTCTACGTGGCCGCGGCGGCGGGGACCCGGGCAGCCGTCAACATGACCGGCGGAGCGGCGACGCTCGATTTGCGCGCCATGCCGGCGGTAGTGTTCACCGAGCCCCAGGTGGCCACAGCCGGCTTGTCCGAGGCCCAAGCAAAACTCAAGGGCATTGAGGTCGACACCCGAACACTGGATCTTCAGAACGTGCCCCGGGCCCTGGTCAACTTTGATACCCGTGGATTCATCAAAATGGTGGCCGAGGTCGGCTCGAGCCGTCTGATCGGTGTGCAAGCCGTGGCAACCAATGCAGGAGAGCTGATTCAGTCCGCCTCGCTTGCCATACACCAGAAAATGACGGTCAAGGAGCTTGCCGATCAGCTGTTTCCGTACCTCACGATGGTCGAGGGGTTGAAGCTAACGGCACAGACATTTACCAGGGACGTCAAAGAGCTTTCCTGTTGTGCCGGATGAAATAACTTCGGGGAGATCTGCGGGCAACGCAAGTGAGGAGAAAACAGATGGCCGATAAAACGTATGACCTGATCGTAATTGGCACCGGCACTGCCGCCAGCGTCACCGCCTTTGGCTGTCGCAAGGCCGGCTGGTCGGTCGCGATTGCTGACCATCGCCCGTTTGGCGGCACCTGCGCGTTGCGCGGCTGCGACCCGAAGAAGATGCTGATCGCGGCCACCGAGGTGATCGACAGCTACGAGCGAATGAGCGGTATCGAGACGGTGAAGGGCAAGCTTTCCATCGACTGGCCCGGACTTCAGCGCCACAGGCGCTCCTTCACCGATTCGGTGCCGGACAAGCGCGAGCAGGCGTATGCCAAAAAAGGCATCGATACTTATCACGGCCGCGCCCGGTTCACTGGCGCGAACTCGATCGAGGTGGACGGCAAAACGCTCAAGGCCGAACACATCGTCATCGCCGCCGGCGCCGAACCGGCCCGGCTGCCCATCGAAGGCTTCGCGCACCTTGCCCTGAGCGACGACTTCCTGGAGCTAAAAACCCTGCCGCGCCGCATCGTGCTGGTCGGCGGCGGCTATATCGGCTTCGAGTTCGCCCATATCGCGGCACGCGCCGGCGCTGAGGTCACGATTCTCAATCGAGGGAAGCAGCTGCTGGCCGGTTTCGATCCGGATCTGGTGGAGATGCTGGTCGAGCGTACACGCGCGCTCGGCGTGGATGTGCGTCCGGGGCACGAAGTCAAGACCGTGCGCAAGCTTGGCGACAGCTTTGAGGTGGAAGCTGAAGGGCCCGAGGGTCAAGTCACCATCGAAACAGACCTGGCCATTCATAGCGGCGGCCGCGGACCGGCCTTGGAGGCGCTTGACCTGGATGCCGCCAACATCGCCTGCGACAAAGGCAAGCTGAGCCTCGACGAGCATTTTCGCAGCACGTCCAATCCCGCGATTTATGCCGCCGGCGATGCTGCCGGCGGGCCGCTGCCGCTGACCCCCGTGGCTACATTGGAAGCCCACGCGGTGGTCGATAACCTGCTGGAGAACAAAGACGCGACGGTCGACTACACCGGCATCCCCAGCGTCGTGTTTACGCTGCCGTCGCTGGCCCGCGTGGGCCTGCTCGAGGCCGAGGCCAAGGAGCAAGGCCTGCACTTCAAAGTTAAGCACGAAAGCGTGCCCGGCTGGTTCACCGCGCGACGCGTCAACGAGCCGTGCTATGCGTACAAGATTCTGGTCGAAGAGACCAGCGGGAAGATTCTCGGCGCCCACCTGGTCGGCCCGGAAGCCAGTGAGGTGATCAATCTGTTCGGCTTTGCGATGCGCAGCAGCATGACGGCTGACGACCTCAAGTACGCGACCTTCGCTTATCCTACGGCGGCTTCCGACATCGAGTCCATGCTCCCCTGACGTCTGCCAGTCGGATGTGACCTTTTCGAGGGCGGTTGTTTCTGACCCCAACAGGGGGGGGGTCTACCCCGCCATAACGGACGTATCCATATAGCCCTTGGAGTTCCCATGTGCTGGTGGACCGCGATAGACAATTCCATGAAACCGGTGAAGGGCCAAATGAGGTTGGGGCGGCTGCAAGGGTTTCGGGTGAACCCTTGCAGTGCCCTGAAACCCCGGCACACCCAAAAATCCCACGAAGTGGGTGCCCGATTCTGTCAGCGCTGTGCCAGGTTACTCCACCGTCCCCGAATGCCCCAGCGCGGAGAGAGCGGCCGCCCGGCCGCGGTTGTTTGCTGCCAGGCGAGTAGACGGTTGGCCGGGCGGCCGCCAGGTGAGCGTAGCAAGAACCGGTGGTCCGCGCTACAGGAGCGGTCACACCTCATCGGACGGGAAGTTCCGTCCGGAGTTGAGCGCTCGGCGCGCGCTTCACAGTCTCAGCAACCAGTGAAAGGTACGGCCGCCCGGCCTGGGGCTTGCGTTGGCGTTGGCAGTAGGGGGGACGGCCGGGCGACCGGGATTTGCGACGTTAGCACAGGCGCGCAATGGTGACTACAGGGTCCGGCGGTCTATCGATCTCCCTGGATCGCGATCCGAGGCGGGTGGTTTTGACGGTGTAGGCGCGAAAGGACGGCTTTTTCTGCAGTTCGCCAGCTACTCCTGCCAATAGGCTACGGGCTGCATCGACGGGCTGTACGACGAGAGGAGTCCCATCACTCGATTCATCCCTTCCTGGCTCTTGAGGGTCAATTCGAGCGGGATCTCGTCAAAGAGAAGCGGATTAGGAGAGTGCAGGAAGCTTCGGGCCATTTCCTGGTCCTGAAGCCCGCGAAACGCCATGAGCCAGATGGAAGCCAGCCGATAGACCAGGTGGCTCTCTCGGGTGCCCAGCCGTTCACCCTCCCTTGCGGGGCCAATCGCTGCGGCTCCTATGAGCGACTCGACGAGTTCCGGATTTGCCGGGGCAATGGCATGTGCAACGCGATCCAGCGCCTCACCTGGGAACCCCTTCGAGAAAAGCTCGGTCATTTCCTCCTTGGGGAGTGGATGCGATCCGGGGAGGCCCAGGAACTTAGCGACTTCCCCATACATGGGGCGCGGGTTCCCGGCCGTTCGCGGGATTTCGTTGTTCCTCGCCTTCACTTCATTGCTCCTTGGTCAGGAAGCCGGAAACTTCGCAAGCGGAGTTGTGAGCCGCTGCATGGGGATCCCGACTGTAAGCTTCCGTTGCCGATCCGCTCCGATTGACATTGGTAGCCCTTTCAGGCTACGATCGTTTCCGCAGTATGGGGCTTATTGCGACGTCTGCTGTCGCAAGAGCAGTTAACCTGTGACGGATTCATTGCCTCAATGCAGCATTGTCTGGATTGCGGGCGAGGCTCGATGCAACGCCAATTTCCGAATTCAGAGGGGTAGAGATGACAGACCAACGCCTGACTTACGCCATGGTGAATCGCGAGGAGCGTTTTTTTTGCATGCTCCTGTCACACTGCCTGCTTGCAAACGATGGCGCGCGCCAGGGCTTCGCAAAGGTAGTCGAGGAGAATCAAGAGATTCCCAGCCTGTTCTCGGCCTCGCCCGATCTTGCCTTATACGTTGAAGTCGCCGCGTTACGGGATTTCTGGCGCCACTTGGGCAACCCTAACTCCAAGAACCCGGACGTCGAGGAGAAGAGGCTCAGATTTCTACGCAAAGCCGTGGATTGGGCAAACACACTGGACTTGGGCGGCGCAAAGGGTTGTGCGCTCATTCCCTTTGAGCTGCTGGAGAAATCCCCGGGAAGTCCGTTGTGGACCGAAGGAGGAAAGAGTAGCCACGAGCCAAAGCTTTGGAGTCCAGCCCGCTGGTCAATGAAGGGTCTGGATGAATTTCCGCTGTCCAAGCCCTGCGCCAAACGCCTCATGCGCCTGCGGTGGGCCTTTAATGCCAAGCCGGATATTCTGGTGCTCGAGGGTCGGAGGGGGCTGCTGATCGAGGCAAAAGTCGAATCTGGCGGCGGATCGAATCGAGATGGTTACGATCAGGTCCAGACCCAGCGAGATATCCTGAGCCTTTGGAAGCATCTCGAATTGCCGGGGCTGGATGGCACCATTCATCTTGTAACGTTGGGTAAGGGTCGTCCGTTAAACAAAGAGGCGCCGCATCTGACATGGCAGAGCGTGCTCGAGGGCATTGGGAAGGAGAATATGGATCAGTTCACCTGGGAGTGCTTCAGGGACTCCGAGGCACTCGGCGTTGATCTTTGATTTCTTTGAAGTGTGGGATCCTATGACGTGGCACGCGTTCGCAGTTCTCGCATCAGATCAACCATTGCCAGCGTGTCCAGAGCACAGTATTCTCGCAGGTCGGCGAACACCTGCTCACGTCGCGCGCTGGACTCGTCGAACAGAGCGGTTTCATAGGCGATTGCGGCTGCCATTCCGTCCGAGATGGACAAGCCGGACCAGTGCTCGCCCTCGATGAGCGCTGGCAGCACGCTCTTGATGGAGAATGACCCCCTGAAATCGGGGTGGTAGTAGTGATCCCGGATGACCGGAAGCAGGTCCCAGAGGCGAGCGTTCAGAGCAAGCAGGGGGTCACGGAGGTCTGTGAGATGCTCGGCGAGTTCACCGATCATCCTGCGCTCATAGCCCGAATAGACAATGATACTGCCCCGGGTTCCGACGGTCTCGAGCAACCTTTCGGCCAAGGCGCGCCGCGGATCAGTCGCCTCCTGATGTAGATACTCCCGATGGGTCAGCTCGCCGCCGGCAGATTCGATATGAGCGGAGAACTGGAAGGGAATGGCCTGGAAGGGCCGCATGCCAGGATAGGGAGGCAGGGCCGGCTGCCAGGCTTCGAAGTCAAGATAGAAGAGCGGCCGCTCGGGTTCGTCCAAGACTGCATGGAGTCTGGGGGAAATCCAGGGCTCTCCCGAAAGAACAGTCTGGCGGATTCTTTCTTGCAGCGGTGTGAGTTCAAAACCATCCGGGATCTCCGGAATGGCCTCGATGCCGAGCGCCTCGAGCCGCTCCCGGCGTGCGCCGTTTAGCCGGTACAGATCCGATATTGGATGCTTGGGGGTCTCGATGCCCTCTGAGCAGGACCCATAATAGGGGCACTCATAGGGCGTAAAGCAGTGCTCCCCCACGGCGATGTCAGGCGGATTCGCGGCCGCGAGCACTTGGTGGAACTCATCGACAGTTTTTCCAGTCCCTTCCAGCTGCTCTCGGCAGAAATCGGTTGCATCTCCGAAGCGAAACAGCAGGTCAAGATCGTACGCGCCCCCGGGATAGACATACTCGCGATTGAGCACCAGAATGCCCGCCTGGTGGATGGTCAGGCCTGCGCCTGTTGCAACCCAGTACTGAATGGCCGCGTCGCGTTGGAAAACTTCCTTGTCCGGGCGCGTTGAGGCCTTCACCTCCACCAGATCCCAGCCGTCTCCATTTCGAGCGAGCACATCAACCCGAACGAAGACACCCTCGTGCTCCAGGGCGGCCTCGTAGATCGCCGGCACCGCGGGGTCGGACAACAGGCGATTAGTCTCAGCGATGGCCTCCTCGCGCTCCCAGGGCTTGAAGCCGACGAGCACCCCACCTGGGTAGCGCTCCTGCGCCAGTTCACCGATGGCCGTACCCCGGTCGAAGATCGCTTGCTGGGTGTCCGAGAAGGGTGTTGCCAGCTCGCGCCGATAGATGTCGTTCCATAGGCGAAGGGGGCACTGCATGCCCGCGATAAATCGAGATTTACTGAGTCGCGGCGCGTTTCGGGTGGATGTTCTGTTCATTTCTCGTATCTCGCCTGGTGGTCCTGTAGCAACGACTCGATCTGCTCGAGGTCTTTAAGCAGCGATTCCGCGTGCTCAATCAGAGCCTTGGCCAGATTGTCGAGAGTAACGTCTGTGCCTGCAATTTCGGAGAGTGGCCTGTACCGATACTGAAACTGCACACCAAATCGGCATTGCGTCTTATGTCGACGCTTCTTGGACCTCTCGTCGATCGATTCATCTTCAGGGCCGGATTCTCGCCCGGGTGGCCAGAACGATACGGGGCAGCGCTCATCGCAAAACAGATCCCATGCGATTGCCGCAGTCTTGCTCGGGCGGGACCCTTCGTTTGGCTTCTGCGCCAAGTGACCTGGCCTCGGCCATTCGATATAGCTTCTGAACTGCTCGCCTTGGACCTGAAAACCGATTCCAACCGGAATGTCATTATCGGGCCATGCGTGTTCGCCCAGAGCGCAGAATATGCCTACCAGAGGCTGTGAGTTCGAGAATCCGCTGTAGACGCTAATCTTCGAGGCTTCGAGGTGTCGGGGCGGGCGTTGCCATTCGACTTGGCTCCCAAACCGCCTGGCGAGCGCCTCATGGACCTTCGCTGCGACCTTCTGGCCCTGCCGCTTGCCGAAGAGGTCGTTCAGTTTGTGCAATCTCAGCCATTCTGCATCGGTGCCTCCTTTGAGACTGCTGCCGGCACTGTTCCAGGTGTGTCTGCTCTCATCACTGGCTACGTGGAGCAGGCACCTGACGAACGTTACGTAGTCTTTAACGGTCGCGACGTGATACGGACTGGCGTCGCGCGGCATTTGCTCCAGCAGTGCGGTACTCAACGTACCGTAATCAATACAGCGCCAATAACCGCTCGGCAGTTGGCTTCGATCGCAGTCGTCGGGTGTCAGGGTCAGAAGAATGAATTCCCGAGAGTCCCGGCTCGGTTCGATTTTCTTGGCGATTGTCTCGTAACGATCCAGCTGTTCTTTGTACGGGAGCGACTTGAGTTTGTTCTCGATGACCAGGAGGCGCCTGCGTCCAATCCGCGCGACAAGGTCGAGGTTCCTTTCCTCGCGTGTGACTTCGACGGTTTCGCCACTCAGACTCTTGTCAAGCCCTGCGCTGGATAGAACGGCATTGATCGTCGTCGGGTAGGTGTTGAACACCCAGGCAAGAAAATTGCTGTGAAACAGCTCCTTGGACGCCAGCGAAATGTTGGCGATGGGTGAGTGTTTCAGGTCGTTGAATTCAGTCATGATCCCCCCAGCGTTGTAGAGCGCCTCATCAATATCGTTGTCGCCTTTGCGTGTGAGTTCGCCCCGCTCCAAACATCTTATTGTGAGCTTCGATTGCCGACTAGCGTAGCGCATCTCGAGCGGGTAGCAGGATCGCGATTTGTGGCCGGGCACGGAGAATAGAGCGTCCATTGACGTAAGCTTGGCCGCAATTTGCGACATTCCGTGTCGCAAAATGGATCTACCCTGCGTCCTCACCCTAGCTGGAAAGAGACGTGATGGTCACGGTAGTACATGGTCGCCAGTCCAGCAGGCCGGACTCGGGAACGGCGAGAACCGCTGCAGACAAGCTGACCCACATCAGCAGGCGAACGCCGAAATGGGCCCGAATGCGTTCTCGGAGCTCCGAGCGGCGTATTCGGGTCGAAGTCCTGGAGCATCTCACTCTCATGGTCGACTTCGAGAGCCGAGAGTGCGCCTGGTTCTGGCGGCCTGCTCGGGGCAAGGCGCTCAGAATGCGCAATCCGCCGGGGCTGCTGCGGCCCCTGGATGACGCCAATGTTCTTGCATTGCTGGGCCAGTCCTACGTGGAACCAGGCTTCCACTATAGGAAATGCAGAATGCCGTCGCTTTCTGAATGCCAGAACGCGATGCGCTTGGAGATTGCCCGCAATCCCGTGCTTCGAAACTGGGCGACAGAGTGGCGGCAGCTTGTGCGAGAGGTGCTCGGTTCCGTGCTTGATCTCGCCGAGCGCTCCAGAACGGATGCTGAAGTCGATCTGGCGCTAAGCGACTTCAACCGGGTGTGGCAGAGGGAAGGCGAGTTCGTGGATGTGGCGAACAATGCTCCTGAGCTATTGCCCTTGCTGAACCTGTGGTTCGCGTCAGGGCAGGAGCAGGGGGTCCGCAGCCCAGCCCTGAACGTGCTCAGGGAGGCGATTTGCTCCTCGCCGGATTGCGGGCCGGCCACTTGGCGGTGGCTGTTGCACTGGGGTGTGAGTTCGTCTTTGGGTTTCGTTCTGGCGGTGGAGCCGGATATCCAGCCATCCCGGCGATGGCGCGTGATCACCAGATTCCTTGGCCTCTGGACGCGGGCTGGACTTCCGCCAGCGCTGCCGCCAGCCATAGTGCGCGAGTGGGGACGCCGGGAGAATCCGATGTCGTCGTTCAGCGATTACTGCCCCGATCGATTGGCGATCTTTGCGCGCCAGATCAGCAAGAACCTGTCGTCGCAGCGCCCTGATGAAATCGCGGAGCAACTGATGAGGCTCCGTGACGTCGCCGTTCGCCCGGATTCCAATCAGAAGCGCTCGGGCTGGAAATGGCTTGATCGCGAGCTTCAGCAACTTTGTCCTGTCTATCCCTGTGATCCAGCCACGCTAAATGCGCTTCGGCAGAGACCACCTGAGGAAATAGTGGTTTCCGGAGTGCGTTTCGTCAGTCTCTCCACGCCCGCCGAGGTGCTCGAAGAGGGTAGAGCCCTGAACCACTGCATGGCTGACCATCCGCTTGGGATCGCGCGATCCGGCGACCTCCACTACTCCCTGCGTGATTTCGAGACCAATGACCGGATCGGGACGCTATCCGTCACACCCTGTCGCGAATCGTTGGTTCTCAAGGAGCTGGCAGGCCCCGGCAATAGTGACCCTTCGCCAAGGATGCTGAGCGCCGCTCAGGCGCTCTGTCAGGTTCTGGCGGCACCACGGCAACTTGCCCGCGAGGGATCTGGAGTGCCCCGGATCTATCCTCCAGGGAGTGAGCTTGGCTGCCCGTGAGGTGAAGCCCCCACAAGCACCCCACACGGCGAGGCAGCCAAGCTCAACGAAACGGAAGAGAGGTGTGTTCTGGAGCCGAGCTCACGAGCGCAAGCTTCGCTCCACCCACAATTTGCAACTGTTTTCAGGATATGAGAGCTTTGCGACAACTAATGTCGCTAGGAGGAGTGGGGTGCGAGATACGAGTTTGCGCTTGCTGGCCACGCTGAGGGCGATCCCGAGACGGCCTCCGGGCATCACCTCCAAAGAGCTTAAGGCCAGGCTGGCTGCGAGAGGGTACGAAGTCAGCAAGCGGACGGTCGAGCGGGATCTGGTCAAGCTTTGTGACCAGTTCCCGCTCGTTACGGAGGGCTCGCACCCTGAATACTGGTCCTGGATGCCGGGCGCGCCGGAACAAGCGCTGCCGGGCCATGACCCAATGTCGGCGCTGACTTGGCAGCTGGTCGAAGAGTACCTTCAACCGCTCCTGCCTCTCAGCGTCCGGGAAGAGTTGGAGCCCCAGTTTCAGTCGGCCAGAAACTTTCTGAAGGAGGCCGGAAGCAGCAAGCTGCGACGCTGGAGGCAGCGTGTGCGTTACCTGCCGCGGGCGATGCCGCTCCCTCCGCCTAAGATTGAGCCCGATGTGCTCGAGGCGGTCTACACGGCCCTGCTGGAGGGCCGGCAGCTCGAGGTTCACTATCGTTCGCGTGGCCAGAAAAGGTCCAGGCCCCTGACCCTGAATCCTCTGGCGCTCGTCGTGCAGGAGACGGTCTACTACCTGGTTACAGTGGTGGAGCCATTTGAAGACACCGTCCACACCGCCTTGCATCGAATGAGCCGCCCAGTGGTCCTGGAATCGGCTGTCAGAGAGCCAGAAGGCTTTGATCTCGATGCCCACATCCAGGCAGGGCGCTTCCAGTATGCATCCGGTCGAATGATCCGCCTGGTTGCTCGATTCGATGAATATGCAGCCCAGGCCTTGCTGGAGGCGCCGCTATCCGCTGATCAGAGCGCCAAGACATTGAACGATGGGCGAATTGAAATAGCCGCCACCGTCATGGAGTCGAGCCAGCTGATCTGGTGGCTGCTGGGGTTCGGGTCGAATGTAGAAGTAGTGGAGCCCCAGGAACTCAGAGCCGCACTTTCTACGGAGATTGAACGGCTGTGGGAGAGATACTCTGGTGACAAAGCAGTAAATTGACCCGTCCGAAAAACTGAATCGCTTTGAATTTCTAGGACGTCCCGAAGCCATACGGGTCCGGAGTGAGACGGCTGGGGGAGGTCTGTGCAATGGTTTGCGGATAACACTTGCAGTGCGCCAGATTTCGGTCCATGCGGCAGGCCCGCGAAGCACGTGCCCGGTTGCTGGGACGGGCCTCCCGGAGACTCGGCCTCGAAAGCGAGTAACGGCCATGCGCATTTTGGTCGGCTGCATGGGTTGGGTGGGGATTCCAGACACCGACGCCTTCACAAGCGACAAAATGCCCACTTGCAGTCGCGGCTTCTTTCCAAGTAAAATGTATGGCAAATATCCGTACATGAGCACAACCATGGCAACCGCAATGAATCTCAAGCCGCCCGCGCGTGACGCCCGGCTGGATTTCCGACTCCAGAGTGAGCACAAGCGCCTGATCGAGCAGGCGGCGGTGGCCAGTGGCCAGACCGTCTCGGAATTTGCGCTCTCGCGCTTGCTCGATGCGGCTCGCGAGACGGTCGAGCGAGCGACGACCACGCAGCTCAGTCGTCGTGACCGCGAGGCGTTCCTGGCGCTGATCTCCGAAGATTCCGAGCCCAACCAGGCGTTGCAAGCCGCCGCCGAACGCTATCGTCGTCGAGGTGGGTGATCCCGCCTGGACGATCGAGAAGCTGAGCAAGGGGCATGATCGCAAGTCCTTCGACTGTGGCGTCTCGGACCTCAATGAGTATCTTTGCCGGTTTGCGCGCCAGAACGAAGCGGCCGGGATCAGCCAGCACTTCGTGGCCCTGGGTTCCCCGGGCTCGCATGAAGTTCAGGGCTACTATGCGCTCTCGGCAGGTGCCGTAGCGTTTGATCATGTCCCGCCCGACTTGCGCAAGCGCCTGCCGCGTTACCCTGTTCCGGTGGCGCACCTTGGCCGGCTGGCTGTCGATCGATCCGCTGCCGGGCAGGGTCTGGGAGTGCACCTGCTTGTGGATGCCCTGGCCAGAACCCTGCGTGCAGCCGACGAAATTGGAATCCATGCTGTCGAAGTGGTCGCCATCAATGACGCTGCCCGCTCGTTTTACCTGAAGTACGGATTTCAGCCGCTGATCGATGATCGGCATCACCTGTACCTGCCCATTGCAACGGTCAAGAAACTGAATCTCATCTGAAAGTGACCCGTGATCGGGGGGGCGTCTCAGGTCCGCATTCGCATTTCGAATGCCCTGCGGAAGACTTTTTGGCTGGATCTGCCGATCTAATCTGGAGAGGAAAACCCGGATAACTCATCGGGGTGCGTATCGCACTTGAATTCAGCACGCCGGGTTCTTGGAGAGTGGGCGCTTTCCGTGGCTTTAGGGATATCTCCTTTTGTCCGTCCCTACTGGACAAAACGCACTTCCGCTAGAGCGCCTGGTAGAGCCGTTCATTTGGCCGGGACGGTTGCCGATACTGAATCGCCCCGGCTTTTCCGGAGAGCTCCGTTTTTGAGTCAGGCAGCGATGGCCTGACCCGCGAGTTGCTGATAATACGCTGCCTCGAGTTCGGCCGGTGGCACGTGGCCGATCGATCCGAGCAGACGACGGTGATTGAACCAGTCGACCCAGGTCAGCGTGGCGTATTCGACCGGGCTCGCCTCACGCCAAGGCCCCTGATGGTGGATAACCTCGGTCTTGTAGAGCCCGATGATGGTCTCGGCGAGCGCGTTGTCGTAGGAGTTCCCAGTCGATCCGACCGAGCCGTCGATGCCGGCATCGCTCAGCCGCTGGGTGTAGTGGATCGACAGATACTGAACGCCGCGGTCGCTGTGGTGGATCAGACCATCGCAGTCGCCTCGGGCATGCAGGGCCTGCTCGAGCGCATCGAGCACCAGCGAGGTGGTCATCGATCGAGCCGTTTTCCAGCCGACGATCCGCTTGGCAAAGACGTCGATCACGAAGGCGGTGTAGACGAAGCCGGCCCAGGTCGGGACATAGGTGAAGTCAGCTACCCACAGCTGGTTCGGGCGCTTGGCGCTGAACCGCCGCCTGACCAGATCGTCCGGACAGACCGTGATCGGCGCCGGGCGCGTCGTTCGGCGATACGCCCCGCGGCTCACGCCCTGGATGCCCATCTCGCGCATCAGGCGCTCGACCGTGCAGCGCGCCACCTCCACGCCCTCGCGCCGCAGCTGGTGCCAGACCTTGCGCGCCCCGTAGACGCGGAAGTTCTCTTCCCAGATTGCCTCGATGCGCTGCTTGAGTTCGGCATCGCGCCGGGCGCGATCGGACCGCCGCTCCGGGCAGGCCTGGCAGGCCTTGTGCTCGTGGTACGTCGACGCGGCGATCGGCAACTGCTGGCAGATCGGCTCGACCCCGTAGACGTCTCGGTGGTCATCGATGAAAGCGACCATCACTTCGGTTCGCGGTCGAGCTCCGCCTGGGCGAAAAAAGCCGACGCCTTGCGCAGGATCTCGTTGGCCCGCTTGAGCTCGAAGTTCTCCCGCTTCAGGCGCTTGAGTTCCTCGCTGTCCTCGGTGGTCGGACCCGGCCGTTGACCCGAATCGCGCTCGTCCTGCCGAATCCACAGCCGCAAAGTCTCGGCCTTGCAGCCGAACTTCTCGGCAATCGAGTTGATCGCAGCCCACTCGGACTTGTACTGATCACGCTGCTCACGCACCATCCGAATGGCTCGTTCCCGGACTTCCGGGCTGTAACTTCTCTTGTCGTTCATGGCTCCATCCTCTCAAATGATGGAGTCTCCGGTAAAACCGGGGCGGTTCAGGCGGTTGTTGCCGTCGCCGATCGCGATCACGGTCAGATCGATGCCGGCCGGCAGGTCGACCGGGAGCGGGTCGATGAGGTTTGTCTGGCCGTCGTTCGAGGCCACTTTCAGGTCGTATTCGCCGGCCGGGATCTGAAAAAAGCCGCTCTGGGCGAAATACGGTACGCCGACGAGGTCGTTGATGATCGTGCCACCAGCGGAGCGAATGGACACTTCAGTATCGGCCGGGTCAGCGGCAAAGGAAGCAGCATGAACCACCCGGATGTTCAGATGGTCGCCAGCCGGCGTATCGGCATCGTCGACCAGCGGCCACAGCATCAGTTCCTGGTTAACGCCATCACCAATGGCCAGCACCGTGTAGCTGACGCCGCTTTCAAGGGTGAGACTGGCGCTGATGGCCGGTTCCGCGGCGCCGGTCGGGATCACGTCGATGCTGTAGTCACCGGCGGGCAGGGTCAGCGGCTCGGTGAACTCTCCGAACACGAAGTTGCTGAGAATTTCGGTGTCGTTGGCGGTGACGCTGACGCCGGTTTGCTCGATGCTCGGTGCAAAGGGTGCCGCGTGGACGATGCGCACCTCAGCGTCGGCGACTGCCGTTGCCGAAAACGCCAGCACTGCCAGGCCGGTCGTCCAGCGCGTGAGTGTGGAAGGAGAAAACATTAGCATGGTCAACATCCTGTCATTGGGGTGAGCCTCGATCTTGCACAGGACCTTTCAATGCCCGATCAATGATCTGTGAAGGAGTCGTTCACCTTTGTCATTGCCGCCGGCGTCTCCGATCACGCCGTTTGGGCGAGGTTGGCGTGCGCGTTGGCCGATGCCTGATCGAGACTCGGCCTGATGACCAGGCAATGCGGTATTTGATGCAGCGCCGTCAATGGGTAAGATGACGGTTTCTGGACGAGCGTGACAGGTGCCTGCAGCATGCAATCGGACGACGGGCCTGGGCCCGAAGACAAGACGGTCGTCGAGGGCGCCGGGCGCATCGGCGAAAAGGTCAATGACGGGGCCGGGCAGATCGGCCCTTATCGGCTGATCCGGGAACTGGGGCGTGGCGGCATGGGCGAGGTCTATCTGGCCGAGCAGCTCGAGCCGGTACAGCGCAAGGTGGCGCTGAAGCTGATCGGCACCCGTCGCAGCGGCAGTGCCTTCGATGCCATGTTCGAAGTCGAGCGCCAGATGCTCGCACGCATGTACCACCCGGCGATTGCCCAGGTCTATGATGCCGGCACCGCCGAGGATGGACGCGCCTACTTCGCCATGGAGTGGGTGCGCGGCGAGCCGATCGTCGACCACGCCGATCACCATGCGCTCGATGAGCGTGAGCGACTGCAGCTGTTCATTCGCGTCTGCCGGGGCATTCAGCATGCCCATCAGCAAGGCGTCATCCACCGCGACATCAAGCCCGACAACGTGCTCGTCGATCGCGTCGACGGCGTTGCCATGCCCAAGGTGATCGATTTCGGCATTGCCACCGGCATTGTCGAGCGCGATGGATCACGATATGCCGATAGCGCGTCGAGCGGGCGCGCCGGAACACGCGGCTACATGAGCCCGGAGATGGTCGCCGGACCGGCCACGGCCGTCGACACGCGCACCGACGTCTACTCGCTGGGCGTGTTGTTGTTCGAGCTGTTGACCAGCCGGCGACCGCCGCCGGCCGACGACAGCGAGGCACTGACCGAGATGCGCGAGATCCTGATGGGGTCGGCTCGCACGGTCAGGGCCGCGGCCAGCGGGACCGAACGGTGGACGCCGAGGGATCTGTCCGGCCTCGGCCGTGAACTGCGCTGGATTCTGGCGCGGGCGCTGGCCCCGGAGCGCGAAGCGCGCTACGACTCGGCTGCCGCACTGGCCGAAGACCTGCGCCGCTACCTCGACGGCGGTGTGGTGGAGGCGGTTCCGGCCACCCCTGCCTACCGCTGGCGCAAGTTCCTGCAGCGCAATCGTCTGGTTGTCGGCGTCGCCGCGGTTGTGACGGTCGCCGTGGTTTCGGGCCTGGTCGTGGCCGTGTACGGGCTGCTGCAGGCGCGGGCCCAGGCTGAGCGGGCGGAGCAGATTGCGCTGTTCAGCACCAACATGCTCGACTCGATCGACCCGCGCATTGCCGACGGGGCCGATACCCCGGTGCTTGACCGCGTGCTCAGCGACGCCGCCGAGCGTGTGGGTGTCGAACTGGCCGGCCAGCCGTCGATTCGCGCCGAGATTGAGTTGACGATTGGTCGGGCCTACTGGGCGCTGGGGCGACTCGAGCCGGCCCGAAGGCATCTGGAAACGGTCATCAAGCTGTTTGAAGGACGGCGACCCGAGCCGGCCTATCTCGATGCCGGCGCGTTGCTGGTTCAGATTGATGCCGAGCTGGCCCGCCTGGATGAGGCGATGGCGCGCGCAGACCACCTGCTGGCGCTGGCCGAGTCCGATTTTGCCCGGGATCAGGCCCGCCGGATGCGCCTGTTGCTGGCCAAGTCGGCGGTGCACTTTCATGCCGCTGAATACGATCGCGTCATTGCCCTGGGCCAACAGGTGGTCGAACAGATCGGCCCGGAGGCCGATGAGCGGCTCATCGGCACGCGGATCGACGCATTGCGCCGGGTCGGGCAGGCCTACTCGGAGTTGCATCAGCTCGATCAGGCCGCCGACTGGCTGGGCCGTGCGGTCAGCCAGGCCCGCCAGTGGGACCACCCGGTCAGCAGGGGATTGCTGGTCGGCCTGCTCAACGACCGCAGTGTCGTGCTGCTGCGCCAGCAGCGCTACGCTGAAGCCGAGCCGCTGCTGCGCGAGGGGGCGCGGGAAGGCGAGCGCCTGTACGGGTCGGACCACCCCGACGTCATCACCATCTTCGGCAACCTGGGCGGTTCCATCCGCCAGCAGGGTGGTCAGGACAACGTGCTGGAATCGCTGCCCTTCTACGAGAAATCGCGGGACCTGGCGCTCGAACGCTACGGCCCGCAGCATCCCCGTTCCGTTGCGTCCACCTACAACCTGGGCAACGTCTACCGCGACCTGGGGCGCATCGATGACGCCCTGGCGGCGCACCGTGAAGCGTTCGCGCGACGCGACGCCTTCGCCGAAAGCCATCTGTTCCAGGGCCTGGTCTATCTCGGGCTGGGACAAAGCGAACTGGCGACCGGAAACCTGTCCGAAGCCCGGGACTTATTGCTGATCGCCATCGATCGCCTGGAGACGCTGGTCGGACCCCGTTTTCATCGCCGGATCGAGGCAATGGAAGCGCTGGCCGAGACGCTGGATGCCATGCAGCGGCCCGATGAGGCCGAGCAGTGGAGGCGGCAGGCCGAAGCGCTCACGGCACAGGGCGATGCCACATGAGCAGCGAGGCGATTGTGCTGCTGTCCGGCGGGCTGGACTCTGCGACGGTGCTTGCACAGGCCCTGGCCAGCGGAGCCCGGGCACATACGCTCGCGGTTGATTACGGTCAGCGACACCGCGCCGAGCTGGTGGCGGCCGAGCGGATCAGTCGGGTACTCGGCGCCGTCTCGCACCGGGTGGTGGCGGTCGATCTGCGCGCCATTGGCGGGTCGGCATTGACCGACGACATCGAGGTTCCCAAAGCCGGTGGTGGTGGCATACCGGTCACCTATGTGCCGGCACGCAACACGCTGCTGCTGTCACTGGCGCTGGGTTATGCAGAGGTTTTGGGCGCGGCCGATCTATACGTCGGCGTCAATGCCGTCGATTATTCCGGCTACCCCGACTGCCGGCCGCAGTTCATCGCCGCCTTCGAGGCGCTTGCGCAGGTCGCTACGCGCGCCGCGGTCGAGGGTGAACGCTTGCGCATTCACGCACCCCTGATCGACCTGTCCAAGGCCGACATCATTCGCCGCGGCCTGGCGCTGGGTGTCGATTACTCGCTGACGGTCTCGTGCTACCGCGCCGATGCCGGGGGCCTGGCCTGCGGGGGCTGCGATTCATGTCGACTTCGCCGGGACGGCTTCGAGCAGGCCGGGGTGTCCGACCCGACCCGCTACCTCCAGCGAAAGCCGCAACCTCCGGGTTGAGTCGATTGCGGCCCGGCGCGGCGGGCGCGTCCGGGCTCTGAAAGCCGTTTTCTTTGCGGATGGATCAGGTATGGTAGAGCCATGAACGATCCCGTTTTCTGCTGAACCGGTAAGCGACATGGATGGCGGTCTGACACTCAGCGGCGACATGATCCTGGTCCTCATGTTGCTGGGACTGACGGTTGCGCTGTTCGTGCTCGAGGTCGTCCGTATCGACGTTGCGGCAATCAGCGTCATGGTGCTTGTCGGCCTGCTCGGCCTGGTGCCCGGCGAACAGCTCTTTTCGGGCTTTGCCTCGAATGCAGTCATCGCCATCATCGCGGTGATGATCCTCGGCGCCGGTCTGGATCGAACCGGGGTCATGAACGTGGTCTCCTCGTTTATTGTGCGCGCTGGCGGGCCGTCGGAGACGCGCATCTCCACCATGATCTCGGCAACCGTGGGACTGACTTCGAGCTTCATGCAGAATGTCGGCGCAACCGCGCTGTTTCTGCCGGTGGTCAGCCGGATCTCGGCGCGACTGGATCTGCCGATGCCGCGACTGCTCATGCCGATGGGGTTCTGTGCAATCGTTGGCGGCACCATGACAATGGTCGGATCCTCGCCGCTGATTCTGCTCAATGATCTGATCGAGACCTCGAACCGGTCGCTGCCGCCCGGGGCGGAGGCCATGCAGCCGTTCCACCTGTTCAGCGTCACGCCGGTTGGCCTGCCGCTGTTGCTGGTCACGCTGGGCTATTTTCTGGCTGTGCGCACGCTGCTGCTGCCAACGACCGAAACCAAGCGCCCCGCGTCTCCGGGTCGCACCAAGACCTATTTCGCCGACGTCTACGGCATCCACGGGGACGTCTACGAGATGCTGGTCACCGTCGATTCACCGCTGGTCGGAATGCGCATCGCCGAGGCCGAGCAGCTGCCAGATGCCCCGCTGATGCTGGCCATCCAGAACACCGACAACCCGCGGTTGGCGCCGCCGGCCGACGAGATGATCTGGGTCGGTACGGTGCTTGGCGTCATGGGTACCCGGGAGCAGGTCGGCGAGTTCGCGTTGGCCAACAACCTGCGTCTGCAGCCGCGCCTGCGCACCTTCGGCAACCTGTTCAATCCGACGCGGGCCGGTATTTCCGAAGTGGTCATTCCGCCCGGCTCAAAACTGATCGGACAGACGATCGGAGAGGCCCGGCTGCGCTCGCGCTTCGGCATCTCGGTGCTGGCCATCAACCGCCGCGGTGAGATCATTACGGAGAACCTGCGTGAACAGACGCTGCAGGTGGGTGACTGCCTGGTCAGTCACTCGACCTGGCGCGATTTGGCCAACGTGGCGCGAGACAAGGACTTCATCGTCGCCACTGACATTCCCAAAGAGGAGCAGCGGCCTCAGAAGGTTGTGCACGCGATCGCGTTTTTCGGCCTCAGCCTGTTTCTGATCCTGTTTACCGATTTTCAGCTCTCGGTGGCGCTGCTCGCCGGCGCAATCGGGATGGTGCTGACCGGCGTATTGAGCATGGATGAAGCCTATCAGGCGGTCAGCTGGAAGACGGTGTTTCTGATGGCCGGACTGATTCCGCTGGGTGTTGCGATGGAAATCACCGGGACTGCGGCCTGGTTGGCACAGCAGGTGCTGGTGCTGATGGGTGATGTGCCTGCCCTGGTCGTGCAGCTGGTGCTGGCCGTGCTGGCCACGACCTTTACGCTGGTCATGTCCAACGTGGGGGCAACCGTTCTGCTGGTGCCGGTCGCGATCAATATTGCCCTGGCCACGGGCGGCAACCCGGCCGTCTACGCTCTGCTCGTGGCGCTGGCGACGTCCAATGCGTTCATTCTTCCGACCCACCCGGTCAATGCGCTGATCATGGGGCCCGGCGCGTACAAGGTAAAGGACTTCGTGCGCGTCGGCGGCATCATGAGCGTACTGTTTCTGGTGACCATGCTGGTCATGATCAACCTGATTTTCTAGCGCAGCACTGCAGGCCCGGAAACCGAGCGCTAATCGAGACGGTAGCGATTCAGGATGCGTTCGTATTCGCCGCTCTCGCGCAGGTCAGCCAGCGCCTGGTTGAAGCGTTCAACCGTTTCCGGACTGACCGATTCGCGGCTGAACATCATGTGCACCTCACCGGTGCGGATGTCGATCGGCAGCGGCTCAATACTCAGGCCCCAGTCGCGCCGTCGCTGGATGCTGGTGGTCACGAAGGGGTCCTCGATGAAGCCGTCGATGCGATAGTCCATCATATGGGTGAAGTTCAGATCGCCAACTGCCGCTTCGATGATCTGTCCCTGGTAGTCCGGTTCAATGAGCAAGCGGCTGATTTCCTCATTGTAGACATAGCCCTGGGTGATGCCCAGGCGAAATCCGCTGTCCAACAGTTCAACCAGCGTCATGTCCGACCAGCGTTCGAGCTCATCGGCACGCACGAACAGCTCGAAGCTCTCCTGTCGGTAAGGTTCCGAGAAGCGAGCATAGGCCGAGCGCTCGCTCGTCGGCGTTGCGCCCAGCAGCAGATCCAGCTCTCCGCCGCGCACGAGCTGCAGCAGGCTGGCCCAGCTCCCTTGCTGGAAGGCCAGTTCGCAGTCGGTTCGGGCAGCGGCTGCCTTGACCAGGTCGATATCCAGCCCCTCGACGTGACCGCTGCTGCCGATATGGTGATACGGTTCCCACGGATCCCAGCCAATCGTCAGGTGGCAGGTTTCCTCGCGCTGTGCATGCGGATCCTCAGCGGTTGCGGTCGGCTCGGCGGTTTCGGTGGCTGGCGCCGTCCCGGCGGTGGCTGAATCGGCCGAGTCGGGGCTTTCCGCCGGCTGGCAGCCTCCGAGAATGAACAGGATGATCAGTAAACTGAGCAATCGTTTCATGGCCTCGACTCCGCACACTGGAACCTGAATCCACTTTAACGGATACCGGTGCATCCGGCAAACCTGAGCGGCGGTGCGTGAGACGACCCGGTGGCATCAGGAAAACCTGCCCGGTTTCTTGCCGCTGACCCGGCGTGGGTTCGTCGCAGACGGGCTCAGGGTGGGGCTGATTCGGCCAGCAGGTAGATGCCCTCGTCGCGCTGCTGCAGCTTGACGCGACTCAGGCAGGCATTGCGGCAGGGGCCGGAGATGCAGCGTCCCTGATCCGGCTCGAATACCGCACCGTGATGAGCGCAGATGACCTGACCGGCGTCGTTGGTCAGAAAGCGGTCAGGCGCGAAGTTGAGCGGCCGCCCCTGATGCGGGCAGGCGTTGAGCCAGGCGCGCGGCTGCCCGTCGAACCGGGTGGCCAGCAGGTAACGGGGCGGCCTGCTGTCGCCGACAACCAGCTCGCGGTAATGACCCTCGCGCAGGTCTTCGCTTCGGCACAGGAACACTCGGGCGCTCACGAGGTCACACCTTGCATGCAGAATCCGTGGCAACCATTCTATCAGCCGCCCACCAGTCCGCTGGCGCGTTTCGGCCTGATTGTTCTCGGCATTGGTCTGCTCGCACTCAGTTTTATCCTTGGGCTGTTCTTTCTGGCCGTGGCGGTGGGCCTGGCGGTCATCGGTTTTGTCGTGCTGACCGTGCGGCGCTGGCTTGGCCGTTCGGACCAGCGCCGAAGTGACGATCACCTGGTCGACGTCGAGTATCGGGTCGTTCAGCGTCGACGCCGCGAGCGGGATTGAGGCTGCTGCAAAGTCCAGCTCGGCGAATCCCGGCTCAGGTGCGGCTGAATGCAAGCAGCACGATGAAGGCCAGCAGAACAGCCATCCAGATGGCCATCTGCCCCATCGGGCTTCGGCTCGAGAAGTAGCGGTAGGACTGCACCCGGATCTGGGTAATCGCCCGAGTGCCCGCCGAGAGACCCGCCCTGCGAGCGTGGACGCGCAGCTCGCTCAGCGTGCGGTCGACGGCGCCGGCAAGGCGCGGAAACAGGCGGCGGTAGAACCAGTCGACATCCAGCGTAATGGTCAGCGTCCGCCTCATCATCGGCAGCATCACGAAGAAGGCCAGGCCGGCAAACAGCAGCAGCTGGAGCTGGCTGAGCACGTGATCGGCCGTGTAGGGCTGGTAGTCGACCGTGTAGGGCAGCAGACGATAGAGCAGATCAGGAAAGACGCCCAGACCAATGCAGATGATCGAAAAGAAGATCATGGCCAGACGCATGTTCCAGGGCGCCTCCGGTGGCCTGAGCCCCGAATCCTTCTGGAAGAACACGAACCACGGGAACTTAATGCCGGCGTGCAGGAACACGCCCGCCGAGGCGGCAACCAGCAGGTACCACACCAGCGCCATGTGTTCGTAGGCTGCCCCGGAGGAGATCATCGACTTGGAGATGAACCCGGAGGTCCATGGGAAGGCCGAGATCGACAGGGCGCCGATCGTGCCGCAGAACGTGGTCAGTGGCATGGTGCGGAACAGGCCGCCCAGGTTCGAGCACTTGCGCACGCCGGTCTGATAGAGAACGGCACCGGCGCTCATGAACAACAGACCCTTGTAGATGATGTGGGCGAAGGCGTGCGCGGCCGCGCCGTTGAGCGCCAGCTCGGTGCCGATACCCACGCCGACGACCATGAAGCCGACCTGGTTGACGATCGAGTAGCTGAGGATGCGCCGCATGTCGTTTTCCAGCAGCGCCCAGATGATGCCGTAGAAGATCATGATCAGGCCCAGCCAGACCAGCAGTTCCGTGCCGGGGAACAGCAGGATCAGCGCCAGCACGGCGGTCTTGGTCGTGAAAGCCGAAAGGAAGACCCCGCCCATCGGGCTTGATTCGGGATAGGCGTCGGCCAGCCAGACGCTGATCGGCGGCGCGGCGGCGTTGATCAGCACGCCAACAAAGATCATCCAGGTATCGAAGCTGCCCAGGGTCAGCGCGCGGATTTCGGGCGAGCCGGTATGGATGATCAGTCCCTCGATGCCGATCTTGAGGATGATGCCGCCAACCAGGTGGATGATGGCGTAGCGGATGCCGGCGGCGCGGGCCGTCTCCGTCCCGCCGCACCAGATCACCACCGTCGAGAACAGCGCCATCAGCTCCCAGAACAGGAACATCACGATCAGGTCACCGGCGAAGCTCACGCCGACCGCGCCGGCGGCATACATCAGCGCGGCCGACAGCTCCCACCACTTCGACTGGCGGAAGGCAAACAGCGCGCCGCCGAAGCCCATCAGGGTGAACACCGTGGCGAACAGGCGCCTGAGGTTGCTGCCCTCGACGAACTGGACTTCGTAGCCGAGGAAGCTGACGGTCAACTGCACCCCGTCGGGCACCTGCCAGACCGCGTAGAGGGTGACCAGCGGCGTGGCCAGCGCGATCAGTGGGCGCAGCGCCGGACGTGCAACGCCAATCAGCAGCGCGCCGCCGATCATCAGAATGGCAGGCGGCAGCACGAACTCAAACATCTTCGCCACCCTCCTCGGCCTCGACCTCTTTGGTGAGCTGGCTGGGGGCCAGTTCGGTCGGCCGGAAGTAGTAGTCGTCCGGGCGCTTGAGTACGATGCCGAGCAGTTTGGCCAGCACGACCATGCCGACACAGGTGGCAAAGCCGTAGAGCGCGTAGAAACCGAACCAGCCGTCGACCTCGAAGTAGGCGTGGAAGTGGATGAAGAACTGGCCGGCGACAGTCAGCGCCAGGATACCGCCAAAAACCCACCACAACAGGCGGATGGTCTTCGGGCGAACCAGCCAGTGGTCGCTGTCGGGCGCTTGTCGGCGGTCGTGCTCGGGGTTCGGTGACTGGCTCATTTGCCGACCTCCAGAATGCGCGATTCGATGTCGACGATCGGACCGTTGA